>SVPZ01000056.1 GCA_015065605.1 Oscillospiraceae bacterium | reverse complement strand
AAAACAGAATAATTAAACTTATGGGTCCCGATAATCAAAAGGCTGAAATCAATGTAATATATTATGATGATTTTTATCTTGTTTTAAGGCTCGATAACGCGATAAGGGTTTTTAAAAACAGAAAAAACTTCAATAAAGACATACCAAATGAAACTGTAGCAGGTATGCAAAATAAGCCCGCTGCATATCTTCATATTCTCGGATCAGAGGAGGGAAAAGTAACACTTGCACCTCTAAATTATGACGGAGACTCCAAAAGTGAATTCGAAGATTTTGTAACTGACATTAATCTGGCGAAGAATGCAAAATTTCGTTCTTTGTACATAACGTATACCAACGGCAAGGAAACTAACCGAAACGACGCTGAGTTGCAAGATTCGGATAAGGAATTTTTCGGCGAAGTGTATCACACAGGCTTTGTTCTTTTTAACGATAAAGGTGAAGTTGAGAATATAACCTTCTACGGCACAGTAGAAAATTTTAATTAAACTAAAAACCGATGCTTGATAAGCATCGGTTTTGTGCTTTAGGGAATAAGAATAGAATCTTCGCCTATTTCGAAAATATAGTCTCCCGATTTTAAAATTTCGGCGAGTTCAAAAGAATCTTCAGGCAAAACTTTAGTTCGGAGCGCTGAAACTGCCTCATGACCCTTGTCAGGATGATGAAAATCACTGCCGGCAGTTTTAATTAAAATATTATTTTCCTTTGCATAACGCGCTGCAAGAGCTACACGCGAGTTATGACCGGGATGCAAATTAAAGGTTTCTATGCCGTCAAGCAAATCAGGGTCAACCAATTCCATACCATCTCTGAAAGGATGAGCTTGAATGAAGACACTGTTGGGTAGTTTAATCTCTTTTCTGAATTTTTCAATTCCTGCGTGGAAATTGTCATAACAGATGGAAAGTATTTCTCTGTCGGCGCCATAAATCAAATAGTCATTATTGTTTTCGTTAAAACGCAGTTCAATACCTAAATATACCTTGATTCCGTATTTTTCGGCTTCCTTTTTGGTTTCTTCAAAATCCGAAAGATAATAATTAAGGCTGTCTTCCTTTGTTTTATCATTAAACATCCATTCGATAAAATGATTGGTAATTGCTATTCCGTTATAGCCTTTTTTATTATAGGTTTCCACCATTTCTGTGGGTGAAATCTCACTGCAGGGGCTCACGGGCTTTGTGTGTGCATGAAGTTCGATTTTATATGGATATTCGTTTATTAGTTGTTCTTTTAAAGTCTTCTGAATCATACAAATGCTTCTTTCTTCTAAGATAAAAAAATGATATCACAGTTTATCTTATTTTTCAAGATAAACTGCGGTGTTCCCTTAATTTTTAAGTAATATCCAACTTAACAGATATATATTTTCTACCATCAAATATTGTTCTGTCACAGTAGGTTCATTTGCCTTTTTTAGAGGCAACCTTTTTCAAATTACAACAATATTTTAACAACAACGGGATAATGGTCGGAGAGGAATATGCCATCCTTTTCGTCGTCCCATATTTCTGCCGAAACCTTGTTTTTTAAGAATTCTTTGTTAGTGTAAATGTAATCGATTTTAACGGCTTTATCCGGCAAAAATTTACCGAAATTATGAAAAGTAAACGGAATATCCTCGGTTAAATCTGTAATAGGAATTTCCTTATATTTGTTGCAGTATGTAATGGTTTCACTGTCAGGCAATGCATTGAAATCCCCCATTAAAAATATGGGTGCGGGAGCGGTCACGTTACACTTGGCGGCAGATTCTAATAGGCATTTAATTCCCTTGATTCGTGCTACGTCACCGATATGGTCAAGGTGGGTATTGTAAATGCGGTAAATTTTTGCGGTTTTTTTATCTTGAATGGTGATGCATTGAGTGATTCTCGGACAACCGCTTTGGTCCGCAAAGCGAGTAGCAGGAATATTCGGGGTTTCTGACAGCCAAAAATAATCTGCGCCCAATATGTAAAATAAATCTTTCTTAATTGCCACCATCAAACCTTCGCCGGTCAAGTCTTCATTTCTGCGGTTATAGATAAAATAATATTCTGGCATATTATTCATTAAGAAATCTGCACAGTCGGGTAAAACCTCTTGAAAACCGATAATGTCAGGGTTTTCCTTTTTAAGCTTTGCAAGCATTGCGCCGCTACGATGAACAAAGGAATTTATTCCGTCATCCGCTTTGGATATACGAACGTTAAAACAAACGATAGTAATTTCTCTCATAACATCACTTCCGATAGATTACTTAAAATTATTATACACCTTTGTATTGATATTTCAATAGTTTTTACAGGCTTTGTTATATATTTGCCGTGCTTGCAAAAAAAGATTAAAAATGGTATAATTATATTTAACCGATAAATTCTAAAGGGGGAATTTTAATGTTTGATGAGTTAACTGAAGTTGATATAAAAAAATTAAAGGAAGAGCTTGAGTATCGCATTACCAAGGTTCGTCCCGAAATTTTGGAAGACGTTAAATTTGCCAGAAGCCACGGTGATTTATCTGAAAATGCGGAATACCATGCCGCAAAAAGAGAACGTGGCAAAAATGAAAGTCGTATAAGATATTTGCGCAATATGATAAAAACTGCTAAAGTTGTGGAGTTTTCCCGTGAGGATGGCATGGTTGGAATGTTTGACACAATAACATATTATGTAGAAGAGGATGACTGTGAAGAACAGGTCAGAATCATGACCTCTTTACGCCGTGATCCCGAACGCAGAATTATAAGCAAAGAATCCCCTTTGGGAGCGGCTTTAATGGGTAAAAAGGTGGGGGATAGAGTTTGCGTCAATACCGATAGTGGGTATAGTTATTATATTGTTATAAGAAAAATTGAAAAGGGCGAAGATGACGATTCTTTAGAAATAAGAAAATATTAATTTTACTAAAAAAGTGTGTAAAGCTTTGGTGAATATACCAATTTATAATAAAAAGTTGATTTTAGGCATTTAATATGATATAATTATACATATATTGGCTGATTTTTACTGAAAGCGAGGAAAAATGTTATGAAAAAATACGTTAGACGATCAATGGCGTTATTGGTTGCGATAGTTGTTTTTTCTGCGTCAATTTTTTCCGGCAACGTGGCTTGTGCCGCGTCCTCGGTAGGTGTCGATTATTCTGATTATTATGGAACCCAACTTTCCGGTATTGCGAATGAATTAGATGCTTTTTTCAGAGAAAAATTCATTGTTAAACAAGATGCAACTAATGGTGAGCTGACGCTTAAAAATCCAATCACCTTTAAAGCTGAAATTAAGGGTAACCAAATAATTGAAAATGATGAATTTATTCAAGCAACAAATAAATTGAATGTAGCGTTGCAAAATGCTACCGATGCATTCCTTACCGACCACCCCGAAGTTTTTTGGCTTTATACCATAGGTTTAAAATATTCTATAGGCGCCTCTTATTCCTCAAATGGGTGGACGGGACATATCAAAAAAATCATAATAGAACCTCATGAAGTTTATACCGGTGCTTCGGATAAAATCGCGCAGTATGAAGTGGCGGTTGACGGCGTTGTTCAAAACATCAGAAACAACGTCAATAATACAAATAACAGAGCAGAGTTACTCAAAGAAATTCACGACTATGTTTGTGAAAATGCTTTTTATAGTTTTTCTGTTACTGATAAGTACGTATTTCATTCATCTCTTCCTGTGTTTATAGGTAATGGTGAAGTGGTTTGCGAAGGCTATGCAAAAGCATTTAAGGTTTTGTGTGATGAGTTCGGTATTCCTTGTGTGTTAGTGCATGGTGTTGCAAGCACCGGCAACGTTGAAGGCGAAGCACATATGTGGAACTACGTACAGTTAGATGATGGTAAGTGGTATTTGGTTGATGCTACTTGGGATGACCAGGTTTCTGCGATTAAAAAGACCTATTTCTTAGCAGGCTATAATTCGGACGGTTTCTATGAAAAAATAAAGGATGAAAGAATTGCCTACGGCGATTTTTCCGTAACGGGTTATAAGGAATTTCAGTATCCCGAACTGAGTAATGAAGGATATTTTACCTATACCCATAATTGGAAATCCAACTATACTATAGATAAAAAAGCGACTCTTACTTCAAACGGTGAGATGTCAAGGTACTGTGCAAATGATGATTGCACCGGAAAAACTGACGTTACAGTTATTGATAAGATTGCAAAAGTCGAACTTTCGGCTACGTCTTATACTTATAACGGCTCTGTCTTTACTCCCACAGTTTTAGTTAAGGATGCAGCCGGCAAAACTCTTAAAAAAGATACGGATTATACCGTTACCTATGCTTCGGGCAGAAAAAACGTTGGAAGTTATGACGTTATGGTAACGTTTAAAGGCAAGTATTCCGGCAGTAAAAAATTGACGTTTAAAGTTAATGCTGCAAGCGCTTC
>SVPZ01000027.1 GCA_015065605.1 Oscillospiraceae bacterium | reverse complement strand
GATAAACGGTAGCGTGTGTGGAAATACCCTCAAAGAGAATAGTAATTCTTTTATCCTTGTCACTTTCTTCAAGTTTAAAGTGTTTTCGGTACCAGCCGTTAGTATATTCAAAAAATCCTGTTGACTCACTTGCGGTTTTTACGGGAGTTTTCGTAATAATATAATCATGGGGCAAATCAACCCACTGCCAACCCACGTTGGTAAGTTCCTTAGTACCTGCACCCCATCCTTCCGGATTATCGTAGTAATTATAAGCGGCAGGACCTTGAAGTTTTCTTTCGGTTTTACTTTGTGAATATACGGGACCTTTTGTAAAGGGGCGATTAACCTTTAAATCACCTTCACAAAAAAGCCAACGGGAATTAATTTTAGTAACTTCTCTCATAAAAACTTTCTCCAAACGTAATACTATATTTAAATTATAATAACATAGTCTGATAATGTCCATAGACAAAAACGACGAAAGGCGGATAAATATACATTTATCCGCCCATAGTTTTAATATTTAATCATAGCGCGATTAAGTCCGTCGCTTTCGGCATAAAGTTTCAGTTCACCTTCAGCGCCCGTTAGTTTTACTGCGATGCTTATAGCACCCATTCGCATCTGTCTCTCTGGCAGATTAACGGGGTTATGGTCGCAAACGTCACTGCCCGTTCCCACAATTACGCCCTTTGCATTGGTAAAGAAGCGTACGAAAGGATATGCATCGGGAACAACGTTACCCTCTTCGTCAACAACGTAACAGGTAAAGAGCGCAATATCCCCTGCCTTTACGGCATTATCGTTTTCCAGCTTAAGTTTAAGCGCATAGGATTTACCCGAAGTCTTTCTAACGTCTTCGGCAACGATTTTGCCATTCTCAAAGGCTACGCATTTAAGTTCGCCCTTAGAGAATGGTACCACCCATTCACCGTGACCAAACTTTTCGATTTCCTTTTTACCAAGGCTTTCGCCGTTAAGGAAAAGTTCAAGTTCGCTGCAGTTAGTATATGCGGCAACCTTAATTTCCTCACCCTCCATACCGCACCAATTCCAATGAGGCATTAAGTGTACCATCGGCTTATCGGTCCAATGAGATGCGTTTTGATAAAAAGCATCCTTTTTCTGTAAGAAAAGGTCGATAGCGCCTGCCTGTGAGCAGAGTCGCGGCCAATAGGTTTCACCTCTGTGTTCAAATGCTATCCATTGATATTCACCCAACGTCCATTCTCTTTCACAAAGGAATTTCCAGGTATTTTCTCTACCCATAAACCAAGCGTTTGTATCATGGTCAATTGAATTAGCATAAGCGGTCTTTGTTATATCGGGGTCACCGTCATAATAAAATCCGCGAGAGGTACTTGTAGCGCAACACTCGGAAGCAAAAATAGCGCGGTCGGGATATGTTTTATGAATATCATCATAAAGGCGTAGGTTATAGTTTACACCAATTACGTCAAGACAGCCGAATATCTTACAGCCGTCAGCATTAGAAACAGCCGCCATAATATATCTGTCGGGGTCAAGCTGTTTAGCTCGGCGGTACATAGATTTATTAATTCTTTGACCAACCTCGGTTTTATGGTGAGGCTCTTCGTTACCAAGGGACCAGAAAATAACACTTGGACGGTTTCTGTCACGCTTCATAACCATTTCCATTTGTGCTATGCCCTCGTCGGTGGACTCCATCCATCTACATTCATCCATAACTATAAAGCCCATTTCGTCAAGCGCATCCATAGTCGCTGTCGGATGAGGATAGTGAGAACAACGGTAACCGTTCGCTCCCATTTCTTTAATAAGCTGAACCTTATAACGAAGAATATTATCCGGTACCGCAAGACCTGTAAGACCAAAATCCTGATGAGCGCAAACACCCTTAATTTTAATATGTTTACCATTAAGGAAGAAGCCTTTATCAGGGTCACAATAAGCAGTTCTGAATCCTATTCTGTCGGTAACCTCATCACATTCTTTACCGTTTTTAATAAGGGTTGTGTGTACGGTGTAAAGATTCGGGTCATCAACGTCCCAGAGGGCAGGATTTTCTACCTTTGCCTCGTATTTGGCAACACCCTTTTCCTTTGCGCCAAGGAGAACGTTACCCTGCGCCTCTCCTACAATATTTCCGTCTTTATCCATAATTACACTTTTTGCAGTTATACGCTTTGCTCTGCCGTCGTAATTATCGTTTCTTATAGTGGTTTCAAACTTAACAGTCCAGTTATTATCGTCAACCTTTAAAGGACGGGCATAAACTCCGTATAAATCAACGCAAACTCTGTCGGTTTTGGTAAGCCATACGTCGCGATAAATACCGCCACCCTGATACCACCAGCCTTCAAATTCATCGGTGGTAACGTAAACAGCTAAAACGTTTTCTTTTTCTCCGAAATAACAGTTATCGGTAATATCTACCTCAAAGGAAGTATATCCGCAGAAATTATGCTTCATCAGACAACCGTTAAGATAAACGGTAGCGTGTGTGGAAATACCCTCAAAGAGAATAGTAATTCTTTTATCCTTGTCACTTTCTTCAAGTTTAAAGTGTTTTCGGTACCAGCCGTTAGTATATTTAAAATAGCCGGTAGTATTGTTTTCGTTCTTTTCGGGAGTTTTGTTTATTATATAATCGTGTGGCAAATCAACCCACTGCCAACCAATGCTGATAAGTTCTCGTGTGCCAAATCCCCATCCTTCAGGAACGTCATTATGATTATATGATGCAGGACCTTGAAGTTTTCTTTCGGTTTTACTTTGTGAATATACGGGACCTTTAGTAAAAGGACGGTCAACCTTTAAATCACCTTCACAAAAGAGCCAACGGGAATTGATTTTAGTAACTTCTCTCATATTTAATACCTCCGCCAGAGTGTTTTTAAAAAACTACAATCATTATAACCTTTAAAACATATAAATTCAATACAAAAATGAAAAATTTTTTCACAAAAATCTCTATGTAATAAAAAAACACAGATTCATAAAAATCTGTGTTTTTAATTTATTCTTTGTACTCAATAACGGCGTCTTTGCCATCAACTGTAGCTTTAGTAACCGTTATCGTCTTTATATTGCTTTCAGAGGGTGTATTAAACATAATAGGCTGAAGAGTGGCTTCGATAATTGAACGAAGACCTCTGGCGCCCGTTTTGCGTTCAATAGTCAGTTCAGCAATACGTTCAAGAGCGTCCTTATCAAAAACAAGTTCAACGCCGTCTATACCAAATAATGCCTGATACTGTTTAACAATAGAGTTTTTAGGTTCGGTCATAATGCGGATGAGGGTTTCCTTATCCATACCTTTAAGACCTGTAACAACGGGAAGTCTGCCTACGAGTTCGGGAATAAGACCAAACTTAACGAGGTCCTGATGGGTTGCATTTTCAGCAGCCGCAATAGCCTCTTTACTTTTAGGAGATTTAACGTCTGCGCCAAATCCAAGACTGGAACCGCCTATTCTGCGTTCGATAATCTTATCAATACCGTCAAATGCACCCGAACATATAAACAGAATGTTTGTCGTATTAATTTGTATAAACTCTTGTTGAGGATGTTTTCTTCCGCCCTGCGGAGGAACGTTTGCCACAGTACCCTCGAGGATTTTAAGAAGCGCTTGCTGAACACCTTCACCGCTTACGTCACGGGTTATGGAAGTATTTTCACTTTTTCTCGCAATTTTATCTATTTCATCAATATAGATAATACCGCGTTCAGCTTTAGCTATATCATAATCAGCCGCCTGAATAAGACGGAGAAGTATATTTTCTACGTCTTCACCCACGTAACCTGCTTCGGTCAAAGTAGTAGCGTCGGTAATGGCAATGGGCACCTGTAAAATTTTAGAAAGAGTCTGTGCAAGAAGTGTCTTACCAACACCTGTAGGGCCTAAAAGCAAAACGTTACTTTTGGCAAGTTCAACGCTTTCGTCACTCTGTTTAAAAATACGTTTATAATGATTATAAACCGCAACAGAAAGAGTGATTTTTGCTTCATCCTGACCGATAACGTATTCGTCAAGTTTTTCTTTAATTTCCTTGGGTTTAGGAAGAATAAATTCCTTTTTTTCATCCTTTTGCGACTTGCGACGAGGCTTTGTTTCCGCTACGTCCTCACCGTACAAAAGTGTATTGCAAAAGTTTATACAAGAGTCACAGATATATACACCCGGACCCTCGATAATTCTGCCGACCTCATCCTGCGTTTTACCGCAGAATGAGCATCGAATTTGTTTATTAGAATCTTTAGTAGGCATTAATTACCTCTCTTAGCAATAACCTTATCGACAATACCGTATTCCTGAGCTTCATTTGCAGTAAGCCAATTATCTCTGTCGGTATCAAGAGCAATTTGCTCAATAGCCTTTCCGGTATTCTCAGATAAAATTTTATTAAGATTTTCTCTTGTGCGTTCAATATGACGGGCAGAGATAAGAATATCACTTGCCTGTCCCTGAGCGCCGCCGAGAGGCTGATGAATCATAACCTCGGCATTGGGGAGAGCATAACGTTTGCCCTTTGCTCCGCTTGAAAGCAAGAATGCACCCATACTTGCAGCCATGCCGATACAAATGGTAGAAACGTCACACTTAATGTACTGCATAGTGTCATAAATTGCCATACCTGCAGAAACGCTTCCTCCGGGACTGTTAATATAAAAACTTATATCCTTGTCCGGATCCTGTCCCTCAAGATAAAGCATCTGAGCGACTATGAGGCTGGCGGAAGCATCGTCAACCTGTCCGTTAAGCATAATTATACGGTCATTTAAAAGACGGGAAAAAATATCGTAAGAACGTTCTCCGCGGCTTGTTTGTTCAACGACCATAGGAACCAAATTCATATCCATAACAATACCTCCATTATAAATGATTATGCACAAAAACTGCTTTTTATAATCAGATTATTCTTC
This sequence comes from Oscillospiraceae bacterium, assembly GCA_015065605.1. Taxonomy (GTDB): domain Bacteria; phylum Bacillota; class Clostridia; order Oscillospirales; family Acutalibacteraceae; genus SIG607. The sequence goes on along the minus strand of SVPZ01000027.1, from coordinate 31,263 downwards.
TGTTTTAGCGGCAGTTTTCTTAGTTGTAGTAGTCTTCTTAGCAGCAGGTTTCTTTTCTGCATCGCCTTCAGCCTTTTTAGCAGTAGAAGTAGTTTTCTTAGCAGCAGGCTTCTTAGCGGTTTCACCTTCTGCCTTTTTAGTGGTAGAAGCGGTTTTCTTTGCAGTGGTAGAAGTAGTCTTCTTAGCGGCAGGTTTCTTTTCTGCATCGCCTTCGGTCTTCTTAGCGGTAGAAGTCTTCTTAGCAGCAGGCTTCTTTTCTGCTTTTTCGCTGATAGCGTCAACGTCGGTAATAACGGCGCTGGTCTTAACAAGGTCAAGAGCCTTTTCTACAGCGATATCCTTCTTGAGTTCTTCAGCAGGAACTGCAGCCTTAACCTGTTCTGCAGGAATAGAATACATTTCTGCCATTTCTTCGTATTTCTTGTCAACGTCTTCGTCAGCAACGGTGATGTTTTCAAGCTTAACAATCTTTTCAAGAGCAAGACGCATCTTAACCTGCTTTTCAGCCTGAGGACGATAGGTCTTAGAAATATCTTCAATAGTAGCGCCGGTGTACTTGATATAGTTTTCAAGGCTCATACCCTGAGACTGTAAACGGTAGTCGAGGTCGCGAAGATTCTGCTGGACTCTGTTATTATACATAGCCTCGGGAATTTCACCCTTGATAGAATCGATAATCTGGTCAAGAAGTCTTGTTTCGGTTTCATCTTCAGCAGCCTTCTGTTTTCTCTCAAGAGCCTTAGCTTTAAGATCAGCCTTAAGTTCAGCAAGAGTATCGAAATCACTTACGTCTTTTGCGAATTCATCGTCGATTTCAGGAAGTTCACGTTTTTTGATTTCGTGAAGCTTAACCTTGAATACGGCTTCCTTGCCTGCAAGGTCAGCAGCATGATATTCGGTGGGGAAAGTAACGTTTACGTCGAATTCTTCACCGATGTTCTTACCAACAATTTGCTCTTCAAAACCGGGGATAAACTGACCGGAACCGAGAGTAAGGGTATAAGCTTCGCCCTTGCCGCCTTCGAAAGCAACACCGTCAACGGAACCGTCAAAGTCGATAACGGTAATATCGTCCATAGCAGCTGCTCTGTCTTCTACAGCAACAACTCTTGCGTTTCTGTCAGCCATAGCCTTAACGGATTCTTCAACTTCTGCGTCATCAACGCTTACCTTAAGACGTTCTTCCTTAAGACCCTTGTATTCGCCTATTTCAATTTCGGGAACAACGGTAAGGGTTACTTTAAAGTCAACGCCATCTTCCTTGCTGATAGAAACAAGGTCGAAGTCCATCTTGTCATCAACGATTTCTACACCTGCCTCAACTGCAGCCTCCTCAAGAGCTGCACCGTAAAGGCTGTCCAAGGTATCCTGGAAGAAAGCTTCTGCGCCGTAATACTTTTCAATAAAGCTTACGGGAGCCTTACCCTTACGGAAACCGGGAACGGTGATTTTTTTACTCTCACGACGCATTACGTCAGAAAGAGCCTTTCTGAATGTTTCTCCGTCGATAACTACCTCAAGTTCATAACGGTTAGTATCAACTTTTTTTGCATTTTTCAAACTCATGGAAATACCTCCGCAAAATTTATCAACATATACTATATCACATATTTTCAAAAATTTCTACAGTTTTTGGTAAAAAAATTTAAAATATTTATTTTATATAATAAGGAGTGAAGTCTATACAGTCACAGGAAATAAGTTTAAAGGTTATATTTTCGTATTCTTTAGGGCTGTTATTTAAACCCGAGCCGTGAATATGACCGTGATATACCGTGCCGATATTAAACTCTTTAAGCACACTGAAAATCGGTTCTATTGCTTCTCCGTTAAGCACAGGAGGATAGTGCATAAACACAATTGGTTCAAGACCTTTGTTTACCGCAGACCAAAGAGAAGTTCTTAATCTCCCTGCTTCTCTATTGACTATCGCTTTATCGCTTTCCTTCTCGGGAAACCATCCTCTGCTTCCGCAAATGCCGTAACCGTCCGCTTCAAAGCAATTATTAAAAACAATTTCAAAGGTTTTTATATTTTCTTTTTCAAAAAAAGCGTGAATTTTTTTGGCGGTTGACCACCATAAATCGTGATTTCCCTTTAATATGATTTTTTTACCGGGAAGAGAATCAATAAACTGAAAATCCGGCAAAGCTTCTTCAATTTTTAATGCCCACGAAAAATCACCGGGTAAAACAACTATATCTTCATCGGTTATAAGACGACTCCAATTGGCTTTAATGCGGTCGGTATGATTATCCCAACCGTAAAAAATATCCATTGGTTTATCGCTTCCAAAAGATAAATGTAAATCAGAAATACCAAAAATTTTCAAAAAATTCCCTCCTTTAAATTAAATAAAATTTCAGTTTCGGATAATAATATTATTGACCGATAGGTCTGAAAGGAAAATGATAATTATGGAAAACCACTCTTGCGAAAAACCCATTCAGGGAATTCTTTGCGATGCAAAACAGTGTATTCATCACACAGAAGACGACCGTTGTTGCGCAGGTGCAATTCAGGTAGGCTACAAAAGTGCTTGTGAATGTAACGAAACAGCCTGCACCACTTTTAAAGCAAAGAATTAAATTGCCAAAAGCACCCGAAAGGGTGCTTTTCGGTTATTCGAATGCATTTTTAATATAGTTTAAAGAAAATTTATACTCTCCGTTTTCTGCCCTTACAGTAATGGCGGATACATCAAAACGGTAACGGTATTCACGGTGAAGTTTAGAAATAAAATCCCTTGCAGTATGCTTTATACGTTTCTGCTTTAAAACGTCCACCGCCTCTTCGGGAGAAACCATAAAATCTTCAAAACGAGTTTTCACTTCTACAAATAAAAGCAAATCATCCTTTTCGGCAATAATATCTATTTCACCGAAACGGCAACTGTAATTTCTTTTAAAGATAAAAAAACCGTGTTTCTTTAGAAAATCAACGGTAATATCCTCACCTTTTCTTCCAATATAATAAATATCTATCATAACAGTTTTTTAAGAAATGACGGACGGTGAATTTCGGTAATACCAAATTCTTTTATGGCTTCCACATGCAATTTCGTGCCGTAACCCTTATGCTTTTCAAAACCGTACTGCGGATATTTTTCGGCATATTCAAGTAAAAGTCTGTCCCTTGTCACCTTTGCAAGAATACTTGCGGCGGCAATTGACATACTTTTGGCATCGCCTTTTATAACACATTCTCCATCGGTTTTAATTTGCGGCGGAAAGCGGTTACCGTCTATAAGCACGTAATCGGGCTTTACGCCTAACTGTTCAACAGCGCGAGTCATAGCAAGATATGTTGCGCCGAGGATATTAAATTCTTCTATCTCTTCCACACTTGCAAAGGCTATACCAAAAGCCGTTGCCTTCTCTTTTATAACGTCAAAAAGCAGTTCTCTCTTTTTTTCGCTTAATTTTTTAGAATCGTCAAGTCCCTCAATAACCGTTCCCTCGGGTAATATAACAGCGGCGGCGCAAACGGGACCTGCAAGAGGACCTCTGCCTGCCTCATCCACTCCGCATACATACTCATATCCCTTTAAAGCGGCGTTATTTTCATAACTGTAATCAGGCATTTTCCTTTACCCTTTCGAGTGAAATTTTTCCTATTTTTGCATTTCTGAATTCCTGCAAAAGAGTTGTTGCCGCTCTCAAGGTATCGCCCTCGCCACCGCGAACCACCATACCTCGTTTTTTTGCTATTTCACCAAGTAAATCATAAGAATCCAGAGTTAAATCAAGATTTCCGTAACGGTCTTTTAACAATTCGGGATAAGAAGAAGCAAGAATTTCAACAAGGCGCATTCCAAGAAGTTCAACGTCAACTACGTTATCCTTTACCGCGCCCGTAAACGCAAGACGTTCACCAATGCTCATATCCTCGAACTTAGGCCACAAAACACCCGGAGTATCAAGCAATTCAAGTTGCTTATCCACCGTAAACCACTGATTACCTCGTGTTACACCCGGACGGTTTTCGGCTTTAGCCTTGTTTACACCTGCCATACGGTTTATAAAGGTTGATTTTCCAACGTTCGGAATACCTACCACCATAAGTCTTAAAGGCTTTCCTGCCATACCTTTTTCAGCATAGGATTTAAGCTTTTCGGAAAGCATTTCTTTAACGGTAGGAACGAATTTATCAATCCCCTTACCCGTTCTGCAGTCAACGGCTATCGCTTTAATATTTTGCGCTTCAAACCATTTTATCCACCCGCTCGTAACCTCGCTGTCAGCCATATCACATTTATTTAAAATAACAAGCATAGGCTTTTTGCCCAGAAGTTTCGGGATATCGGGGTTTCGGCTTGAAGCGGGAATACGGGCATCTACAATTTCAGCTACCGCGTCCACTAAGGAAAGTTCCTTTTCCATTTGTCTGCGGGTTTTTGTCATATGACCCGGAAACCACTGTATATATTGTGCTTCACTCATCAGTAAACTCCTCCGAAGCGGTCAAAGGGGAATACTCTGAAAACCGCCTTGCCCAGTATATAGCGTTCATCAATCATACCGTTATTGCCTATTCTTGAGCTTCTGCTGTCAAGCGATTCGTTTCGGTTATCACCAAGGCAGAAAACGTGATTGTCGGGCACTCTTACAGGGAACTGAATATCATAATGTAAATTAGTGGGAGTTCTTGTATAGGGTTCGTCAAGGGCTACACCGTCCACGTAAACAATACCTTTATTAAAGTCAATATCAACCGTCTGTCCTTCGGTAGCAATAATACGCTTAATAATAGGACCTTCACTCTCATCGGTATGATAATCATTGCTTACGTTACGGGAAACGACTACTACGTCACCAACCTTCGGCTCATAAAACCAGTCGGTGATTATAATCTTTTCATTTTCATAAAAGGTATCCTTCATAGAATCGCCAACTATGGTGGCAACTCTGAAAACAAAGGTAAAAATAATTACAACGGCAAGCATAGCGCTAACCACTACCTCAAGCCATTCAAAAGCTTCTTTAGTTATGGAAACAGGCTCTTTCTGTTTAGTGTTTTCATTTTCCATAAACAGTTATTCCTCCGACAAAATGATAATAATGAAAAAAGGAGACAACTTAAGGTTGCCTCCTTCCCTTTTTTCTTAGCCGATTAACTCTTTAACCTTAGCAGCCTTACCAACTCTATCACGGAGATAATAAAGCTTAGCTCTGCGAACGCGGCCGTTTCTTACAACCTCAACCTTTGCTACGTTGGGAGAATGAACGGGGAATACACGTTCAACACCTACACCGTAGGAAACTCTGCGAACAGTGAAGGTTTCGGAAATACCGCTGTTATTCTTAGCGATTACGGTACCTTCGAAAATCTGAATTCTTTCTCTTTCGCCTTCCTTAATGCGTACGTGTACCTTTACGGTGCTACCGATATTTACTACCGGTGCTTCTGCCTTTAAGCATTCTTCGGTCAACTTCTTAATAGCGTCCATTTTAATTTTCCTCCTAAATTTTTCCAGACGTTCATACCCGATATACGACAGAGGACCGTCCGCTTTAATGTCGAACTATTCGGCATCAAACCCACCTAAAAGGAGTAGGTGAAATCAAATGCTCAAGTATTATACTACAAAACTAAAAAAAAATCAATAGGAAATTTAATTTTTTTAAAACTTTTTTTAAAACCGATTTTTTTACAAAATATTCTTTCTCAAACGCAAAAACCCCTTGCGTATTTATTAATTTTATAATATAATATATGAGTATATATACACCTATAAAAAGGAACGCTCAAAAAAATGATATATCTTGATAACAGTGCTACAACAAAACCTTGCAAAACTGCTGTAGAAGCAATAAACAACGCTCTTTGTGAAAATTGGGGAAATCCATCCTCTACCTATTCACACGGTATCAGTGCTCTTGAAATAATAGAGGACTCACGAAAAACGGTTGCAAATTTTATCGGAGCAAAGCCCGATGAAATATTTTTTACAGGCAGCGGAACCGAAGCCAACAATCTGGCGATTTTCGGCTGTGTAAACGCTCTTAAGAAAAAAGGCAAAAAAATCGTTTCTACCGCTATAGAACACCCATCCGTTCTTGAAGCCTTAAAAAAGTTAAAGGACGACGGATACGAAATAGTTCTTCTTTCTCCAAACGAAAACGGACAAATAAAGGAAGAAGATTTAAGAAAAGAAATCGACGGCAACACCATACTTGTTTCAATTATGCTGGTCAACAATGAAATCGGCTCTGTCGAGCCTATTGAAATGGCCTCAAAAATCATCAAAGAAAAAAACTCCCCTGCTCTTCTTCACTGCGATGCCGTTCAGGGTTTCGGAAAACTTCCCATAAAAGTATCGAATCTCGGTGTAGATTTAATGAGCGCCAGCGGTCACAAAATACACGCCTCAAAAGGAATTGGATTTCTATATAAAAAATCAGGAATAAACATTCATCCCGTAATTTACGGCGGAGGTCAGGAAAAAGGACTTCGTTCCGGTACCGAGGCCGCACCTTTAATTGCAGGACTCGGCGCCGCAGTTAAAGCGTTGCCCGACCCGAACAAGCAGTTAACTCTGCAACAAGAATTTTATTTAAAAGCCAAAGAAATTCTTTCAGAGGTAAAAGCCATAAAATTCAATTCTCCGGATAACGCGCTTCCCTACATTCTTAATATTTCAATTGACGGTTATAAATCCGAGCCTATGTTAAATGCTCTGGCTTTAGAAAATATCTACGTATCAAAAGGCAGTGCCTGTGCCAAAGGCCACAGAAGTTACGTGCTTAGTGAAATAGGATTAAGCAACGACCGAATTGACAGCGCTATTCGTATAAGTTTTTCAAGAGAAAACACTTTGGAAGAAATCGAAACACTAAAAAACGCCATATTAAAAATCACGGAAAAAATGAGAAGGTTTAAAAAATAATGAAAGAAATTATACTTATAAAAAACGGTGAACTTGTTCTGAAGGGACTTAACAGAAGCACCTTTGAGAGTATGCTTATAAAAACCATTCGCCGAAGACTTAAGGATTTAGGAAAAATAAGCATAAAAAACGCTCAATCAACTATTTATATCGAACCCGTTGAGGACGAATTTGATTTTGAAGAAGCCATAGACCGAGTAAGCAAGATTTTCGGTATAGCCGCTTTTAGTCGTTGCGCTGCGTTAAACAAGGATATGGATGAAATCTTATCGGTGGTAGCCGATTACGTAAAACCCGCTTTAAGCAAGGTTAAAACCTTTAAGGTTATAGCCAAAAGAAGCGATAAATCCTTCCCTTTCACCTCCCCTGAAATCTCAGCTCAGGTGGGCGGCGCCATTTTATCGGCTATGCCTTACCTTAAAGTTGACGTTAAAAACCCCGATATAGTCGTATCGGTAGAAATTCGTGACTATGCCGCTTATATACATGCCGGACAAATTCACGGTGCCGGCGGACTTCCCGTTGGGTCTTCGGGTAAAGCCACTATTCTTATTTCAGGCGGTATCGACAGTCCCGTTGCGGCATATCTGATGGCAAAGAGAGGCTTGACGCTTAATGCCGTCCATTTTGCAAGTCCTCCTTATACGGGACCGCTTGCTGAGAAAAAGGTAAAAACCTTGCTCGAAAAGGTTGCGGCTTACAGCGGTGATATACGACTAGCGCTTGTACCCTTTACCGAAATTCAGGAAGCAATTGCAGAAAACTGCAAAGAAGAATACTTTACTCTTATAATGCGCCGTATGATGATGCGCATATCCGAAAAACTTGCCGTTGCTTCAGGAAGCAAGGCTCTTATCACGGGCGAAAGTTTGGGACAGGTAGCAAGTCAGACCCTACCCGCCATCGGTGTTACCGACATAGTAACAAAGGAACTCCCCGTTCTTCGTCCTTTAATAGGAATGGACAAGGAAGATATTATAATCATTTCAAGAAAAATCGATGCCTTTGAAACTTCAATACTTCCATACGAAGATTGTTGTACCGTATTCACTCCAAAACATCCGCGCACACGTCCTACTATCGAAGATTGTCAAGAGGCTGAAAGCGTATTCGATTTCGAACCCCTTATTGAAAAGGCTATTAATGAAACTTTATATACACGCATCACCCGTGACGGTGAAGCAGTTTAAAGGAAGGAAATATTATGCATACTGAAATTATTTGTTTTGCTTCAGGCAAGGATAACGAAGACGTTCTCGGTTGTGAAAAACAACTTTGTACTCTCCTTGCACAGTTAGAACTCGACCCACCCGAACGCACCATAACAACCAACAACGTTAAACAGATTATCAATGCTATTAAGGAAGCTTCTGTTGAAAGCAACGTCATTTTCCTATGCGGAGATATAGAAATTTCAAAAAAGGTATTAAAACAGTATTATAAACTTAGATACAATATCAACGAGGAATATAAAAATTGTCTTTTAAGAAAAGGCGAAGAGGTTACCGCTGAGAAAATTTCTTTCCCTGCCAGTGCTAAGGTTTGCTTTGACAGACAAAGCGGTATTGCCGCATTTTCGGTTAGGGTATTTGGCAAAATTTTCTTTGTAATTCCTGACGATTACGCTTCTATTTCCAAACTTGCCGATGACTTAATTCTCCCTTATTTTGCAGAAAAGAAAGGCAAACATTTGTCACGCGCAAAATTAAAGCTCTTCGATGCAAACGAAACTCAGCTTTCCTCTGTAATAAAAGCGCTTAAGAACAAATATCCCGTTCGTATCAGCCGTTACAGCACCGACGGAAAGGTTCGCCTTGAAATATCTGCCTGCGCTAAAAATATGTCAGAAGCCGACAGAGTATGTAATATAGCAATCAACGAAATCAGAGAAACGTTTGGAAATTGCATTTACGAGGTAGGTGCCAGAAGTCTTGCGGAGGTAACCGTTGACGCCTTAAAGAAATCAGGTCTTACCGTATCCACCGCCGAAAGTTGTACCGGTGGTATGTTATCTGAAACCATCACCTCGGTTTCAGGTGCTTCAAGCGTTCTCGAAATCGGTATTTGTGCATATTCAAACAGAATAAAAAAGGATGCTCTTGGAGTCAGCGAAGATACCATTAACACCTACGGTGCAGTAAGCAAAGAAACTGCTGCCGCTTTAGCCAAAGGAATTTATAAACTAAGCGGTTCTAAGCTTGGTATAGGTATTACAGGCGTTGCAGGTCCTTCAAAGAGTGAAGGAAAAGAAGTGGGCACCGTATATATTGCTATGTTTAACGGCGAAAAATATTGGATTCGCTCAATTAATCTTCCCGAAAACGAAAGCAGAGATAAAATCAGAGAATATTCCTGCGCTACTGCTCTTGACCTTATCAGAAGGTATATTTTGGTACTCCCCGAAGTTTTAGACGGATACTGTGACGAATCAAAATTAACCGCCCTTCTCGCACAACCGGAGTTTAACGGCTTTAATGACGTTGAAGAAGAACCGATAGTTATTAATAACGACGTTATTGTTGATGAAGTTATAAAAGAGACTCCCGTAATAGAAGAAGTTGCAGAACCTGTCACTTTTATTCCCAACAAAGAAATTCCCGAAACTTCCAAGGAAAATCTTGATATACCCGAAGAACCCGCGCTTATAATCGAAGAACCCGTTGAAGAAGCTGTTGTTTCCGAGATTTCTGCTTCAAATACTGAAAGTTTTGCAGATTTTATCAACGATGAAGATACTTCTGACGATACTCCCGAATTAGAGGCAGAAAACTTTAACGAACAAGGTATATACCTCGACGATGAAGATGATGAAGATATACCCCTTCGAAATATATTCAAAAGAGAAAAAGGTTCTTCAAAAGCGCCTAACTGGTTAAAAATAGCCTTTATTGCGGTTATTGCAGTTGTGCTTGTTTTTACCGCATTTATTGCAAAGTATTTTTCAACGACCTACCGTGATCGCTCACAGTTAGAGGATGCAAGAGAAATTTTCTCTACCCTTTCTAAAACAGAAGCTTTCTCAAAACTCAAAGCTGAAAACAGCGATTTTACTGCTTGGATAAAGATGGGCGATACAACCCTTAATAATCCTGTTTATCAGACGAGCGACAACTCTTTTTACGCAAAGAATAATATGAACAAGCAAAAGAGCCGTTACGGTGCGTTATTCTTTGACTATAGAAATAAAATCGCAACCGAAAACGAAAGTAAAAACCTTGTTATTTACGGTCAGAATATGGACGACGGCACCATGTTCGGAATACTTAACGATTTTCAGGATTTATCATTTATAAAAGAGAATAACGTTATTTCTCTTCACACCCAAGATAAAGACAGAACATATAAGGTTTTCGCCGTTATAATAACAAACGCATCAAAAGATGACGACGACGGACATCTCTTTGATTTCTCACGTTCAGGCTTTAAGAGTATTAGTGATTTTAACACTTGGGCAAATGAACTTAAAGCAAAAAATCTTTATATTACCAATGCTGAAATCACAGCAACCGATTCTTTGCTTACGTTGGTAACCACAAACGATTCTTTCGAGAATGCCAGACTCGTTGTATTTGCCAAAGAAATCACATCCGATGCCACAGGTGTAACCTATGCCGTGAATCCTTCTCCCGTATATCCAAAAGCATGGTATGAAGCAAGAAATTTAACGCCACAGCCAAACGACACTTTATCCGGCAATACTTCTTCTGATACTTCCTCTGATACTTCCTCGGACGTTTCTTCAGACACTTCATCTGATGTTTCTTCCGATCCTACTCCTACTCCTACCCCTACCCCTACTCCTACTCCTGATCCTACTCCCGATCCTGATCCTGATCCCGATCCTGATCCCGATCCTGACCCTGATCCTAACCCCGATCCTGACCCCGATCCTGATCCTGACCCTGATCCTGACCCCGATCCTGACCCCGATCCTGATCCCGATCCCGATCCTGACCCTGTTCCTGATCCTACCCCCGACCCCGAAACACAAGAATAATAACAAATCGGAGATAATTATATGTTGCAGAATTTAAAAATCGATATTATTTATCACGAAACTCCTTCAGATTTTGAATTTGAATTTAATTTAGGTGGTTGTTGTCACTGCAGAGTATTAAACAACACCACCGCCTCTCCTAAAGAACTGATAGGTTGTCTTTCTAAAGCGGTAAACAGAAGCCGTGTTATTATAGTTGTCGGAAATTTAAACAGCCAAAACGGACTATATCTTCTTATAAGTAAGGCTATAGGACGTCAGCTTACTGATGTTTCAGCTGAAGAATACGGCATAATCGACGGCAGTAACACAACTGTTATTGAAGGAGCCCTTCCTCTTGTGAGTACAGATGGTCTTCTTTCGGGTTGTATTATTGAAAGCGGTCCTCAATCCATCATTCTTTTGCCTGACGAAAAAATCCTTAGAAAAGATATTGCCGAAAATTTGGTTTTCCAATATATTTCTGCGGTAAGCCGTACTCCCGAAACCGATTCGGTTATCACTCCCGACAGTATGCCTGAAGAAAAACAGGACGAAAATGAAACGGTTAAAGAGGAACCGAAAGAGGAAATCGTCGACGTCGAAGACGATATAACAGAGAATACGGAAAATAATGAAAACGACGACGTTTTATCCACAGTAAACGAAATATTTGATCAAACCGAAGAGAATATTTCAAACGATATTGAAACTACCGACGAAACAAAGGAATTTTCAAGCAACGAGGATGAAATAAAAGAAGTTATTATACCCGAAAATGATGATAATTTCTTTGATATTTTCGCCAAGGAACCCGAAGAACATACATCGACCAATTTCGTATATACCGAAGACAGCGACGCGCAATACGACGATGACGAAGAATACGAAAACAAGCCTTCTTCCAAAGATAAAGGCATAAGCATTATTATGTGGATTATTATAGGACTTATGTTCATAATAATAGGAATTCTCGCATATATGCTTATATATACGCCACTTAAAAACGGTGTAGAAATCACCGAGTACGTAAAACAAATTTTTAACCAATAAAGCAGAGGTTATGTAATTATGGCAGAACAGTTGGCAGCCTTTTTTCAGGACAAAATGCCACCCGAAATTGCAATATTTATAATTTCAATGTTGCCTGTTTTGGAACTACGTGGCGGACTTATTGCCGCCGCAGTTTTAGGCGTCGATTTTTGGATAGCCTTCCCTATTTGCGTAATAGGAAATATGCTTCCTATTCCATTCATTCTTTTGTTTATACGTAAGATTTTCGAATGGATGAAAAAAACAAGGCTATTCAAAAAAATAGCCATAAAACTCGAAGAAAGAGCAAAGAAAAAAGCCGACGCAGGCAAAAAGCATAAATACAAACTTTGGGGACTTTACGTATTGGTAGCCGTCCCCCTTCCCGGAACAGGCGGTTGGACGGGTGCCCTTGTAGCAGACATTATGGATATACGCATTAAACACGCGTTTCCCGTTATAACCGCAGGAGTTATTTCAGCCGGAATTATAATGTCGCTCCCCACCTACATAATCCCCGAAATTGTAAAATTATTCGCATAAAAAAATAAGTCCCAAGTTTTACTTGGGACTTATTTTATTGAGCATTATTTGAGCCTACCGTAATTGCGGTATTATAATATCTGCCAGAGCGGTAGAATCTTACCGAAACGGTATCACCGGGTTTACACTCGGAAATAAGTTTCTTAAGCGCTTCGTAGTCGCTTACAGCCGTTGCGCCGAATTCGGTAATAATATCACCGTTTTTGATACCTGCGTTTTCAGCGGGACCGCCTTCAACTATATTGCCTACTACGGCGCCTTCGGGATAGCCGTATTCTTTAAGTCTTTCCGCAGTCCAGGAATCACTGAAGGTAACGCCGATATACGGGTCGGGAGTTTCACCCTTATCTATAACCTTTTCGCACACCTCTATAACCTTATCGGCAGGTATTGCAAAGCCCATACCGTTAACGTTTTCGGCAACAATTTTGGAACTTGGTATTCCTATAAGTTCACCCTTAATATTAACAAGGGCGCCACCCGTAAAATTAAAACCTATTATAGCGTCGGTCTGAATAAGCGAAAGAGAGGTTTCGTTACTTGCAGAGGTACCTGCAGTTCTTTTTACACCGCTTATTATACCGTAAGTAACGGTACCCATATAGTCAATTCCACCGGGAGAGCCTATTGCCGCAACGTATTGACCTACCGCTATTTTTTTTACGTCTGCGATTTCCACCGGAACAAGTCCCGTTGCTTCAACCTTTAATACCGCAAGGTCATAGGATATGTTATAGCCTACTATTTCGGCTTCAAGAGGTTTTTTCTTGTTACCTGAAAAGAAAACTTCAATCTTCATGTGAGCGTTTTCGGTAGCCTTTTTGATAACGGAATAGTTGGTTATGATATATCCGTCCTCTGAATAAACAATACCGCTTCCTTCGCCTGAGGTTTCACTGTTTCCGCCGAAAAAGTCATCCACAGCTTCGCTTGTGCGCACAAAAACCACACACGGAGAAACCTTTTTTGCTACTGCCTCGATATTTGAGTTTGATTTTTCATCAACGGCAATTGTAACGTTAGTAGGATTTTGATTAATAACACCGCTTTGTTGCGGCTGAGGAATTTTAGAAATAAGATATTTAGCCGAAATAAATCCACCTGACAAACCGATAACAAGAGAAAGTATGCAACAAATTAAAACTGTTACCACGTTTAAGCTTTTCTTGTTTTTATTTTGAGTAACGGTTGTTTCAGTATTTTTTTCTTCCATAGCTAAGTTCTCCTTTACTCTTCTTCAGCAGTTTCTTCGTTTTTAGCGTTTCTTTTCTTTAAATCTTTTATTAATGCTATACCCACAAAAATAAATACCAAAAGAACAAGAACAATAGCCGCCGACACAATAACTATATGCCAAACGGATATTTGCGCAGGAGTTTCGGTAAAATTATAAACGATACTGCTTACTACGCTTTTAGCCTTCTCCGCGCCCTCTTTGTTTATAACGGAAATAACATAAACAAATCCTTGTTTAACGGTAATAAACTGCGTTACCTTTGAAGACTCTGCAAGATCATCTGACGTTACTTCTCTGATAATATAAACAGCATCTCCCAAACGCTCTATATTATAATTTAAAATCTTAGTGCTGTCGGCAAAATCTTTGATATCAGAAAGTTTAATGTTTTTGAAATCCTTTACCGAACTTGAAAAAGAGGTTTCTTTACAGGTTGCCTCTATAACGTAACTGTTATCGTTGGCTATACCGTAAAAAACAATATTATTCTCTTTGACGTATTCTTTAAAGGCATCCTTGTCCATACCAAGCACTTCGTCGCCAACCTCATAAACGGTAACACCGTCCAAAGATATCAAATCTACCTTATCAGAAGTCTGCGCAAAAGCAGGTAGGGAAAAAATAAGCAACGCGAGAATAAGAGAAATTATTCTTTTCATACTTAAATACCGTTTTGTTTTTTAGCGGCAGTAACGGTGTTGCACATAAGCATAGCCCTTGTCATAGGACCTACGCCACCGGGAACGGGAGTAATCATAGAAGCAATTTTGCTTACTTCTTCGAATTTAACGTCACCGCAAAGTTTTCCGTTTTCATTTCTGTTAATTCCAACGTCGATAACCACAGCGCCTTCCTTAACCATATCGGCGGTTACAAAATCAGCTCTGCCGACTGCGGCAATAAGTATATCGGCAGTTTTGCAAATGTGGGCCAAATTCTTTGTTTTAGAATGGCAAATTGTAACGGTAGCGTTAGCGTGAAGCATAAGCATAGCCATAGGCTTACCTACTATATTAGAACGTCCGATTACAACGCAGTTTTTACCCTGTGCATCAATATTATAATATTTAAGCATTTCCATAATACCTGCAGGAGTACAAGGCAGAAAGTCATATTTACCCATCATTATTCTGCCGACGTTTTCGGGATGGAAAGCATCTACGTCCTTAACGGGAGAAATCGCATTAAGAACCTTATTTTCATCGAGGTGACGAGGCAGAGGCAACTGACAAAGAATACCGTGAACGTCTTTGTCGTTATTAAGTTCGTCTATCAAATTAAGAAGTTCTTCCATAGTGGTTGTTTCGGGAAGAGCATATTCCTTTGATACTATGTTAAGCTGATCGCAGTCTTTACGTTTATTTGCAACGTAAACGGTAGAAGCAGGGTCATTACCCACTAAAATTACCGCAAGACATACGTCTATTCCCTTTTCTTTAAGTACCTTTACTTCATCAGCCGCGTTACCTTTAACAAAAGCCGCAACCATTTTTCCGTCAATTATCTGTGCCATTATCGGTTTCCTCCAATACTTCATCTTCGATTTCTTCAGTTTCGTCTGCTGTTTCTTCTGTTATTTCATCTTTTTCATCGTCAACGTTGAATAACGATTCATAAGGAACAGCCTCAGCCTCTAACTTGGTTTTCTTATTCAAAACAAAAAGCATAATAAGACAAACAACAAAGGCGAAGCCTGATACAACCATAGAAATCGGTATTCTGCTACCGCCCCAGGTAAGCTGGTCGGTTCGAATTGATTCAATAAAGAATCTGCCGAAGCCGTACCAAACGCCGTACATTAAGAAGATTTGTCCGCTGAATTTACGTTTTTTACTTAAATGATTGAGTAAAATAAAGCCGATTAAACACCAAAGCGATTCATATAAAAAGCAGGGATGAACAAGTCCGCCGCCAAGAGCGTATATGTCGGGGTCCATTCTTGTTACTTCGCTTTGCATACCCCACCAACTGCTGCCCGTAACGGTGCCGTAAGCCTCTTGGTTTATAAAGTTTCCCCAACGGCCTATTGCCTGACCGATAAGAAAACCTACAGCGGCAAGATCAAACATATCAAGCATTTTAACCTTTTTGATTTTACACATCAATGCACCGCAAAGGAATGCGCCTATTATACCGCCGTATATAGCCAGACCCGAAAATCCTGCGCCCGTACCTATTCCGAAAAACTCTCTAAAAGAATCGATTCTGTCGCCCGTTTCGTTATCAAAGATACAGTAATAAAGTCTTGCGCAAAGAACGGCAACGGGAATGGTAACTATAACAACGTCGAGCATTTTATCTCTATCAAGATTAAATCTCGGAGCAAATTTCATACCGTAAATAAGAGCAAGTAAACAACCTACACCGATAATTATACCATACCAATAAATACTCCAATTGCCAATTGTAAATGCCACTTCTTTTACGGTAAGTTCTATACCGAAAATTTCAATATTATGCGTCATAATAAATTCCTTTCTGCATCACATCGGATTTATAACCGATAATACTGATTTATCTTCCTTTAAAGCAGAAAGACAATTGATCACGTCATCGGTATTTACAGATGCTATAATATCCTGTTCCTCAAAAAGCGAATAACCGAACATAGCGCATTCTGCCATTTGAGAAGAAATATTTTCGCAACTGTTAAAACGGCGAAGCACGTCACCGTACATAGCACATTTTACAGTATTTAAAAGGTCGCTGTCAATACCGTTTTCTAAAAGACGGTTTATTTCAGCAATAATTCTCGATTTAACTTCTTTTGGTTTTTCGCTTTCGCCCGAGAACATAACCGCCGCATAGCCGTTACCCGTAAAGTATTCCGTTTCAAAATCGTCGTTTATAAGTTCCGCATCAATAAGTTCCTTATATAACGGCGAACAGTCGCCTGCAAGAACCTCTAGGGTAACCCCCATAGCAATTCTTTCTTTTGCAGTTTTTTCGGGTTGCTTACAAATATCCTTAAAGCCCAGACAGAACATAGGAACGCTTACTTCAAGTTTTTGTTCGATATAATTGCTTCTTACCGTTTCGGGTTCGTTTACCGTACCTCTGATTACGTTTACGGGTTCTTTATCAATTATATATTCATTAACCATACTTGCGATTTTTTCTGCGCTCACGTTACCAGCAACGCATATAAACATATTGGCAGGATTATAGAAAGTATCGTAACATTCGTAAAGGAGTTTATCGGTAATTTCCGCTATACTTTCGGTAGTACCTGCAATATCGATTCTAACGGGATGCTCGTAATACATTTCAAGAAGCATATTGAAAAGAACGCGCCAAGCAGGACTATCGTCATACATTCTTATTTCCTGACCGATAATGCCCTGCTCTTTTTCAACCGTCTTAGCGGTAAAATAAGGATGCTGAACAAAATCAAGAAGAATTTCGAAATTATCTTCAAATCTGTTTGCGCAAGAGAAAAGATAACAGGTTCTGTCAAAGGAAGTATAAGCATTTGCAGAAGCGCCCGTTTCGGCATAACGAGAAAATGCATCCCCGTCTTCACTTTCAAAAAGTTTATGCTCTAAAAAGTGAGCGATACCCTCAGGAACCGCAGTAAAGTTCTTACCGTCGGTTGAAAAGCAGGTGTCTATTGATCCGTACTTAGTACCGAAAAGAGCGTAGGAAGAAGAAAAATCGGGCTTTTCCATAACGTAAACTTTAAGACCTGTTTTATGGGTATAACAAACGTAGCTGTTACCGTATCGGTCGTTAAAAACCTGTTTTTCCATTAAACACCCTCCTTTTCTTTAGGAAGAAGCATATAAACCGTATTAAGCTTAACACGGTTTGCCGCATCTATAACGTCCTGTCGTGTAATTTTTTCGATTTTTTCACTTATTTCCTCGGGGGAATATACGTTTTTATTGATAGCCTTTAAGGTGTACCATACATCAAGTCCGTTTTGACTATCCTTATAAGAGCGAAGCGAATCTTTTATACTCTTAACGGCAGAAGAAAACTCAAAATCGGAAAATTCTCCCTTTTTCATTATTTCAAGCTGACCGAGTATCGCTTCTTTGGCTTTTTCGGCATTTTCCTTTTCTACACCGCTATCCACCATCATAAAGCCTTTATTTCTAACAGCCTGAGAACTGCAATAATAACAAAGACTCATTTTTTCACGAACGTTTGTGAACAGTCTTGCATAAGGGCCGCCACCGAAAATATCGTTCATAAGCATTACGTCAAGAGAGGAATCATCGTCACCGCCGGGACAGGAAAATCCCATAACGAGTTTTCCCTGAGCAACATCGAAATAATCGGTAACCTCCTTAACTTCGCTTCTTTCCTTAAGAGAAGTTACCTCATAAATATCGGTAACGTTTTCTCTGTTAAAAGCAGACAACTCTTTAATTATACCTTCCTTTAATCCTTCGGGCATTTCTTCACCGATAACGTGGATTTTCAAATATCCGCAGGAAAGCATATTATTCCAAGCCTCAAACAAGTCTTCTCCGCTTAAATCGGATACCGTTTGGATATCTCCGAGTTTATAAAGACCGAATGGGTCATCCTCGAACATCTCACTTGTCAGACGGTTTCTTGCAAAGGTACGCTTTTCGTTAACTTCACCTTTAATGCGGTCAATAAGCTTACGCTTTTCACGTTTAAGGTCTTCGCTCAAAAATGCATTGTTTTCGGTTTTGGGACAAAAGATTAGGCTTAACAGAAGGTCGATTGACTCTTTCGTTACCTTTTGACCGTCAAAAGCATATTTATCGTTTATGGACGATACGGTAAATTTAATACAAATGCAGTTGCCAACCTTAGAAGAAGATGCAACTACGTCTGCGCCGTAAAGAGATGATAACTTATAATTAAGCTTTAAATAATCGGGATAGTCTTTAGAACAGGTAACCATAATTTCAGGAAGCAACGCATACTGAGATATGGTTTCTTTGTTTAAAGGCATATAAAAATTAAATGATACCAGCGTAGTGGTGAAAGAATCACCCGGCAAAAAGAGTATTTCAGTGCCGTTTACAGAATATAAATTTTTTAAAGGCAAGACGTTTTCCTCCCTGTTTACTATATAACTAATATTATACCACAATACTACGGTCCAAAACAAGAGAATAGATGATTTTTTCTTTTACTTTAAGACCTGTAATTTTACTGCAGGCATCGGCGTAAATTCGAAGCTGTTCTGCATAAGATTCAATCAGCGCATTTTCGTCACGCACTCGGTCGGTTTTAAAATCGACGATAACTATACCGTCTTCTTCTATAAGCATTAAATCGACCGCGCCCTGCACCACAATTTTTTCATCCTTCAGAGAACTTTCTATACCGTCTATAAGACTTTCGGCGGTCATAAAAGTGAGGAACTTCATTTCACGTTCTATGCTTTTAGCGGAAAGAATTCTGTCAAAAAGTTTACTTTCAACAAAGCGCTTTATATGAACGGTATCTACCTTTGACTGTTCTTCGGTTATATATTCCCATTCTTTAAGTCGTTCGATTTCCGCGTCGAAATCTTCTTTGGCTGACGAATAATCCATAAACTGCATTATAGTATGCACAGCCGTACCGCGTTCGGTGGGGGTAAGACCGCTTTCACTTAAAAATCCCGGTCGCACGTTAAAGTCATAGCTTCCTTTTTCTGCTTTATGGGCAATATCGGAAACAGAGGCTTTTGCCTCAATGGTGCGAAGGGCATTAAAAGGATAAACGAAGTTTATTCTCTTATTTATTTCGTTTGACAAATCATAGTCGGGTGTATCCTCAAAGTCTGAATAAGCCGAATTTATCAGTTCTTCCTCCCCGAATACCTTTATAAGCATATCGGGGCCGCTTAATAGGGGAAACTCCGTTTCTTCCGCGAAGGCTCTTAGTTCCTGCGCATCCTTATGAAGTAAAAGACACGGAATAATCCAATCGGCATAACAGTTAGCGTTTAAATATATATCCGAGCTTATTTCGCCTGCGCTTGCCACGAGTTTTACCGATGCTTTCGCTATTTCCGATGCAGGATTTTTTCGTGAGGCAGTTATAATAAGTCTATCCTCAGCGCGAGTAAGCGCAACGTAAAGCATTCTGAGTTCTTCTTTTAAAAGATTATAATTGGAAAAACGTGACAGAAGCTTCTTGTTTATGGTATCAATTTTTCCGTCATCATTGAAATAACGGAAAGCAACGCCGTAGTTTTCTTCAATTATAAGAGATTTCTTTTGGTCTGAGGTATTAAAGGCGGCGCCCGAAAAAGCAAAAAAGCATACGGGATACTGAAGACCTTTAGAATTGTGCACACTCATAATTTTTACGGCATCATTACCTGCCGAAAGGGTTGCTCCCTTTATTTTTCCGTCCCCTACTCTTTCAAGACTTTTTATAAATCCAAAAATACCGCTATTTCCTGTTGCTGAGTAATTTTCCGCAAGATGAATCAAATAAATGAGATTTGCAACCCTTGCTTCGCCGTCTTCCATCATTAACGCTATATTTAAAAGATTTGTACTGTCATAAATTTTAGAAATAAGCTTAGGCAGAGGAAGTATTACTGCATTTCTGCGAAAATCGGCAATTTTTTCTAAAAATTCTTTACACTTATCATTATTATTTGATGCTTTGATAACCGCAGAATATAAACTTGATTTTTTATCCTCGCATCTTATTTCAGCCATATCATCAGCAGTAAATTTGAATATAGGCGACATCATTGCGGCAAGTAAGGAAACGTCTCTTGAAGGATTATCAATAACACTTAAAAGTGACAGTATAATGGAAATTTCATTACTTTCAAGAAAACTGTCCTTCGCATAGGTTACGGGGATACCCGCTTCGTTAAAGGCTTTAACCAGTATTGAAGCATTCCCTTTCATAGCGCGTACAATAACCGCAAAATCACCGTAATTTGCGTTTCTGAGTTCTTTGGTATTCTTGTCCTTTATAACCTTACCGCTTTGCATAATCTCTTTAATATATGCCGCGATATGTTTTGCTTCCGCTTCCTTTTCGTTTTTGCCCAGCGAATCAACAAGATGAAATTCACTTGCAGGAACATCTGATTCAGGAAAGGTTGCCTTAGGACTTAGCCGTTCTGTTTTTAAATAATCTATTCCGCAATTTTCCTCGGTCATAAGTCGGTCAAAAAGGAAATTGACCGCCTCGCAAACTCCGTCACGGCTTCTGAAATTAGCATCAAGATTAATGGATTTTCTTTCTTTTTCATCCGCCTCTTTATAATCAACCGCATCACTTATTGCAGAAATAAAATTCTCGGGATTAGCGCCTCTGAAGCCGTAAATACTCTGCTTTACGTCGCCAACCACAAAAAGATGAGAACCAAGTCCGGAAAGGAAATAGAAAAATCTGTCCTGAAGATTATTAACGTCCTGATATTCATCAACCAAAATTTCGTCGTATTCGTTTATATATTCGTATGCATCTTCTTTTAAATAGATTTCGCCGTCTGCTTCATCGCAAATAAGAGAAAAAGCAAAATGTTCAATATCCGAAAAGGTATATATATTCTTTTCTTTTTTAATCGTATCTATTTTTTCGCAATATGCTTTTGTGATTTCGATAAGTTTTCTGCCCGATGGGGCGCCCTCGATAAAATGTTCCCTTACGAGAGCCTTTTCTTCGGTCAGCAAAACGTCAATCTTCTTCACCGTTTTTTCACAAAGTTCTCTTAATTTTTTAACCATAACTGCAACGGGATTATCTTTTGAACCCGATACCGAGCCGAAGGTTCCGAAAGAAAACGCCTTTGCGCTTCTTAAAATATCATCCCATGAGTTTTGGTTGCAAAAATTCTCGATTTTTTCGCATTGTTCCTCGGCGCAAAGGAAGTTCGGAAGATAAGCATTTTTAACGTCGCTGTCCTTTTCGCAGGTTTCCTTTGCAGCGTTTATGTAGCGCTTAGCGGTTTGAATAAGTTTTTTTGCCTCAAGAATACCAAGTTCGCACCATTTTTCAACTGCAGACGGGTTATAAGAGGAAAGCATTCTGGAAAGCCACGCCTGAGGGAAAGGCATATTCTGACTTCTCTCAAAAATTTCATCGACCGCTTCCACTAAGTTTTTCTCATCATAAATAGAACCAAAGGCATCAAGCAGATTTAAAAATCCCTCATCCCTTGCGGCAAAGTAATCGGAAAACACAATTTGGGCGGCAGTATCCTTTATTGCGGCAATATCTTTTTCTTCAGCAATCTTAAAATCGGGAGAAACGTTTGCTTTTGCAAAATTTTCTCGCACCATATCAATGCAGAAGGAGTCTATCGTGCAAATTTTTGCGCTTCTTATGAGAAGCTTCTGTTTAGCCGCATATTTATCGTTAAGATTATTTTTACAGTACGTATCAAGTTCCTTTTCGATTCTTGAACGCATTTCTCCTGCCGCCGCAACGGTAAAGGTTACAACCAACAATCTGTCGGCGCTGAGAGGATTTTCTTTTGAGGTAAGTCTATCAACAATTCGCTGAACAAGTACAGCCGTTTTGCCCGAACCCGCGGCAGCGGAAACGATTATACTTCCCTGCTCTCTAACCGCCGCTTTTTGTGACAACGTCAGTTCATCAAACTTCACTTTCTTCCTCTCCTCTCATTTTTGCAAATACTTCATCATTTTTAAGGGTTTCTACCTTTGTAGGTTCAATGTCTTCTCTCTTTAAGCAGACAGTTTTATAATCACAGTATTTACATGCGCTATAATCTCCGCTTTCAAGGGGAACGGCAGAAATCTGTCCGCCGTGTAAATCCTCGCCAAGTTTTTTGGCAAGGTTTTCAATATGGTCGAATATAGTATCAAACGCCTCTTCGGGAATAAACGACGTATTACTTTTAGACGGTGAACCGTCTTTGTTTATTTTATATTTAGGAATAAATTTACCTGCGTTTTCGCTTTCCATAGCCTCTACCACGTCGCTGTTTGCACAAATAATTCCATTCATGGCAAGACCTGTTTTATTAAGGTCGCGTTTTGACGGCAGATACAGTATTCCCGCAGGATTTTTACCTTTACAATCGGGGTTTTCTCCTCTTATTACGCAGTACAGATATAAAAGCATCTGCATATTAAGACCGTATAAGGTATCGGAAAGTTTAAAGGTTTTACTGCCTGTTTTATAATCCACTATTCTTATAAAGCTTCCCCATCTGTCAAGGCGGTCGATACTTCCGTAAAGAGAAAGTTTTCCGTCTTTACCAAAAGGAAAGATAACGGTGGGAATAGTTCCGTCGTTTCCTATGGAAACCTCACATTTTTCGACCCTAAACTTACTTTGTGAAAATTCTTCAACGATTCTTTCCAATACTTCGATGATAGCCTCGCCTATCTTTTCCACCAGAAAAGTAAATCTTTCGTCAAAAAGGGTTTCACTACCCTTTATTGAAGCAAAATAATCGGTAATATATTTAGCCGTTTCGGTTATTATTTGCTCTCTTGTTACACTTTCAATATCATCAATATGATTATTACAAAACTGTTCAAGAACGTAGTGGACAATAGTTCCTCTCTGCATAACGTCAAGCTTTGCAGGTTGAATAATAGAAGTATTAAGTCCGTATTTACAGAAAAATCTGAAATGACAACCGAAAAAGGTATCAAAACGTGTAGCAGACATAGGAATATTGTTGCCGTAAAGTTTTTTTGCCTTATCACTTGAAAGTTTACGGTTATAAATCTGCTTAGAGTTAATAATATTTTTAAATTCTTCACGTTGTCGGTCAGTTTTCAAAGTGGCATCTATTAAAGTCGAAGCACCCTTTTTATCAAGAGAAAAGAATCTGTATAAGGTCTGCATAGCAGAATTTTCCGTTTCGGGAAGATTTTCCATAAGAAGTTCGTCACTCGGTTCATAATACACCTTTGCATTAACGAAAGAATTGCGAAGGCTTTCGAACAGTATAGAGGGTTCATTTGCCGAACCGTCTGCACCCGTCTGACTGCAACAAACGAACAGCATTTGTGAGGGACAGCAGCTACAGGAATAAACCAATAGGTTTTCTTCCATCGTCAAAAATAACGTTTTGTTTCTCACCTTAAGTCCCGCTTTAATAAGGGTATTTCTTTCGCTGTTGCCGAGAATACTGTTATTATCGGGGGATTTGGGGAATTCTCCTTGGTTTGCGCCAAGAATAAAGGCAACTTTAGGACGTGACGGACGTATTCTGTCGGCGGCGCCAAAGGTTACCTCGTCAAGCATCTGCGGAATTCTGCCGACAGTGGTAGTCTGACAGGAAATAGTAAGCATTTCTTTAAACTGAATATCACTTACCACGTCATCGCCGAAGCACCTTACCATTCCGTCAAGCAAAGACATAAAAAGGTCCCAGCTTTGACGGAAAGCGTCCATATCTTCAGACGAAAAGTCTTTTTCCATAAAGGAAAGCAGCATCTTCATTTTTTCGTCGGTTTTTGAAAACTCAAAAAGTTTTGCAACGGCATAAGCCTTTTCTTTTACGGTGCTGCCGTAAAAACGGCGCATATTGACTAAAGGCGCTATAGCCTTTTCTCTTAAAGCGTTAAGTCTGGATAACGTTTCTTTTATTTCATCCTCTTTTTCTGACTTAGTTTCGCTGAATCCCGTGGGGTCCATATCCCATTCTTTTTCAAAACCAATGGAATTTATATTCCAAAGATAAGCGTAATTTTCAAGTTCGCTTATTTCCTCGGTAGTAAGGTCGGTGGCAAGACCTGTTTTTAAAAAACGGAAAAATTCCTCGTTATTAATAAGCATGGTACAGGAAAGCGCCGAATCCACAAATGCAAAAAGCGGAGAAAAGGTCAGCGGAATTCTTTTATCAAAAAAGCAGGAAATATCGTAATCCTTAAACTGTCTTTCTATAGCCGTTTCGTATTTTTCGGAATTTCTTGCGATAATTACAAAATCGCGGTAACGGTATCCCTTTTCACGCACAAGTCTTCTGATATTTCTTGCCGTAAAGGCGACTTCGTCCTCAGGTGTTTTAGCAACAAGAAAGCCTATATTTTCATTTTCCTTAAAGGTTCCGCCCAAATTACCCGAAAGAACTCCCTCAACCTTTTCCATTGCTTTTGTTTCGTAAAAGGGCTTTGATAAATAAATTTCTTCACCTATTTTAACACGGTGACGAAGGGCGATATCTTTAATATTTTTTACCGCTTCATAGGTATTATGATAAATCTCTTTTGCTTCATCTCCGTCCATTTCGCAAAGGGCGGTAACGGTAAGAGAATTACTCTGAGCCAGAATAGCGTCAATTATGCGGTATTGCTGACCTGTAAAGCCTTTAAATCCGTCAATAAAAACGGTACTGTTTTCGAAATATTTATTAAAGGTCAAATCGTTATACAGTTTTTCAAGTTTATCGGCAGGGTCAATAAACCTACCCTTTAAAATCGCATCGTAGGTTCTGTAAATAAGGGCAAGTGCCTCTATCTTTTCCTTTAAAAAAGAAGGTTTAAGCTGTTCTGCGGTTTTTTCAAGGTCTTCGGGGAAAACAGCGCTTATTTTAAATTCGCCTATCATATCAACTACTTTAGAGGCAAAACCTGCTGAAGAAAAATATCTGCGCCACAAATAAAGCTCGTCCTTTAATAAGAGAAGCGCTTTATTCATAAAAAGAATTTTATCGGCATCAGAAAGAACCTTTCTCGCTTTTCCTCCCGAAAGAGAAGTAAGAGTATCGGCAAGGCTTGAAAAACTATACACCAAAACCTTATGAGCATCCTTATCCCCAAGTAAAGAAAGCACGTTTCTTTCACTTTCAAAGGAATACTGCTCGGGCACTATAAAAATAACCCTTTCCCCTTTGTTTACTGCGTTTTTTATTCTTGTTAAGGTTTCATAAGTTTTGCCTGTTGCGGCGCGTCCGTAAATAAAATTAAGCATTTTTTCCTCCAAAGGTTTTATACTTTTTTATTATAACATATTCTATACTTTTTCGCACCTGTTTTTTTATAAAAATATCGATTAATATTTACGGCAACATTGTAGGGGACGATGCCCACATCGTCCCGTGAAAACAATTATTTTTGACATAAAAAACGGGTCGATGAAGGCATCGACCCCTACAAATTAACATCAATTCTCTGCGGTGACGTTTGTAGGGGCAAACGTCCTCGGTTGCCCGAAGAGAAAACAATCCTCCCACCGACTAAAGTCTGCCCCCTCCTTGTGCGTAATGAGAGCAATCAAAAGGCTTCTCCTTGAGGACAGGCTCCGTCGAAGACGGTGGTGAGGTGGAAATCTGCATCACTACACCTCATCCACCGCATACGCGGTCCCCCTTCCCCTCCGAACAAAAGGGGAAGGCTTTTAATAACAATAAATATTTGCGAAATCAAAAGGCGCCCTTGTAAAGGGAGCTGTCACGAAAGTGACTGAGGGATTGTTAGTATGTGAGCATCCGCCCTTCCATACGAAATAACAATAAATCTCTACGGCAACACCTTTGGGCAAACGTCCTCGG
Organism: Oscillospiraceae bacterium; assembly: GCA_015065605.1. Lineage (GTDB taxonomy): Bacteria > Bacillota > Clostridia > Oscillospirales > Acutalibacteraceae > SIG607. The sequence continues at coordinate 5,168 of SVPZ01000027.1, read as the reverse complement.
TTGCCCGAAAAAACATAATAATTTTTGAATAAAAAAACGGAAGTCCTGAAGACTTCCGTTTCGGGTTTGGCTATTTAATTTAATTACTTTGCAATAACGGTAGCAACAATGGTAGCAGCAATTGCAAGAACAAAGAATACTATAGCGGCAATGGTGGTAAGACGCTTGAAGAAAGCATCGGCAGTTCTTGCCTTATTCTTTGAAAGGAAGGTTTCAGCAGCACCGGAAATAGCACCGTTAAGTCCTGCACGGCTTCCCTGCTGGAAAAGAACGAGAACAGTTATTGCTATAGAAAGTATTCCTAAAATAACACCTAATATAATCTGTAAAACTTCCATTTATAATTCCTCCTAATCGATTAACGTATCTAGTTTATCATAAGTGCTTTAAAAAATCAAGTATTTTTATCAGAGCAACTGCAACAACTTTCAAAAAGTTTATTAATATTAAGGGATTTTTCTTCTTCATCGAGAATAAATTTTAGTTTTTTTAAAATTTCTACGGGAGCGTTATCGCTATAATAAGCCTTCATAACCTTGGCGCATACGGCATTGTGAAGAGCGCTTCTGAGTATTCCGTCGGCAAGAGCCAAATCGTTTTTTGGTTCAATATCCAAAACGGTCATTTTTTCACTGTCAAGATAATAAATTGCGCATCCCAATTTATCATCATTACAGGTTGCCTCAACAGCGCCTGAAAATTCATTAAAATCAGCGCCGAATTTTTCAAAAAGTTCTTTAATATAATCCTTATCTTTTAAAGGAAGTACGCTAATCATTGTGCACCTTCCTTACTTTCGGAAATTGAAGTAAGACGCTTCATTTCCCTTTCGTTAAGGTCGCGCCACTTACCCTGCGGTAACATACCAAGTTTAACACCTGCTATTTCGGTACGTTTAAGGCGCAATACCTCAAGACCTACTGCTTCGCACATTTTTCTTATCTGACGGTTTCTGCCCTCGTGGATTATGAATATAAGCACCGTTCTGTCGCTTTTACGCTCAGCAACAAAACAATCGCAAGGAAGGGTCATTTTGCCGTCGATTTCAACACCCTCGGCAAGATGCAAAAGTTGTTCATCCCCTACCTCACCCTTTACGGTGGTGCGATAGGTTTTATTAACGTGCTTTGACGGATGGGTAAGATTATTTGCAAATTCTCCGTCGTTGGTCATAAGCAAAAGTCCTTCCGAATCCTTATCGAGTCTTCCAACGGGGAAAACCCTTACACCCACGTCTTTTACAAGGTCGGTTACACATTTTCTGCCCAGTTCATCCGAAACGGTAGTAACAAAACCACGTGGCTTATGTAACATAATATACACTTTTTTATTAACGGGTATAACCGCTTTTCCTGCAACGGTAATTTTATCACGTATGGGGTCAACCTTATCGCCTATTGAAGCAACTCTGCCGTTAACCTTTACTTTTCTGTTTTCGATAAGTTCCTCTGATTTTCTGCGAGAAGCCACACCGCAGTCAGCAAGATGCTTTTGAAGTCGAATTTTATTATCCTTCATATTTTCTCCTCTATATAAGTTTTAACATTCTTTTAAAGTTCATTATAATAAGTTTCGGTTTAGTAGCAAGGCTGAGCGCCGAAACGTCGTTTTGCGCTTTTAAAATTTCTTTTGCGCACAACATATTTCCGCAGTAATATTCTATATACCCTATTTCTTCACCCTTTTTAACGGGAGCGCTGACGTAGGGCATTATATATTCTCTCTTTATAATCTTTTCGTTATAGGTTCTAAAAGAAACCGACGTGCTATAAGCGGTAACAAAACTCTCCTTACCGCCAATAACTTCAACCTTGTAGTTTCTTTTTGGAAAGGTTTGCTTTTCGGCGCTTAATCTGTCAAGACCGTAATTTAGCAGTTCCTTATGGTCATTCCAGTCGTCAGGGTCATTTAAGGTTACGGCAATTACCCTGCCGTTTTCACGTTCAGCCGCAGAAACAAGGCACCTTCCCGATTTTTTGGTAAAGCCCGTCTTCACACCGACGGCGCCGTCAAAGGTACTTAAAATTTTATTGTGATTATAAAGGGTGCGATTTACACCGCCAAGGTCAATAGTTATGCTTTTTGTTTTTGATGCTTCATAAAACCTTTCGTTACAGAGCGCGTACCGTGTAAGAAGCGCAAGTTCTAAAGCGGTAGTATAATGGGTATCTCCGTCAAGTCCCGAAGGAGTATCAAAATGGGTGTTTTTAAGTCCAAGTTCACCGGCGCGTTGGTTCATTAAAGAAACAAAGGCAGGAATACTTCCGCTTATGGCTATTGCGGTAGCATTGGCGGCATCGTTGCCCGACGAAAGCAACATTCCGTAAAGAAGATCGTTTAGTGACACTTTTGTTCCAACCGTCAGTCCCATAGAAGTACCCTCAACAGCCACCATTTCTTTTGTGACGGTTATTTCTTTTTCCAAATTTTCCTGTTCGCACAGAATAAGCGCCGTCATTATTTTAGTGGTACTTGCCATTGAAAGCTTTTCGTTTTCGTTTAAAGAGTAAATAACCTTACCGCTGAGTCCGTCAATCAAAACAGACGCTCTTGCATTTATAGATAAAGCGTTTGTTTTAACGGGGCAAAAAAGCAATGCAAATATAACGGCAAAAGATAAAAGCCTTTTCAATAAGACATCCCCTTTCTTAATATAAATACTTTAAAAGGGGATTTTATATGCTTTTTTATTTAGAAGTAAATACCTCTTTAACCTTTTCAATAAGGTCGGGTGCGGCGGCGATAGCTCTGTCAACAATGGTATTTTCACCGCTTAACGGTAACATTCTTACGTTAGTACCGCTTACACTTATAAAACCGATAGGCGAAATGGTAACACCCGCTCCGCTGGCGCCGCCGAATATTTTTTCTTCGGTTTTGCTTGGAAAATCACTGCCGCCCGTAGCAAGACCGAAAGCAACCTTTGATACGGGGATTAAGGTTACCTCACCCACAACTATAGGAGTGCCTATAACGGTGTCGGCATCCACCAAAGCGCGAAGCTTGTCCATTGAAACGTCCATAATACCTTTTAAATTACTTTCACTCATAACTTTACTCCGTTCTTTCGTCTTCATTTAATACAGCATCAACCGATAACTGTTCGCCCAGGTCTGTCTGAGTTTCGCCCTGTTCTTCATAGGGAAGTGGCGGAAGCTCTGATAAATCGGATATACCGAAACATCTTAAAAAGTTTTTGGTAGTTCCGTAAAGCAAGGGTTTGCCGGGAAGTTCAAGTCTTCCTCTTTCTTCAAGCAAGCCTTTTTCAATAAGGGTAGTAACGGTACTTGAACAGTCAACACCTCTTACCTGCTCGATAAAGGATTTTGTAACGGGCTGATTATAAGCAACCACCGCCAAAACCTCGAAAGCCGCCTGAGAAAGCGGTGTTTTTCTGTGAATATCCGCATTTTTTCTTATATACTCGCCATATTCACTTCTTGTAGAAAGTTGATATGCGTTGGCAAGTTTTAAAAGTTCAATTCCCGAACCGCTTTTATCAAGACGTTCCTTGAGCGCGGTCATAACCTCGTTTATCTCATCAACCGAAATACCAAACACGTTTGAAAGTCTGTCAATACTTACGGGCTCACCCGAAGCAAAGAGCACAGCCTCAACCGCAGGTAAAAGCAGTAACGTATCTTTACTCATCTTTTCTTCTCCTTAATAAGAGTGATTTCAGCCATTTCGGCTTCACCCTCAATTTTTACTCGGTTTGCTTTACAAAGTTCGAGTACCGCCAAAAAGGTCGCTACAAGTTCCGAACGGCTTTTAGCACCCGAATAAAGCGCAGAAAGTTTTTTCTTGCCGCCTTTAAACAGATTACGCATAACGTAAACGATTTTGCTTGATACCGAAACAATTTTTCTTGCAACTATTTTCGTAAAGGGTGCGGTAGAAGGCGGAAGTTTTCTTTTTCCTCTGCCTGCCGCCGATAAATACGCTTCGAAAATAACGTTTGCATCGTGGTTTAAAGTATAGGTTTTATCAAGTTCAACCGGTGAAGCATCCTTAACGAAACGGTCGATATCTTTACTCATATCGTTAAGCTTTGAGGCAATTTCCCTACAAACCTGATATTCAAGTAATTCACCCGTAAGTTCTTGTTTCAGTTCTTCGATTTCCTCGTGTTTAGGAAGCAAACTTACGGTTTTAATATAGATAAGACGGGATGCCATAGCAAGAAAATCACTTGCTATATCCATATTATAAAGTTCCATCAACTTAATTTGTTCAAGATACTGGTCTATTAATACGGTAAGCTGAATATCGTAAATATTAAGTTTATTCTTTGCTATTAGCTGCAAAAGCAGGTCTAAAGGACCTTCAAAATCCTCGACCTTGTATGATAATACAGTTTCCATAAAAATTCCTTTTAAAATCCAAAAATAATTTTAGGCAAAAAGTTTACTATCGTATAGAAGAAACCTCTGATAAAACCGAGAGGTAAATCCAAAGCGCCCGTGCAGATAAGAAGAATAACTGCAAAGCTTACGTAACGTTCATACGACATTATCTTCCAGTAGGTTCTTGCAGGAAGCGCAGCGCCCAATACCTTCCAACCGTCAAGAGGCGGAATGGGAAGCAAATTAAATACGGCAAGACCGATATTTATAACGCAAAAAGCGTCAAACAAAATGGCAACGTAAATGCAGAAAATACTCTCTTTTCCAAGAGCGATATATTGGAACATATAGTGCAAAAAACTGCCGATAAAAGCAAGGGTAAGATTCATAACCGGTCCTGCGGCGGCGGTAATTGCCATATCCCTTTTGGGACTTTTAAAATTGTTGGCATTAACGGGAACGGGACGCGCCCAACCGAAGCCAAAAAGAATAATTGCAAGTGCGCCCAGATAGTCGATATGAGATAGAGGATTAAGGGTGAGTCTTCCCTGATATCGCGCAGTTCTATCCCCCAGTTTATCAGCCGCAAAAGCGTGTGCATATTCATGGAAAGGCAAGGTAACAAAAATAACAAAAAGCGATGCTATAATATACGCTATAGTCGTAGCAAAACTTGCTTTTCCGTTAATTAAATCAAACAGCAATTATACCGCTCCTATCTTAAGCAAACACGAATAATCCGAACCTGATTTTAAAGGCTCAATTTTCGTCTTTGCATTGTTAAAATACTCGTTAATCCGTCAGGATTAACTGCGTTTTGTG
>SVPZ01000055.1 GCA_015065605.1 Oscillospiraceae bacterium | reverse complement strand
AAGCAGCTATTGAATTTTTTGAAAACGAAAAGAACAGATTTGGTGGAGAGATTGAAGTATCTTTGCTTGATAACATCTCTTATGATGACTTGAGAAATTACTTTGGATACCCCCATCTTGATTTAACAAATCTTACATTCAAGGTTCGCGCGTGGAATGCTTGTTATTGTTTTGATGGCTATTTTGAAAAAAGCGAATCGGGAGCAATCGAAATCAGAAAGAAATATGTCAAATGCACCCCCTAAACCCCATTTGCACCCCCCTGACCTGAAAATGCACCCCCTATAATAACTTTGCACCCCCTAACCTCAAAAAAAGGGGGGTGCATTTGTATCAAAATTAGGGTTAGTCTTCAAAATTAAGGAAGCATACCAGCGGTATGCTTCCTTAATTTTTTATAGATATCTTAAATTCAAATAATTATAAAGTACATCAAAATATAATTATTGTTTAATCTTTGGATTTAATCGCTCCTAATAGCAAAAATGCAACCAAAGTTGTTGGTTGCATTTTTTTATTAATGTGATGGAATTAACGTGCCGCCAGAAGAATTTGAATTAGTTGACGAATTTTCCGATGAACTTTCACCTGAAGATGAACCCTCAGATGAACTTTCTTCCTCTTCTTTCTTCACTAGCATACCTGTAACTTTGCCTTTAACCACACCGCTCTTTCCGCTGAAGGTGGCATTAGAACCGGATATTGGAGGCAATATAGTACCGCCGTGATGCGAACATATAGGCAAATAACTGTTTTTATAATAACCGATATGTTTATTTTCACATTTTGTTGTTGCAAGAAGACCTGTGTCAGCACAATAATAACGCTTACTTACATATTTGCTGGTCGCAAACTTTTTAGCTTCTAAACCTTTATGAATATCCTTCATAACAGCGCCCCACATTCTTTGAGCAATGCTTGAAGAATTAATTGTATAGTTATTATCATAACCTGTCCAACAAGAAGCAACGTAATAAGGAGTTCCGCCTACAAACCAAAGATCTCGAGTATTATTAGACGTACCGGTTTTTGCAAAAATTCTCATATTGCTAACGTATCCGCCGGCTCCTCTACCCGTGCCGCTACCACCATATACAACATTCTGAAGCATATGATTCATAACAACAGCAGTGTCTTCTCCGATAGCCTGAACACCCTTCTCGTCATAATCAAGTATAACGTTACCCTTCATATCGGTAATATAATAATAAGTTGTTGGCTCGTGATAAACACCCTTATTACCGAAAATAGCATATGCCGCAGCTGAATCAGTAGTAGTAAGACCGCCGTTAGTACCGCCCATACCAAGAGGCGCAAGATTAGCATCCTCATTTGTTAAGTTATTACAACCAAGAGTTTTTGTCAAAAAGTCATAAGATACACGTGGTTTAATATCATTTACCAAATAAGTAGGAATAGTATTAACAGAATATTCAAGAGCAAAATGAGCTGTTATATAGCCCTTATTACCACCGTACCAGTTGTTCGGCGCCCATTTACCAAAATATCTTCTATTATCATTAACAGCCGAGGAATATGTGATAATATCCTTTTCAATCGCCTGTGCATAAGCCGCAATAGGTTTCATTGTAGAACCCGGCTGACGTATTGCCATAGTAGCTCGATTAAATCCGCGGTTAGTAGTTTTCTCGCCGATACCACCTGCCATACCTAAAATATGACCCTCATAATCCATAACGGTTATAGCGCCTTGCATTGTTTCACCGTGTGATTTAAGTCCATACGTTTTAACGTTTTCGAATACGGTATCACAACGGTTTTGAATCTTCATATCAACGGTAGAATAAATCTGATAACCGTTGTTATAAAACATCAACGAAGCATCTTCATCGCTACAATTATAAAGAGTTTTTAAATCATCAATAACGTCATCAATAAGTGCATCGACGAAATAATTATTAATTTCAACTCGTTTTATATTAGCAGGATCAGCTACCACGTTAAGTTTTTCAGCTACCGCTCTGTCGTGTTCCTCTTGAGTTATATAGCCCTGATCAAGCATTAACATAAGAACAGTATCGCGACGTTCGATAGTATTATCAAGATAAATATCGGGACGGTATTTTTCGGGATTCTTGGTGATACCTGCAAGTGCCGCACATTCAGACAGCGAAAGTTCTTCAACCGGCTTATTAAAATAATAATTTGCTGCAACCTGAACACCCGAAATGTTATTAGCCATCGAAACAACGTTCATATAACACTCAAGAATAGTTTCTTTAGAGTATTGCGTTTCAAGGTTACGCGCCCTCATAATTTCTCTGATTTTTCTATCCGGTGTTTGGGCTTTATCACCTGTAAGGTTCTTGACAAGCTGCTGAGTAATAGTAGAACCACCCTGATTAGAAGAGTAAAAATGCAAGAAATAGTTAGCAAAAGCACTGATAGTTCTCTTCCAGTCAACACCACCGTGTTTAAAGAAACGCTTATCTTCAACGGCAACAAACGCATCCTTCATATCCTGCGGAATATCATTATATGACACCCAAATACGATTTTCGTTACCATGTAGTCGTTGGAATTCAACCCAATTTTCGCCTTCTTTAACATAGATAGTCGTTGTGCAATTCAGTTTTAATTCCTCAAGGTCAACGGCAAATTCGTCATCAATAAAGTTGAATACATATATAAGGAATCCACCTACACCTATGCAAAAAACCATAACACAGACTAAAAAGAAAGCGAGAAGACCTCTAAGAACACGCACTTTAGTGCTTTTTTTAACTTTTCTCTTTCTTTTTTTTGCGCTCGAACCGCTACGGTACGAATTTAAATCGAGAACTTCGTCTTTTTTGCGATTGTTAGCCATAAAGTCGGTTAACCTCCCATTCTAAAAACAATAATACGAAATTATTAATTAATCTATAAATTATGGCATACTCACCATATTACCTATTATACCACAAAAAGTAAAAAAGTGTATTACAATTTTTTAATAATTGGCAAAAATAGGGGCAAAATCAAATTAAAGGAAGTGTTTTTATGAAAAAAAGGCTACTAATTTTAGCAATTACAGTCTCTATCACTATAATAACTGTAATTTTTTCATTTATTAAGGTATCAGCAGGATATAGTTCGCCAATGATTTTAAAGGAGAAAAACGGAACTGTAGTTTTATATAAAGGTAAAAATATAATTAAAACTTATGACGAAATTGTCATTTCTGTATTGCCAAAGAGAGATCAAGAAGCGTTAAATAGCGGAATAATTATAAGAAATCAAGAACAATTAAATGCAATAATAGAAGATTATGACGGATAATGACTTGAAAAATTTTTAAAATATATTATAATATAAACATATCATTAAAAGGATGTGTAATCTTTGGAAAGTAATGCTATATCTGCGGGTGTAGGCAGTCTTATAAGCACAGCAGAAATCAAAGTACTTATTTGCTACGTTATAAGCGGTGTTAAATCCGCAGTTCCGGGACAATTACTGGCTAATCAGCTTAATATAGAAGGAATTGCCAATTATTTTGAGGTTATGGATGCACTCGAAGCTCTGCTTAAAGCGGGAAACCTCACGTACAACGAAGTTGACGATACCTATCAGGTAACAGAAGTTGGAGCTTCTGCGGCCGATACTTTAAAAAACATACTTCCGTTTACAATTAAAGAAAAAGCTTTTGCGCTTACCGCAAAAATGATTGCAAGACTAAAAAACGCAAAAGATACTAAAATTGAAACAATAAAAGAAAATGGATTTATGTATCTGATCTGTACAGCCGTTGAAAACGGAATTGACCTTATGAGCGTAAAACTTATGGTTACAGATGAAACACAAGCGGCGGCAATTAAGGAAAAATTTCTCGACAACCCTTCCCTTGTATATACAGGCCTCGTTGACCTGCTGACATCAGATAAATAATAAGCAAAAATCAAACACTCCTTTTTTGAAGGAGTGTTAATTTTTTATAAATGTATGACACAAACATATCTTGTTGTATCATTTATCATTTTTGTTTTAGTTATTTTAAAACCGTACTTCTCGTAAAATCCAATAGCATCATCATCTGTTTCTGCGACAATAACATCAATCTTAAACCGATTAAAGATAAAATCAATAAGTTTACTACCAATACCTTGACCTTGGTATTCAGGTTTTACAGCAATATCAAGTATGGTTGCTGAGTTGTTTACAATCTTAAAAACAACAATCCCTTTGTATTCAGCATTATGTTTATAAGCATAGATATTGGCGTTTTCATCTTCTTGATATTTCTTTGCTCTGTTCAGTAATCGTTCCTCAGTGGGACTAAATACGCTTAGTGCAAGTAATTTCAATATATCAGGTTCAGTTATTATTTCTTTAACGTCACAGATTGAAGATACATTGTAAAGTTCTATGCCTAAAGTGCCATATTTTTTGATTTGCTCCTTGGTGTAATACTGTTCCATATCGGTGTAATGGGCAGTATCAAGCTCAGCTTTGCTATAACCACACTTTTCAAGCGGTAACGTTTTGTATAGTTCTTCAAAATCAGAGAATTTATGTAATAGTTTAACCTGTGCAATGATGATATCTTTGGCTCCCAAACGGTTAAAAACAACGGTATCTTCAACATTTATTTGTTGCCGTTTCTCATCATTGAGCCTTAATTCAATTGTTTTATTACCATCTGCAATTTTCACAAAAGCAGTTGGAACAAGATTCATATAGTGAATCATAACAAATACTCCTTAATATCCCCGACAAATTGGTTGCCGCAACGAGCAAGTTCACCAAGCACACGGTCAATACCTTGCTCGGATTTATACCAATTATCTTTGGTTATTCCCATACATACAACAGGACATACATAAAACTTTGTATCGG
>SVPZ01000054.1 GCA_015065605.1 Oscillospiraceae bacterium | reverse complement strand
TATACTCGTGGGTTATATTTATTTTTCATCAACTTAATTATACCACAAAAAAGACTACATTCCTATCCTTTCGGATTGGTTTGTAGTCTTTTTTTATTTGGGTCGTTTTTTTACAGCCCCTTTTTTATAGCTTTTGCCATAAAACTTTACGTAACGATATTACAGACCGATGCCTACCAAAACCCAATGATATCTTGTAGGGGCCGATGTTATTCCACTGATAGGGGAAATGTCAGAAGGACAAAAGGGTCTGGGCAAAGCCGTACCACACATCGTCCCGTTTTTTTATGTCAAAAATCATTGTTTTCTCTTCGGGCAACCGAGGACGTTTGCCCCTACAGTGTAGCCGTAGAGATTTGTTGGCAATTCGTAGGGGATGGCGTCCCCGACATCCCGCATTTTTGTATAAATTTATTGTTAATTCGTAGGGGACGATGTTATTCCCCTGATAGGGGAAATGTCCGAAGGACAAAAGGGTCTGGGCAAAGCCGTACCACACATCGTCCCGTTTTTTATGTCAAAAATCATTGTTTTCTCCAAAGCACTCCTTGTGCAAAGGAGTAAATAACTAAAAGGTTCAACAAAAGTTGAACCTTTTTCTATTCCCTATTCCCTACTCCCTATTCCCTACAATCTCTCTCAGCGCATCCATTCTGCTGTCAAGCTCGGCGCTAAGCTGGGCGCATTTTTTAAGTTCCATTGCCATTTGAGTAGTAAATTCATTTTCCTTTTTATAGCGAAGCTGATGCTCAAGACTTGCCCAAACGTCCATCGCTATGGTACGAAGCTGAATTTCCACCCTCATATAACGCTTTTCTTTAGCAAGAAAAATCGGTACGCTGACAATAAGGTGTAAACTTCTGTAGCCGTTTTCCTTTGGATTTGCTATGTAATCTTTCTTTTCGATAAGTACTATATCATCTTGCTTTAAAAGGGCTTCGGCAAGGGTGTAAACGTCCTCGGTAAAGGAGCAAACCACCCTGACTCCCGCTACGTCGTTTAAATTTTCCTCAATGCTTTCTACCTTTAAGGGCAAACCCTTTCTTTGAAGCTTTTCCTTTATGCTTTCAAAGCTTTTAAGTCGGGTTTTTATGCTGTTTATGGGATTTCTGTCTAAAGCAAGAGAAAATTCCTCGTTAAGCACGTTGAACTTGGTTTCGATTTCCATCATAGCGCAACGGTAGTACGCCATAAGGGTTTTGTAATTGTCCACCTGTTCCTTGCCCAGTTTTTCAAGAATATATGCAAAACTTTTTTCAAGAATGTTCTCAAATTCCGTTTTCAATTTCTATTTCCTTTCGCTTGTTTATGCCTACGGGTGATGACAAACCGAAAAGTGCCGAAAGAATGCCGTTTTAGGCAGGTTCGGATTGTTCGTGTTTGTTTATGTCATCCTTAACAATTTTCCATATAGCCGCCGTAATTGGCACGAAAATAAGCATTCCCACAATTCCGAACATACCGCCGCCAACCGTAACCGCGGCAAGCACCCAGATAGCAGGAAGTCCGATAGAAGTGCCAACCACCTTCGGATAAATAATATTTCCTTCGAGCTGCTGGAGTATAAGAATGTAAATTATAAAAATAAGTGCTTTAACGGGATTTTCAGTAAGTATCATAAACGCGCCGATGCCGGCTCCGATAAAAGCACCTGCTATGGGGATAAGCGCGGTAAAGGCTATAAGAGCGCCTATCATTGCCGCATAAGGTATCCTCAAAATATACATACCAACGGTACAAAGAACGCCTAAAATTACCGCTTCGGTACACTGACCTACAATATAACGGCGGAAACTTTCATTAAGGGTTTTAAAGAAATATACTATTTTTGCATACCAGTTAGGCTTTGCATAATGCTTTAATACCTTGCTCGCCTGTCTTTTGAGTTTTTCCTTGCTTAAAAGAATATAAACCGCAAAGATTATGCTTAAGAAAACGGTCACAACGGTGGAAAATACCATACCCACCGATTTAACCACCACGTCAACCACCTTGCCTACGCCCGAGGTAGCAATTCCCGTAATTTTATCTGTAACCTCTTGCCAGTTGATTTTTGAAAGACTGTCCAAAAATTCCTTGGAAATAAATTCAACGTTATTAAGTTTTTCAATAACCACGTTAGTTGCGGCAGGAAGTTTTTCAATTACCACCTGCACACAGGACACAAGCTGAGGCACAACGATAACCACTACTAAAGCGATAACCGCAATTACCGTTAAAAATGCGCCTATCATACAAAACGGTCTGCGCGTTACTTTCACAAATTTCTTCTGACTTTTCGGAAAATAATGCTTTTCATAGCTCGACATAATAATGTTAACCAGATATGCAATAACTAAACCGATAATAATGGGCGCGGCGGCTCCTATAAGAGCAACCGATACGTTGTTCCAGTAATTTATGCAAAGATAAACAAGGAAAACCGCAAATCCTATTTTAAAAAGAGTTTTAAAATCAAGTTTCATCTTTCTACCGCCTGTAAAAATTTTCTATATTTATATTATACAGCCGAAATAGATTTTTTACAATACAGTAATTGTTAATAATTTGTTATTTTTCTGTGGCTTTAAAAATAACGCTCATTAAAATTCCCAATAACAGCGCCGCCGTAATACCTCCTGCCGTGGCGCTCAGTCCACCCGTCAGTATCCCTGTAAAACCGTCGGTTGTTATTTTTTCTTTAACACCCTTTGCTAAAAGATAACCGAAGCCCGTAAGGGGAGTAAGTGCGCCTGCCCCTGCAAATTCTGCGATAGGCTCGTATATTCCCACTCCGCCCAGTATAACCCCCGATACAACGTAACCCGTCAGTATTCTCGCAGGGGTTAGCCTTGTAAAATCAATTAACACCTGTCCTATAAGACAAAATATTCCGCCGATTAAAAATGCTTTTAATAAATCTATTAACATAAAAATCACCGCCATTATTTTTTGACGGTGATTTTAATTTATTCACTTTTTTTAAGAAAATCAAGATATTCCTTAAATTTTTGCTCGGTTTTGTTTTCACATGGCAGATAATACCTTTTATTTTTAATATTATCGGGCAGATATTGCTGTTTTACGTAATGATTTTTATAGGAATGAGGATAAAGATAGTGCTGACCGCGAGTTTCGGCTTCCTCGCCGTCGAAATGCTTATTCTGAAGACATCTCGGTATATCTCCGCCAACACCGCGCTCAACGTCACTCATTGCCGCATCAATTGCCGCTTCTCCCGAATTTGACTTAGGTGAAGTGGCAACAAGAATTACCGCATCGGCAAGGGGAATTCGCGCTTCGGGAAGTCCCACAAACATTGCCGCGTCAATGGCGGCTTTAACTATGGGAATTATCTGCGGATAGGCAAGTCCCACGTCCTCGCAGGCGCATACCATAAGTCTTCGACAGGCGCTCGGTAAATCACCCGCCGCAAGTATTCGCGCAAGATAATAAACGGCGGCATCGGGGTCGCTGCCTCGCATTGATTTTTGATAGGCGGAAAGCAAATCGTAATGCTCGTCACCCTCTCGGTCATACCGTACCGCATTATTTTCTAAAATCTGCTCGGCAATTTCATCGGTAATAATACTTTCTCCCGAACATTTTATACTAAGAAGACAAAGCTCAAGCATATTTAGCGAACGCCTTACGTCACCGCCTGCGCTTCGCGCAATTTTATCCCTGACTCCCTCGGCAAAACGGTATTCCTTGCCGTCTTCCAATGATATAAGACCTAATCCTCTGTCAAGGAGAGTTGCAATATCACCGTTATCAAGAGTTTTGAATTCAAAAACTGTGGAACGGGAAAGAATAGCATTATATACGTAGAAAAAAGGATTTTCCGTAGTTGATGCAATAAGGGTTATATCGCCGTTTTCAATGTAGGACAGTAAAATCTGTTGTTGCTTTTTGTTAAAATACTGAATCTCGTCAAGATATAAAAGCACACCGCCTGCACATTCGAGAGAATCGAGTGAAGAAATAATATCCTTAATATCCTGTGTCGAACAAACGGTAGCATTCAGATGATATAGTTTTTTACCGCATTTTTCGGCAATAATGTTTGCAACGGTGGTTTTTCCCACACCCGAAGGCCCGTAAAATATAAGATTTGGTATCTGCCCCGACTCAATTATGCGACGAAGCACCTTGCCCTGACCGAGTAAATGACGCTGTCCTGCAACCTCATCAATGTTTTTCGGCCTTAAGCGGTCTGCTAAAGGAGAAGCCATATCTTCCCTCCTAAAATATATTGACATATTAAAAATCAAGTGTTATAATAAGGATGAAATAAGGTAAACCGTATAGACGGTTTGCCCTCAAAGATAATTGATTAAAGAAATAATCGCCTTAACTTTGGACTGGAAAGGCGGTTATTTCTTTTTTATGACCGTTAATACAAGTGTTATAACCGAAATTATAACAATACTAAATTGAAATAAATCTTCATTAGTTATGTACATAGGGCATCACCCCCGTGTCCGAGGGCAAGTTTAAACCGCCTACCGTATAGGCTTACCTTATTTCATATACTATTATACCATAAATACCCGAGAAATCAAGAAATTTGTCAAAACATTTGTTCTGCCCGCCTTGTGCAAAGGAGGGGGGACCGACGTATGTCGGTGGGAGGATTGTACAAAATTAAAACAATCCCTCAGTCACTTGCGTGACAGCTCCCTTTACACAAAGGAGCCTTTGTTTCACGCAATCATCTATATATTCACAAACACCGTTAAAGTTCTCTTTAACATAATTATTTGGAATTCTAATAATTTCAATTCCGTAATTCTGCAGATATTCCCCTCTGTCGCTATCTCTTTGCAAATTACTTTCTGAAAAATGTTGTGAACCGTCTAATTCAACTACCAATTTAGCCTGAGCACAATAAAAGTCGACTATATAATTTCCTAAAATTTTTTGCCTTAAAAA
>SVPZ01000026.1 GCA_015065605.1 Oscillospiraceae bacterium | reverse complement strand
TTATTATAATCGCACAATGCCTTATCCTTGCGACATCGAACGTTATCGTGATTATCAATTAGTTGTAAACAACAATGCTTCCTCTTATGCGAAGTATGAAAAAATGGATATTACTTATATACGTAATGCTCTTCAAGGTGCAGTGGATTTTGCAAAGAGTCATCCGGATAAAATCCTGTGGTGTGGGGAGTTCGGCACCATCCGCCATGCTGATATCAAATGGCGTGAAAATTGGATGCGAGATGTGATTACCATTCTGAAAGAAAACGATATTCCATATTGTGTTTGGAATTATTTGAGCACGCCAAACGATGGGAACCGCTTTAGTTTAGTGGACGATGACAACCGCAAGATTTTAAGTGAAGAAATGGCAAGAATAATTAAAGGTGAAATATGAATAAAGAAGATTTGTTGTTTTTAGTGTTGTCGGTTGTATTATCCACAGGCAGAAATATAACTTCTAAAAAAACAGCAAAAACAAACGATAAAAAAGCGGATTTCTTCTTTTGTCAAACCGCTCTTTTTGGTACGGGAACACTTATACTTCTTTTGTATGTTTTAAGTGCTCCCACCAAAATCTCAACTATAACATATATATACGGTATCATTTACGGCATCCTACTTATCCTTTCACAATGGATGTTTACGATTGCTCTGAAAACCGGAAATACGTCTGTGTGCAGTGTTGTATATTCCCTTGGATTTATCTTACCAACCCTTTCAGGCTCTTTGTTTTGGAATGAGAGTTTTACACTTTTGAACGGTGTGGGTGTTGCGCTCGCAATATTTATAATTGTGTTTTCCGCCCAAACGAAAAGCAAAGAGAAAGAAATGAAAAAGTCGTTTATCCCATTTATTATAATGGCGATGCTGTCTTCGGGAGGCCTTGGCATAATGCAAAAGGTTCAAGGAACATCTAGTGCTCACAATGAAAAAAGCGCATTTCTGCTAACGGGGTTTGCATTAGCTTTTGTTGTTTCTTCAGTGGCGTATTTGCGTTGCGGAGAAAAAAGTAAATATGCCCTTAAAACTGCCACTGCTCCAATATTTGCGGGCTTTTGTTTTGGCGGTGCCAATCTGTTCAACACAATACTTGCAGGAGAAATGAACAGTGCGGTATTTTTTCCTCTTCAAAACATATCAACAAATTTATTAACTACGCTGTTCGGTTTGATTGTCTTTAAAGAAAAACTGAGTCCAAAAACAATAACGGTATTATTTTTAAGCATATTCGTTATCTTATTATTTAGCATTTAGCAAGGCAGAGCCTTGCGAATTAATAATGAATAGTGAATAATGAATAATTTCGGTGTGCCTTCGGCACGATATATATAACGTCGGCTTCGCCGACACATTAATTATTCATTCTTCATCATTCATTTTTCATTATTCATTAAATTAAGTAAAGAGGAGTTAATATATTATGAAAGCTACTGGGGGCGCAAGGCGGAGCGTTGCGAATTAATAATGAATAGTGAATAATGAATAATTTCGGTGTGCCTTCGGCACGATATATATAACGTCGGCTTCGCCGACACATTAATTATTCATTCTTCATCATTCATTTTTCATTATTCATTTAATTAAGAGAAAGAGGAGTTAATATATTATTGACACCTTTCGACAAGTTTTGTATGGCGATACATAGTGTGGTAGAAAGATATAACGAGAGGTGAACTTCACCTCTCGTTATATTACCTAAAGTTTTTATGACAGTTTTGTTTTAAGAATTCTTTAATTTCGTCGTTGTCTTTATCTTCATAATACTTAATCAAAAGTTTTTTGAATTCGGGCACGTGATTTTCAGGGATGACTAAAAGGCCACCTGCTTTTGAAATTAAATAATGATTTGCGAATATAACCGATGCTCGTTTGTTGCCATCATTGAAAATTTGCGTTTTCATACAGTAAAGACAAAGCTCAACGGCAATATTTATCGGTTCATCATTACGGTTTATAATTTCTAAAATATTTTCAATAACAACAGTTTCAATGGGAAGGGGCGGTATATACGATGTTCCACCAATGTTTACGGGTACACCTCTTATTCTGCCACCGCTTGCAAAAAAGCCCTCGTTTACGAGCTTAGCGATATGACAAAGGATAGAATAATCACTTTTCACCTGCAAAACGTCTTTATCCAAAATAAATTCCCAAGCGTGTTTCAGGTTTAATATTTTTTGCACATCGCTTGCCGTTACGCCGTTTACCTTGCCATTTTCTAGTATATCTTCGGTTTGGGGGAAAGAGGTTGCAACACCCTCTAAAACAGCCTGCTCATAAATGGATAATTTCATATTCATTCGGGCAAAATCAAGGTTTAAAAGTACGTCGGGGGATAATTCGTTTTCGGTAAAACCTTTTTCAGCAAGCGCTTTTTCCACCTTGCGAATTTGTTTTCTTAAGTTTTTTGCTTCTGCATTATTACGAAGCAAAAGTTGATAAAGCGTATCGGAATAAACATCAACGTAAGTTGAAGTTACGCGACTGCCTACACGCTTGCGGACATATAGATATTTACCGCTTTTGTTTTCCTTTATTTCGGGTGTGCCGTCATAAGCGAGTAATTTAAGTCGGGAATACAAATCAGCACGTTGCTGTAGCAATTCCTGTATCTCGGGGTAGTTATTCATATCAAAACTCCTTTTAGGGAACTTTTTATAAATTTATTATAATAATTGTTCCCTAAAATGTCAAGCGTTATTCACCCACACCTTTCGACAGGTTTTGCGTTGCGATACATAGTGTGGTGAATAGGCATAAAGAGAAAGCGGAGTGAAATTCACTCCGCAATTTTTTTAAAATTTTTCAATATTAGTTTTGATATACTCTGTAATATAACTTTGCAAAGTAGGCAATTCTATATATTTTTTATCAAAAGAATCAAAATCATAACGTTTTGTTTGTGCTTCGTACTCTTCTACATCAGATATAATAAAAGAGTCAAGATTATTTACATCAATATTATTATTTTCAATAAATTCAGTAAATAATTTTTTATGCTCTGTAGCACCAATCTTATTAAGATTATCTTCTATGTAAGGAGCTAAAGAACGAGAAGAATTCACAAAGAATTGGCACAAACCGCCATTTTGTATTTCCATATCGTAAATGCTCAAAATATAAACCGTTTTTTGTTCAATGCTGATATTTGAAAAAGCTGTTTCTTCGTCTGGAAAAGACTCAACAACATCAAGTGTTTGTAAATAGACCCTTTCGAAAAGTGCATCATCAGAAAGCTTTTTTAATTCTTTTCCGTGTACTTCTTTTGTTTTCAAAATACCGCAAGATGTTAAAAACAGCATAATTAAAGATAGTAATAACACTACAACAGGTTTGAGTTTAAAAAAGATTTTTTTCATAAAATCACCACTTTTAAGTTATTATAACATATTTAATTTCAAAAGTAAATTGTTGCAGTCTAAATCTCCTCAAATTACAGATAATAACACAATTTGTAATTTAAGGAGAAATGTATATATGAAAGCAACTGGAATAGTTCGTAGAATAGAGGCTTGTGTTATTAAAACACCAAGAATATACATAACAAAAGCGAGGTGAATATTCACCTCGCTTTTACTATTAGCCTATTGGAATTTCAATATATGAATTTTCAAGAATTAATGAGTTAACAGCCTTTTTGGTAGTTGTTTGCTCCGAAAACAAACCTTTGTTATTTGTGTGTCTAACATACAAAGGAAAAGCCGATGAAGAAATATCAATTCTCAATTTCTCTCCTTTTTTAATTACAAAAGCATGTTCGTCAAAAAAGAAATCCATTTCAATTTCTGTATTTGGTGTATAATCAGCGCAAAAATTGGAAATCTGATTGATATCATCACGAAGCCCGTAGTCGCCCTCTGTTTTGCAAAGACTAATACGTATATAAAAACAAGTATCATTACAATCAGATTTTGCCTTTAATCTTGCTTTAATCTTTCCTTTTACAAAAGTGTCTGCTGTAAATTCAGGTGTGTATATGGTAATAATATCGTTGCGCAAATTTGGTTTATCCTGCCAAGCAGTTCCGTTAAAATTGGCAGATAAACCGCCCTTGAAGGTTGCTGGATTATTAGGATTATACTCATACGAAACTGTACCGTTGCCTAAACCTATTTTTTGATATTCTTGCGGTTTGCTAAAATTATCGCAGCACCATTTATTATCAAAAAGTATATAATATGTAACCTTACCTTTCGGGAAAGGTGATTCGGATTTACCCCGAATAGAATCAAGCCACTTAACAGAATAGTTTTCAAATTCTTTGTTAATGTTTCCGTTTTCAAAGTTTACGGGTTGTCCCTCACCGTTGCAACCATGGTCAAAAGGATGCACCGCAAGAGCAGATTTGGATTTTGTTTCCTCGTCTAAAGTGTTCCACATATCAAAAACTCCGCCTGTATAGATATCATAAAATCCTGTAACGAGCAAAACGGGAATATTAGCATGCTTAATGGCGTTGTGAGCCTCACCGCCACCGTATCGTGTTTTCCAAAAAGCATCATTTTTGTTGGGATGCTTTAATATTTCATCAAAATCCTCTGCATTCTCACCGAAGACAGTTTTTGAAAAAACAGATAGTGGTAGCATATTATAACTTTCGGTTGTATAGTTTTTATTTGGTATGCTTTTTCTTTTATACATATTTACATACCAATAACCGTGAAGTCCAATTTTGTAAAAACCGTTACGATAGTTGCAGTTATATCTCTCACAATCCTGAACCTGCAAAACAGCACCCTTTATATCATCAGCAAAAGGTGCAGTAACAAAATGTACGGAAGAAGTATAACTGCTGCCGCACAAATACAATTCACCGTTATAAAATGGTTGCTGTCTTATCCATTCCTGCAAAAACAGTCCATCTTCTCTTTCGTTAATATAAGGAATGCAATCCCCTGTGCTTTTTCCTCTACCTCTGCAATGTTGGAAAACAACAGCATAACCGTTGTCGAGCCAAATTTTATATTCCTTTAATTTGTTTTCACAAATCGCTTCTTCAGTCGAAAATTCATCTGAATCAACATAAGGTGAACGCATAATAATCGTTGGAAATGTCTTGTTGCTTTGTGGCAAGCAAATAATGGTGAATAATTTTGCTTTGTTATTTTCTAAATATTCGAAAAAAACATTTTTCATATTTTTGCCCTCCAAAGAATTTTTGTTCATTGTATCATACAGACCTTAAAAAGTAAACATTCACAGTATAAATTTCCTTAAACCACAAATAATAACAACACAATTTATAATTTAAGGAGAAATGTATATATGAAAGCAACAGGGGCGCAAGGCAGAGCCTTGCGAGTGAATAGTGAATAATGAATAGTGAATAGTTTCGGTGTGCCGTTGGCACGATATATATAACGTCGGCTTCGCCGACACATTAATTATTCATTCTTCATCATTCATTTTTCATTATTCATTAATTTAAAGAAAGAGGAGTTAATATATTTATGAAAGCTACAGGAATTGTTAGACGTATCGATGACTTGGGCAGGGTTGTAATTCCGAAAGAAATAAGAAGGACAATGAGGATAAGAGAAGGCGACCCATTGGAAATATTTACCGGTGCGGGTGGGGAGGTTATCTTTAAGAAGTATTCGCCGGTTGGGGAGCTTGGGGAGTTTGCCGAAAGTTACGCGCAGGCGCTTGTGCGTTGTTCGTCGTTGCCCGTTTTGATTTGCGACAGAGATTCCTGCGTGGCGGCGGCGGGTATTCCCAAAAAGGACGTTTTTGAAAAGACCCTTTCCCCTACCGTTGAGGAGTTTATGGAGGAACGCAGAGAGTATCTGGTAAGCGGTGATAAAAAAGACTCTGCTCTTGACGGAACAGCCTACACCGTTGCCTTTGCCTGTCCCATAATAACAGCCGGTGATTTAGCAGGATGCGTTATGCTGATTAACGACGGCGACTCAAAAACACCCACCGACAGCGATAAAAATTTAGTACGTGTTGCCGCGCAGTTTTTGGGCAAGCAGATGGAAGAATAAAAAATACTTGATTTTTTTGTAAAAAGGTGTTATACTACTGATAGTTGGATAAAGGAACGTTAAGTGAGCGGATAAAACCGC
The DNA here is from genome assembly GCA_015065605.1 of Oscillospiraceae bacterium. Classification (GTDB taxonomy): domain Bacteria; phylum Bacillota; class Clostridia; order Oscillospirales; family Acutalibacteraceae; genus SIG607. Next base: position 35,019 of record SVPZ01000026.1, on the reverse strand, counting down.
TCACTTTTCTTTCGCAAATTTTAAGGAGTGATAAATTTGGCTAACATAGCAGAAACAGTAACGGCTCTTATAAAAGATACTGTTGAAGCGCAGGGCGTATCTTTATGGGACGTACGCTTCGTTAAGGAAGGCGCAGACTGGTTTTTACGCATCTTTATCGACAAGGAAGACGGCGTATCTATCGACGACTGCGTAAACGTATCCCACGCAATTGACCCTATTATTGACGAGGCTGACCCGATTGACCGTTCCTACTGTATGGAGGTTTCCTCACCGGGACTTGAACGCGAACTCACAAAGCCTGAGCATTTCGTTAAAATGCAGGGCAGAGAAATCAAAGTAAAGCTTTATAAAGCCTTGGACGGCTCTAAAGAAATTAAAGGAACCCTTGTTTCCTTTGATGCTAATCTTGTAATCAAAACCGAAGACGGCGAAAAAGAAATAGAAAAAAGTGCCGTCGCAAAGGTTTATTTATTTGAAGAAATATAACGGAGGTATAATGGAAAATGGCTAGAAAAACTGTAAAGAAAAAGGAAAACGATTATTCGGAATTTTTCGCAGCTCTTGCTGCTATGGAGGAAGAGAAAGGTATTCCTCAGCAGTTTATTGCTGAAAAAATCGCAGAGGCTATCGTTGTAGCTTCCCGTAAGGATTACGGCGGAAACGACGTTGTGAAATGCACTATCGACCCCGAAAACAAGATTTTCACCGTAGTTGCAAGAAAAGAAGTTGTAGAGGAAATTGAAAATCCCTTTACCCAGATGTTAGTGGCAGATGCCGTAAAGCTTGACCCCAACGCACAGACTCAGGGCTTTGTTGACATTCCTCTTGACCCTGCTAAGTTCGGCAGAGTTGTTGCCCAGAATTCCAGAAACAACTTCCATCAGGGCGTAAGAGACGTTGAACGCGGTCAGACCCTTGCTCAGTTCCAGAGCAAAACAAAGGAAATCGTTACCGCTTCCGTTCAGAGAATCGACCCCAAGACCGGCAACGCTACCATTCTTATCGGTCACGCAGAAGCAACCCTTCCCAAAACCGAGCAGGTGCCCGACGAGGTTATCAAGGAAGGCGACCACATCAAAGTATATATTGTTGACGTAAAAGAAACCGAAAGAGGTCCCCGTGTAATGCTTTCACGTACCCACGCCGACCTTGTTAAGCGTCTTTTCGAGGCTGAAGTTCCCGAAATTTTCGACGGCACCATTCAGGTTAAATCTATTTCACGTCAGGCAGGCAGCCGTACCAAGATTGCAGTATATAGCAGCAACAGCGAAATTGATCCTATCGGCGCTTGTATCGGACCTCACGGTTCACGTGTAAACAAAATCGTTGAAGAATTAGCAGGCGAAAAAATCGACATCGTTAAATACAGCGACGATCCCGCTGCATTTATCAGCGAGGCTCTCTCCCCTGCCAAAGTTCTCACCTGTGAAATCGTTTCCGAAGACCCCAAGGCTTGCAGAGTTACCGTTCCCGATTCTCAGTTATCCCTTGCTATCGGTAACAAAGGACAGAACGTTCGTCTTGCCGCAAGACTTACCGGTTGGAAAATCGACATCCATCCCGAAAGCGGTTTCTACGAAGGCGCATCCGAGGAATAAAATATGGTTAAGAAAATACCTCTTCGCCAATGCACCGGATGTATGGAAAGAAAGGCTAAGAACGAGCTTATCCGCATAGTTCGTACCCCTGAAAACGACATAGCGCTTGATTTTTCGGGCAAAATGAACGGACGAGGCGCATATATTTGTAAAAACAGCGACTGTCTTAGTCTTGCAGTTAAAAAGAAACGTCTTGAAAATGCCTTCGGCGTAAGCATCCCCGAAGAACTTTTTGAAAGACTTAAAAAGGAGCTAACTTCCGGTGAATGATAAAATACTCACTTTACTTGGTTTTGCCAGTAAATCGGGCAACCTGTCTTTTGGGGCTGACAGTGTAAAGGAAAGCCTTAAAAGAAGTAAAGCAAAGCTTGTTATTATTGCAAGTGACATTTCGGATAAATCCCGAAAAGAAATACGCTTTTTTGCCGACAAAAGCAACGTCCGCGTTATAGACGTTACCTATGATATAGCGACACTTTCACACGCTACGGGTAAAAAAGGCGGAATAATAAGCGTAAACGAAAAAGGATTTGCCGATGCTATCAAAGGAGGAAATGCCAATGGCTAAAATTAAAATCAGCGATTTAGCAAAAGACCTTAATATGACTTCTAAAGAGCTTGTTGCTTTTATTGAAACCGCTTTAGGCAGCGAAAAAAAGACCGCAGGCAGTGTAGATGAAGTTGAATTTGGTGTTATTATAGAAAAGATTACCAAGAAAAATTCTGTAAAGAGTTTTGACGAATACTTTGCCACCGGCGCAGCTCAGAGCGAAAAGAAGGCTGCTGAGCGTCAGGCAGTAAAGGATAAGAAACTTGCCGATCAGATGGCTATTCTTGAACAGTTAAAGGCTGCTCAGGCCGCTCAGGCTCCTAAGAAGGCAGAAGAAAAACCTGCCGCCAAAAAGGAAGAAAAGAAAGCCGAACCCGAAAAGGCTGAGCCTAAGAAGACTGAACCTAAGAAGGCTGAGCCTAAGAAGGAAGAACCTAAAAAGGCTGAAAATAAGCCCGAACAAAAGAAGGCTGAAAACGAAAAGAAGGAATTTAAGCCTTCCGACCCCAATCCCTTTAAAAAGAGAGAAAAGAAGGAAAACGCAGGCGCCGCTCCCAACAGAGGACCTGCTGAAATCCGTCGCGTTGATACCCGTACCAATACTATTGATATGGAAAAATACAACGAGAAATATGAAAATATTGCTCCTGCAAACTCTATGAAGGATAACTTCTCCAAAAAGCAGAAAATCCGTCAGAAATCTCAGGACTATAAGCGTCCTCAGGGCGCAAAGCGTGAAACCGAAGCTGATAAGCTCCGTCGTTTACAGCTTGAAAAAATCAAGAAAACTCCTATTCTCGTTACCGTTGCCGACGAAATAACCGTAGGCGAGCTTGCAGAAAAATTAAAGAAAACTGCAGCCGAAGTTATCAAGACTCTTTTAAAGCTTGGTATGATGGCAACCGTAAATCAGGTTATCGACTACGATACCGCTGAAATCGTTGTTACCGAAATGGGCGGCAGAATCGAAAAACAGGTTGTCGTTACCATTGAAGACAGAATTATTGACGTTACCGAGGATACCGAGGAAAACTTAAAGAAGAGAGATCCCGTTATCGTTGTTATGGGTCACGTTGACCACGGTAAGACCTCTATTCTTGACGCTATCAGAAAATCAAGCGTTGCTTCGGGTGAAGCAGGCGGTATTACTCAGCACATCGGTGCGTACAGAGTAAACTATGAAGGCAACGATATAACCTTCCTTGATACTCCCGGACACGCCGCATTCACCGCTATGCGTTTAAGAGGCGCTATGGCTACCGATATTGCCGTACTTGTTGTTGCGGCTGACGACGGTATTATGCCTCAGACCATAGAAGCAATTAACCATGCAAAAGCCGCAGGCGTTCAGATTATTGTTGCTATCAACAAAATGGATAAACCCGAGGCTAATCCCGACAGAATTTTACAGCAGCTTACCGAACACGAGCTCGTTCCTGAAAAATGGGGCGGTGACGTTATCTGTGTTCCCGTATCTGCTAAAACAGGCGACGGAATTGATACTCTTCTTGAGAATATTCTTCTTGTTGCCGAAATGCTCGAACTTAAAGCCAACCCCGACAGAAAAGCAAAGGGTATCGTTATTGAAGCGCGTCTTGACAAGGGTCGCGGCCCCGTTGCTACCCTTCTCGTTCAGGGCGGTACCTTACGCTCAGGCGACATCATAGTTGCAGGCACCACCGTCGGCAGAGTTCGTACCATGACCAACGAAAACGGCAAGACCTTAAAGGAAGCAGGACCCAGTGTGCCTGTTGAAATCACCGGTCTTGCAGAAACCCCAAGCGCAGGCGATACCTTTGACGCAGTTAGCGATGAAAGACTTGCCCGTGAGCTTGTTGAACAGCGTAAGGCTAAGATTAAGGAAGAAGAATTCAACGCCGCTACAAAGGTTACTCTTGATAACCTCTTCGGTAAATTAAGCGAAGGCGATATTAAAGAACTCGGTGTTATTATTAAAGCCGACGTTCAGGGCTCGGTTGAAGCAGTTAAGGATTCTCTTGTTAAACTTTCCAATGACGAAGTACGCGTTAAAATTCTCCACGGCGGTGTTGGCGCCATTAACGAATCCGACGTTGTACTTGCAGGCACCGGTAACGCTATTATCGTAGGCTTTAACGTTCGTCCCGATGCAGTTGCCAAGGAACTTGCCGAAAGAGATGGCGTTGACATCCGTCTTTACAGAGTTATTTACGACTGTATCGATGAAATCGAAGCCGCTATGAAGGGTATGCTTGCTCCCAAGACCAGAGAGGTTGTTATTGGTGACATTGAGGTAAGAGATACCTATAAGATTTCCAGTGTAGGCACTATTGCAGGTTGTTACGTAACAAACGGCAGAGTAACAAGAAACGCATCCATCCGAGTGGTTAGAGACGGTATCGTAGTAGCAGAAGACGCCATTGCTTCGCTCAGACGTTTCAAGGATGACGTAAAGGAAGTTGCTCAGGGTTACGAATGTGGTATCAGCCTTGAAAAATTCTCCGATATTAAGATTGGAGACGTATTTGAAGCCTATATTATTGAGGAGTACAGAGATTAATGGCTAGTCATAAAATAGACCGTATTACCTCTGACGTACGCGTTGCAATGGCAGATATACTGCGCGACGTTAAGGATCCCAGAGTCAGCAAAATGCTAAGCATTATAAAAGTACAGGTTACTAATGATTTATCCTATGCAACCTTTTACGTTAGCGCTATCGAGGGCAAAGAAATGACCGATTCGTCGGTCAAAGCCCTTAAAGGCGCCGCAGGCTATTTAAGAAGAGAATTAGGCTCGAGAGTAAAAATGCGCAAGGTACCCGAGGTGCGTTTTGTTGCTGATGATTCTATTGAATTCAGCGCTCATATTTCGTCTATAATCGATTCTTTCGGGGAGGGCGTAAACAATGATGAAGAAAACAGTTAAAATAGTTACCGACAGCGTTTGCGAAGAACTTGACCTTAAGCAAACCTGCCGTTTCTTAAAGGAAAAGGACAACTTCCTTATTCTTTGTCATGCAACCCCCGACGGCGATACCCTCGGCAGCGCCTATGCTCTTGCCTTGGGTCTTACCACTATAGGCAAAAAGTGTATGATAAAATGCGCCGATGAAATTCCCGCAAAATACAGTTACTTTACAAAGGCTTTTGAAAACAAAGAAATAGAATACGAAACGGTAATTGCCGTTGACGTAGCAGACCTTCAACTGCTCGGAAATCTTGCAGAGGTATTTGTAGGAAAAATTGATTTGTGCATAGACCATCATATTTCCAACACCCGATTTGCCGACAGACTTTATCTTGACAGTTCTGCCGCCGCAAACTGCGAATGTATTCACGATATTTTCCGTCATTTTCCCCTGCCCTTAGATACCGTTTCGGCATCTGCTATTTACACGGGACTTTCAACCGATACAGGCTCGTTTAAATATTCTAACGTAACTGCAAAGACCCATCTTATTGCGGCTGACCTTTATTCATACGATATTAACGCTGCCGAAATCGGCAGGCTTATGTATGATACCAAATCCCGCGGCAGACTTGAACTTGAAAGAATGGTGCTAGATAGCGCAGAATTTCATTTCGACGGAAAATGTATGCTTCTTACGGCAACCAACGAAATGAAGGAAAAGACAGGCTGTAATGATAACGACCTTGAAGGTGTTGCGGTTATTTCCCGTTCCGTTGAGGGTGTTCTTGCAGGAATATCCATAAAGCAAAAGGAAGCCGACACCTATAAGGTATCGGTTCGCACCTATCCTCCTCTTAACGCTTCCGAAATTTGCAAAGCCTTGGGTGGTGGCGGACACGTTAACGCCGCAGGCTGCAGCTTGACCGGAACGCTCCAAGAGGTTAAAAAACAGATATTAGACGTAGTTGAAAAAAATCTGGAGGCATAAAATGCAGGGACTTCTTCTCATAAATAAGCCCAAAGATATTACGTCCTTTAAGGCTGTTGCGGCTATACGCAAAAAAGCCAATACAAAAAAAGTAGGTCACACCGGTACGTTAGATCCCTTAGCTACCGGTGTATTACCTGTTTTGGTGGGAAAAGCAACAAGTCTTTGCGATTATCTTTTGACGGCTGATAAAAGTTATATTGCCACCGTTAAAGCAGGTATTTCCACCGACACTCTTGATATAACGGGAGAAATACTTGACGAAAAAACTCCCGATTTTGACCAGGCTCAACTCCTTTGCGCCCTTAAAAACTTTACAGGTGAGCAACTTCAGACTCCGCCTATGTACTCCGCCATAAAAAAAGACGGTGTTCCTCTTTATAAACTAGCCCGAAAGGGACAGGAAATAGAGGTTGAACAAAGAAAAATTACGGTACACAGCATAACGCTTCTTGAATTTTCTAAGGATGATTATACCTTTAAAATTGACGTTAGTTGTTCAAAGGGCACCTACATACGTTCCCTCTGCCGTGACATAGGCGAATTTTTGGGCTGTGGCGCAACCCTTACCGATTTAATCCGCACTAAAACAGGCGGTTTTACCCTTGAAAATTGTGTTGATTTAGATACCGTCAGCGAAGAAAACGTTTCTTCTTATCTTTTAAGTGAAGAACTGGCGGTTATGCATCTTCCCGAACTTCAAATCAGTTTTAATCAGGCAAAGCGCTTTTCAAACGGCGGAAAATTATCCTTTGACCGATTAAACTGTGAAATAGCGGAAGACCTCTGCTACAGAGTGAAATATAAGGATAATTTTATCGGAATAGGCTTTGCAGACAAAGAAAATAGAGAAATTCGTATAAAATGTCTTATTAATCCTATAAAGGAAGATTAAAATGAAAGAAACTGCTATTGCGCTGGGCACCTTCGACGGTGTTCATCTTGGACACAAGAAAGTTTTGCAGACTGCTGTAAACAGCGGTCTTTTTTCCGTTGCAGTAGCATTTTCAGTACCCCCGAAGGCCTTTTTAAGTGATAAAAAAATCGTTCTTTCGGATTTGGAAGAAAAAACAGAGCTTATTAAGAAAGCGGGAATTAAAGAAATAGAGTATCTGGATTTTCCGAAATTAAAGGACGTTTCTGCTGAAGATTTTTTTGAATTTTTAAAGGCAAAATTCAATCCAAAAATGATAGTATGCGGATTTAATTATACCTTTGGCAAAAAAGGCGTCGGCAATACCGACCTTTTAAGAAAACTTTGTAATGAAAACGGTATAACCTTAAAGGTTATAGATAAGGTTACTGCCTTTGGCGAGGTCGTTTCCAGCACCCTTATAAGAAATTTACTCAAAGAGGGCGACGTAAAAACTGCCGAAAAGTTTATGGGACATCCCTTTTCCGTCAGAGGAGAGGTACTTCACGGTGAAAAACGCGGAAGGCTTATGGATTTTCCCACAATAAATCAACTTTTAAACGAAAAAACCGCAGATTTAAAATTCGGCGTTTATATGAGCAAAACCGTTATAGACGGCAAGGAATATTTTGGAATGACCAATATAGGAAAACGTCCCACCTTCCCGTCAAGCACACCCCTTTGCGAAACCCATATTTTCGATTACTTTGGTGATTTATACGGAAAAAATCTTCGCCTTTATTTACTTGAGTTTATAAGAGAAGAACGTAAATTTTCAGGGATAGATGAACTGAGATCAGCACTCCGAAATGACAAAAAAACAATTCTTGATATTTTAAAAAATAAAGATTAAAAAACTGCAGAAAATTCTGCAGTTTTTCTTTTTAAAGTATTATCGCTTTTCTCTTAGGGCTTTGAGTATAATCCTCTTCATAATCAACGGTGTAAATACCGCTAAGTCTTATTATATGCGCACTTAACGGAATCGGATACAACGCATAAAATTTGATATTATACTATTTAATATATTCTTTAAAAGGCATATAGAACTGGTAGTTGCCCGTAATATGTTCGCCCAATAGGTAGGTGCCGTATTTTTCGTCGGTTACTACCTTAAAGCAGTCTTCGATAACGGGTGCCATACCGTAAAAATGCTTTGCCAAGGTAGCCACCGCATCTGCCTTGCAGTATTCTTCAGGGAAGAAACACACGGTTGCGTCTTTAAGTCCCTCCATAATAATTCTTCTGCGGTACTTTTTGTTGCAAGCGGGAGCTTCTCTCATACTTACAACACCGTCTTTTTGCTGAACGAATGCTCGACATTCGAGATGTTCGCATCTTGTAAAGCGGTATTTGCCCACACCGTTTTCTATTATAGCATCGCTTCCTATAAATACGGGAATACCAAGCGGGAATTTAAGGAACATATCAACGGCGGTCGTCTGATTATAAAGAGAAAAGAAAAGCGCGTTATCGCTGTTAGCGATAGTCATCGTAGTGGTCTTTTTACCCTCGTTATAATTTATAAAATCGATATAGAAACCGAAATTCTTAAGTGCCTCTCTGATAGCAACGGGAGAATCGGTTTCAACGTTGATTTTGGGAGCCTTTATATCCTTTACCTTTTCGAGATATTCGCCTATACCGTAGATAATAACCTTACCGCCCTTATTCATAAAGGTTATAAGCTTTTCCTTTATTTCGTCACTTTCGGGAACGGGAGTAACGATAATACTGTTTTTATAAATTTCCAATTCGTTTTTCATAAAAATATCGGTGGAAACCACACAGTTTAAGGGGAAGGAATTATTTATGGCATCTACGATATATCTGTCGCCCTTATACATCTGCTTAATGGAAGCCTCGTCCATAGCGGTACTGTATTCTCTTACGGGATATAAAAGCACAAGGGGAGCAGGTTTATCGCCCGCATCTTTTTTAGCCTTTAAAAGATGAGGTAAAGGTTCGTTTACGCAGGAGTCGGGCATATCGCCGAAGGAATTATCAATGCTTAATATATTAAGATTATCGGCAGACTGCACCTTGCCCTCTTCGGTAATACGGGTAATTGCCATTGGCAGATAAATATCGATAGGCTCTCCGCCGTAACGGTCATACCAAGGAGAATTAAGCCACCATGGGTCGTGAATATAATAACGGAAAAGAAAATCGTTGCCGGGAAGTTCGCATATTCTGGTCATATGTCCCATGATTTCAAGGCCGTAATTATCGTTAAGCGCCGCCCAAGGAGAGTTTGGCGGAGGATCAATATCAAGCTCGCTCTTATAAATTTCATAAATCGGCACTGCATCGGTAGCATAGTCAACACCAACTGTGTTGTTAGTACCTCTTACTCTTACGGGGTAAGAACAATTTTCTCTAAAGAGTTTCCAGAAATTAAGCACCTTTCTTCTTGTTTCCTTAAGCTTTTCGGGGTGGAAGGTTTCGCCGTCGAAAACTCTGCCCTGAAGACTCCACGGGTCAGCGGAAAAACCGAAGCCGTTGGAAAGCCATATAAAGTCCATACCCATATCTTTAAGGAATACTTCGCTTTGCCTGGCAAGGAAGGTAGCCAAAGGTTCACCCTCGGGAATACCGTCTTTATACGCAGCGTAAGACTTATCATCTGCGTGGAGTATAGCGGTACAGTCAACAAAGCCGAAACGGTCAAGGGTCTGTCCCGTACAAATTTCGGTATGATTTTTATACTTAAAATCAGATACGGCAAATTCGGGGCCTATATCAAAGGTATCGCCCACTAAAATTTCAGCATTCGGCAAAACCTTTTTGCCTTCCTCTTTAAAGAGTTCAACTATACGCTTCATGGTGCCGTAGGTAATAACGGGAGGATTTTTCATATAATCGTATTTATACTTATGGGTACAAACAGCATCGTCGCCCGTAAGATTATAGGTAAGGTTAGCAGTACCGATATACTGTCCCCATTCCATTTTCTCATCCATATTACCGGTATATTCCAAAATCTCGCTTCCGTCACTTGCCCAGAACATAATAGAAACGGTTTCACAATTTTTAATAAGCGCATACCATTGTGTGTAAACCTCCTTACACACGTTTCTGATATACTCGTCGTCTGTCTTCTTAAAGGGTTTAAAACTTACTTCGAGAGTTACCTGCTTATACATATACGTTACCTCACAATTACTGCTTCAATTCCTAATACGTCAGCAATCTTCTTGATGGTGTCGGCGTGGTGACCTACGCCGAGAGCATAGTGATGTGTGGGGCCTTCCATAACCCATTTTTTAACAAATTCCTTGGTGGTAGGTTCAAAGAAACCTCTTGTATTGGTATTGCCTGTGGGAGGAATAGGACCTTTTTTAGAAATACCTTCACCGATAACAAACTTGAATTTGCCGTCAAAGGTCTGAGTGATGCCAAGCATTGTTATGGGGCCTTCCTTAATCTTAAATTCTACGCTGGCGCCGCTTCCGGGTTTGCCGTGGAATTTGGTAAGACTTCTCAGTACGGGCTTACCTTCCGCTATTGCAATATGGTGAGGGCCGTCGTGACCTACCAAAATAAAGTCTTCAACAAAATCAAAGGGATGGAATTCAGCAAAGCTTCCGCCTATACCAAGTTTATCCATAATAAACATAGCGATAAGGGTTTTAATATCAAATTCGCCGCACATAGGAGTTCCCTGCGCGTTAAGAATAGAGTTACCTGCTATAAAGGAGGTTGCAACCTCACGCTGAATAGAGCCTTCTTCGCCCTCGTAATAGTAAGCAAGACCGTCAAGCTTATACTTTTCAACAAATCTGTCAAGAGAAGCCGCGCCCTTTGAAGCGTGAATAAGGTCTTTCTCGGTAAGCTTCATTGTAACGGGGTCGCTCTTGGGGTCGGGCATATCGAATTCTTCGCAGATAAGTTTTTTCTTAACCTCGATTTCTTCGTCGGTAAGATTTACGTATTCTCTTACAATATCCTCGATTTCCAAGAGCGGTACGTGCACACCGAAAGCGGAAGAAATGGCGGTGGGGTCGGCATGCATATCGTACATAGATTCAAGCACGTGTCCCATAAGAGCAAATCTCGCGCCCTTTAGACCGTTAAGCACCTTTGCAATGTCGCACCACTCCTTAATCTGAGCCTCGGCCTCTGCATCATCATAAAGACAACCGATAACTACGTCCTTTACGGGTCTTCCCATTCTTATGGCAACACCGGTAAATTCGGGAACGGAGCAGATATTATCATTTTCAAGCTGCATAAAGGTTGAAGCCTTTGTGTAGTCCATAGCCATTCGTGGCTGAAGCGCAATAAGAACTATAGGCGCAGAGGTATTCTGCACAACGGGAGCAAACACGCTTGAAGTCGCATAGGTAATCATATTGGTAAAAATAACGTCGATTTTATCTCCGCCTATAAGGTCTGCAACCTCGAAAGCGCGGGCGTTACTTCCTACGATACCGTAGTCAACCACTTCAATACCCTCGTTTTTCTCAATAAGCTGAATAGTTTCGCGATGGTAGTTATTAAGAGAATCTTCAAGTCCTTCAAACTGTTTAAAATAGACTTCGTGAACAACCGAGAAAAAAGCAATTCTGCCCTTTCTCTCCTTTTTACGTTGAATCATTTAAAATCATTCCTTTCTGACTTGATTTTATCAAAATTTAAGAGTATAATCAATTTATAAAATAAAGGTAAATTAGCACAAAATAAAGGTGAACGCTATGGATTTTTCCGAAATTAAGCCCTTTTGCAGATATGTGAGAACTTTAAAAATAACAAAAACAAGTTCCTTTACCACTACCCTTCCCCTCGACTGCAGACTTTTTTACGTCAAAAAAGGAGAAGGAATAATAACGGTAGGCAAAAATAAATTGACCTTACCCATGGGAAGTCTGCTGTTTATAAACGCCTTTGAACCTTATAAAATCAACAAATGCGACGTTGAATATCTTGCGGTTAATTTTGACTTTTCCTTTCGTTTTTCCTTTTTAAAAAATCCTATACCGCCAATACCTGCAGAAAAGAAAGAAACGGTAAAGCCTATTGAAAAGGTAATTTTAACATCTGCCCCCTGTTTTAAAGAATATTGCTACCTAAAAAACGCGTTAGGCTTTTCAGCGTTACTTTTCGAGCTTGAAAAGGAATTTACCGAAAAACCACCCTATTACGCCCAGAAAAACAGCGCGCAATTAACCGAAATACTTATAGAAATTTACAAAAAAGATGCTTTTTCCCAAAAAAATGAGGATTCCTTTAACGCCGAAGAAATCGCAGGATATATCCGCGAACACTTAAGCGAAGACATTAATAACGTCACCCTTGCAGAACGTTTTCACTTTCACAAAAACTATTTGAGCAGTCAGTTCGCCCGTTGCTACGGAAAGCCTATACATCAGTATATACTTGAAATGCGGATTATAAGGGCGGTATCCCTTCTTGAATCGGGCAGAAAAAGCATTAGTGAAATAAGCGAAAGTGTTGGCTTTAAGGATTCAAACTACTTTGCCCGATACTTTAAAAAAATTACGGGCGTTTCGCCTACCGCTTACGTTAATAAAAGCAAAAAATCCTGATTTTATCCATTTTTCGATTACAAAATGTAATAAAAAGGTTACATTTTTTAATTTTTGTGCAATATTTCCATTGAAAAACTCCTTAATTTATGTTACCATATCTCTTGTGTTAACAAAATTCAAGGAGTTTTTATGTTGAAAAAGAAAATATCAGCGTTATTTATTTCAGTTTTACTTATAATATCAGTTTTTTCGATTCCTGCTAACGCTTGGGTACAATATACAAAACCAAACGAGGTAAAGGGGAGCGACTATACCGACAACGCCGCCTTTGCAAAGGCGCTTGACGATTTGTTTGCAGGCGATATCGACCTTTATAAAGACTCTAAACGTACAAAAGAAGTTTCTATGCCGCTTGGTTTCAGAGTGTCTATGAACGACCCTTATTATATGTATAGCACTTCAAAAGGCACACAGACTTACGGTTGGACCTGTTTTATTTACTCTAACGGCGCCTTTAATAAGCTTTTCGGCGAATACGTTCACAGAGGAACGGGACTTAAAAACTGTTACATAGCCGTAGGCAAGGGCGCATCTAAAATGACCTATGACCTGCTTAAAAATGCCGACATTAAAGCAGGCGCATATATCCGTACCTCTCCTAAATCGGACGGCTCATACTACGGTGAGGACGGCCACTCAATGATAATTTTAGGTTATGATAAAACCTACATTACATATCTTGAGGGTAACGGCGACGGCAAAGGTTTAGTCAGAGTAACAAAGCGTACCTACGCCGAATTTAACTCGGCTCAGCTTACCGGCAGAGGCAGAAAAATAACCCACATCGTTCAACCTACCGAAGAATGGTTTAATACCCTTTATCCCGCCACGTACACCTTCTCCTATGACGCCAACGGCGGAAACGGTGAAAGCGACGATATTACGGTGCCGTACAATACTGAATTTTCTTTGAACGGCGACGCCTTTGACCATTATGAATACGATATTTCGGGATTTAATCTCAAACGCGAAAAGGATGGCAAATGGTTAACTAAAAACGGTTGGGTAGAGGAAAATGCAATAACAGCTGAAAATCCCCGTTGCTTAATTAAAAGCGGCGAAGTCTTAATAGTTGATAAAAGTTATATTTCAGACTTTAAAGACGATCTTTCTTATACCGCCTATGCGGTATGGGAAAAACCACCATATCAAAAATGCGTTTCAGCAAGACTTATTAGTGAAAACAAACGTGATAGTTATCCCTTAAACAGTACCGTTTCATTCGAAGGCAGTGTAATTGAATTTACCTTTGAATCGGGCAACAAAACACAGGTAACGGTACTAAGAAGCTGTAACGCCGAAACAGCGCAAACTTTCCGTTTTAATAAACACAACTACAGTTTTTGTATCGACGGCTCGGTTAAAAACGAAGGCGATAACGTTTGTTTTATAACCGTTGACGGCATAAAAACCGAACTGTCTACCGTTAAAGGCGGTAAGGAAATCGAGTCTATCAACGTTTCGGGACAACCTACGGCAGTATGGGGCGAAAACGCTTCCTTTACACTTGACTATAACGGCGAAAGCGAAACGGTTAAAGCTATCGGGTTTAATTTAATCAGCGCTGACGATTTTGTTGTCGGACAAATTCTTACCGACGCAGGATTTTATATTGACTGGAAATATAGTGTAACGACAGGCGAAAGCCCTGCTGTCACCTATCCTTGCGGAGCAACCTTCAACCTTACCTACGGCGATATAAATATGGACGGCAGTATAACTACTATAGATTTAGCCGCTTTAAAGTTGATACTTTCAGAACGTTACACCGATTGCTTCAAAGCTTATATAACGGGGGATATAAACAAAGACAATCAGATAAGCACCCTCGACCTTGCTGAAATCAAACTTACTTTAGCGGGTATTTAATCTTTAAGCTGAACACCGCAGAGAAAAAATTCTCTGCGGTTTTTATTTGTATACAAATCTGTAATTTTTCGTTTTTAAATTGTAACTAAAAAATACAAAATCGTAACTTGACAAATTCGCTCCTCTGTGATATAATACTTGTACGGCATTGTTTGCCTTAAAAATGATTTGTTTTTTCAGCGCTTTTGCGCTTCTATATTTCGGAGGTTATTATGAAAAAAATCTTATCCGCGGTCTTGAGCATTGCAATTATGGTTGCTCTTATACCCCTTTCGTCAATGCAAGTTCACGCCGCTGACCAAAAAGTCGAATGGGCAATTGAATGGGCTATTGAAACCGCTAACGACGATTCTCACGGTTACAGTATGTCAAGCAGAAACGGCCCCAACTACGACTGTTCATCATTTGTAAGCTATGCTTTTAAAAACGCAGGCTTTGCCATTAAAGGCGTTCCTAATTCAAGTTCTATGATTTCCGCCTTCTCTAAGGTTGGCTTTAAAGCCTATAAAAAAGGCGAAACAACCCCTCGTCGCGGTGATATTTACGTTCAGCCCGGCAGTCACGTTGAGCTTTATCTCGGCGACGGATACTGCGCAGGCGCTCACGAGAACACCGACGGCAAAAGCGGTGACTCCAAGGGCGATGAAATTGACGTAAGACCCCTTAGCAAGTGTTCTTGGTGCCGTAACAAAAAATACACCTACATATTAAGATATGAAGGTCCCGAAACCTACACCTACACCTTTACCTACAACGCCTTAAACGGAAGCACTCCCGAAGGCAACTTTACCGCTCATTTCGGAAAAGAATTCACAATTCATAATTCCGCATTGAAAATGGGATACACCCTTGCAGGTTGGAATATTCAGCGCGGACGCGACAACAAGTGGCTTACGGTTGACGGTTGGCTCACCGAAGAAGAAATCTTAAAAAAGAATATTTCCAAAAATGCTTATCTTAACGGAACTACTCTTACCTTTGGCGAAGACTGGACCTCTTCCTTCGGCGCAGATACTCTTTTCACCCTTTACGCCGTATGGGTTCCTGATAAATATTCCGTTAAATTCGATGCCAACGGCGGACTTAATGCTCCCGAAAGCACGTTAAAGGTACATGGCAACGATTTAATTTTAAGTGAAATTTCTCCCACACGTTCGGGCTATACCTTTTTAGGATGGGCAGAATCGCCAAGCGCAACAGTTCCCACCTATCTTCCCGGCGCTTCTTACTATTCCAATGAAGAAACCACTCTCTATGCCGTTTGGCAAAAGAACGTTATCGACAGCGTTATCTTCAACAGAGATTTAGTTAATACAACAACCCTTGCCGCGTTTAAGCTGGTGTTATCCGGCAGCGCATGTACTTCTGACGAAGGCGCGTCGATTGACTATAATCAAGACGGAATCGTAAGCACACTCGACCTTGCAAAATTAAAGCTTCATTTAGCAGGTATTGAAGAATTAGGATAAAAAAATAAGTGATGGACGAAAGTTCATCACTTATTTTTTTTGCCTATATAATCTCTGTCAACGGTAATCACGCACACAAAGGTAGGATTAATTTCCCGCGCCAAAGAATTTATTTTATCTTTAAATTCCTTTTCATCTATTTGCGCACCATCAGGAAGCACCGCATCAAAAATAAGATTTGTTCTTTCGTTTGCAATGGGAGTCATACGAAAATCGTGAATTGTAACCGCTTCGTGAATTGATTTAACCTTTTCACTTAAAGCGGTTCTTATTTTACCGACCTCTTCGTTATCAACGTCGATAGGGTCGCTGTGAATGGTCAGCAAAATTCCGAGTTTTTCGCCCACAAGTTTTTCACACAAATCAACCTGTTCGTGACAGTGAACGACGTCGATATTCTGAGATACCTCTACGTGAACCGAAGCAAGACATCTGCCCGGACCGTAGTTATGAACAATAAGGTCGTGAATGGCTGAAAAATCCGAAAAAGAAAGAATGATTTTTTCAAGTTCTTCTATAAGTTCTTGTTCGGGAGGCTGACCCAAAAGTTTATCTACCGTTTCCTTTGCGGCGCCTATACCCGAATAAATTATAAAGAGTCCCACCAAAAGACCCATTATTGCGTCAAGGTTTATGAAAGACGGCATAAAACGTGAACAAATTGCCGACAAAATAATCACTACGGTGGCAATAGCATCGTTTCTGCTGTCCTGTGCCGTCGCAAGTAAAGCGTCGGAGGAAAGTTTTTTGCCCAGTTTCCGATTAAATAAAAACAGCCAGAATTTAACCGTTACCGAAATCAAGAGAACTATGTAAACCAAAAGAGGATACTTAGGCGCAGCTTCTCTTGCGATTAAGGCTTCTACCGAACTTTTTATAAGTTCGAAGCCCACAAGTAAAATAAGCATCGCTACAATAAACGCCGAAAGATATTCCATTCTGCCGTGACCGAAGGGGTGGTCTTTATCGGCAGGCTTTGCAGCCATTTTAAAGCCAACCATGGTAATAACGCCCGAGCCCATATCCGAAAGGTTGTTAAGACCGTCTGCCATTACCGAAATACTGCCGATTATGACGCCTACGGCTATTTTCGAAAGGCTGAGGAGAAAATTACAGATAATTCCCACAACACCCGAAAGAGTGCCGTATTTGCTTCTTACCTTAACGTCGTTTACGTTATCTTTATCCTTTACAAAAAGTTTGAGCAAAAGATTTGTCATATTTTACTTCCCTTGCTTCCCTTTGTACCGCCGAGCTTTACCCCTGCAAGTATATTGGTATCAATGGTGAAGGTTAAATCTTCCTTCTTTCTCTGTCTTCTGAAGGCAAGAGAAATCATACGGTCGAGAAGTTCTTTATAAGGAACACCTGCAGGCTCCCACAAATAGAAAGAAAGAGAGCCGGGGATGGTATTTATTTCGTTTGCATAAACGGTATCGGTAGCGGTATCAATCATAAAGTCGATTCTTACAACACCGCAACAACCGAGCGCTTTAAATATCTTACAGGCAAGAGTTCTGATTTCCTCGGTACGATTTTCATCAAGGTCGGCAGGTACCTTTCGTGAAAGAGAAGCCATACCCTTACTTCCGCCCGTCTTTTTACCGCCCGAAGTATATTTATCCTCGTAAGAAAGAATTTCATCGGTCATAAAGGGCTCTTCACAAACAGAGGCAATACATTCATCGCTATCTCCAAGCACCGAGCAGTTAATTTCGCGAAGAGAGGTAACCGCCTTTTCAACAAGCACCTTATCGGCAAAGGAAACCGCCAAATCAATAGCGTCAATAAGTGAGTTTTTATCGTTTGCCTTTTTAATGCCTACGCTGGAGCCAAGGTTAACGGGCTTTACGATAGCAGGAAGTCCGATTTTCTCAATTATCTCATCTGCCTTTCTTTCTTTATCTATAGCATATTCTCTTGCATAGAAAGTTATAGCGTCAAGCACGGGAAGGTCGAAACGCTTAAGCACGTCTTTAAACACAGCCTTATCCATACCCACGGCGCTTGATACTATATCACAGCCAACGTAAGGAAGACCGAGAAATTCAAAATAACCCTGCATGGTTCCGTCCTCGCAGTTGGTACCGTGAACTATGGGGAAAGCAACGTCTATTACGACTTCCTTTGCTTTTGCAAAAACGCCCTTTTTAGCAAAGCTCATTACCACCTTGCCGTCCTGTCTTCTGAGCGTAACGCTTGTGGTTTTTTCAAGAAGCTTCGGAATATCCTTGAACTTTTCAATATCAAAAAGTTCTTCTCCCGTCACCATTTCGCCGTCCTTGGTTACGTAAACGGGATAAATATCGTATTTTTCTCTGTCCATACTGTGCATAGCCTGAACTGCCGAGATAATAGATACCTCGTGTTCAACGCTTTGACAACCGAAAAATACTGCAACCTTTATTTTCATAAAACTGCCCCCTATTTAAGATAGTTATCAGGTAAATCGTTTTCAATTAAAACCGCCGTATTGCTGTCGGCAAGTTCCAAATATATATTATAAGCCGCGCCAAAGTTTTCTGCAACAAAAAGGTTTTCTTCATTAAAACCGCTTTTCAAAATGCCTTCCCTTATCGGCTTACTTCTTTCAACACCTACGAGAATTATATAGTCGGCACATTCTCCCGCAACCTCGCCAAGACGGAAATTATGCTTATATTCTTCGCTTCCCAGTTCAACAAGACCGGGAGTGATAAGCACCCTCTTCATAGGAGCAAAACGCGAAAGCACTCTGCAAGCCTCAAGACAGCCTACGGGGTTAGAATTATATGCGTCGTCAATAAGGGTAGAGCCCTTTGCATAGCGTTTGATTTCAAGTCGGTGTTCGGGAGCAATAAGTCTTGACACGGCAAATCTGATTTGCTCAGCGCTCACACCGAAGCTATGCGCCACAGCGGCGGCGCCGACAATATTCATAACGTTATGACTGCCAAGTAATTTCGTGGTAATTTTAACCGTTTCGCCCGCAAGATGCAAATCAAAACTTTCGCCCTGCGCGGTGTATTCAACGTTATCGGCATAATAAGAAAAGGAATCGTCACTTCCGTAAAGGATTACGTCTTTTCCGCCGATTCTTGATTTTATCTCTTCACTTTCGCCACAGGTAAACACCTTGCCGTCTTTTTGTTTTACGCTGTCGTAAAGTTCAAATTTCGTTTTGAATACGTTATCAACGCTTCCAAAGGTATCAAGATGCTGAGGGCCTACGGTGGTAATAAGGGCGCAATCGGGACTTACAAGGTCGCAAAGCTCCTTTATATCCCCCGTCTTTTTAGCGCCCATTTCACATACGAAAATTTCGGTCTGCGGTTTTAAATATTCTCTGATACTTCTTACAACACCCAGTGTAGTATTAAAGTTTTTGGGAGTGGTAAAGACCTCGTACTTTTCTTTAAGCATTGCAGTTAAAATATTTTTACTGCTTGTTTTACCAAAGGAACCCGTAATGCCTATTACCTTTATTTTACCGCCAAAGGAGGCGAGTTTATTTTTGGCATCATTTATATAATGCTTGGTTATCATTTTTTCGGTGGGATACATAACCGCCCATAAAAGAAGAACGCTTAAATAGGGGAACACCGCCAACAACACGTTAAGGCTTAATAGCCAATAGGATTCACCCTTTAACAATAAATACTGTAAAACGGTTATAATGATGCCGATTACAATAAGACTTGCGTACATTCTTTTTACCCTCATGGTAAATTTAAGAGGGATAATAGATTTTTTCTGAACGCTGATACTCTTAATAATCGACCCTACGGCAAAAATAAGTAACAGTCCTGCCGCTATCAATACTCCGCCAAGTCCTATTATAACGGCGTAAGTAACAAAGAAAAGCGCCCTTAAAATAAATTTGCCCTTTTCGTCCCCTTTAAGCCACGGAAGGTAGCGGGATGGGAAATAGGAATTTTGCTGA
The DNA here is from genome assembly GCA_015065605.1 of Oscillospiraceae bacterium. Classification (GTDB taxonomy): domain Bacteria; phylum Bacillota; class Clostridia; order Oscillospirales; family Acutalibacteraceae; genus SIG607. Next base: position 15,263 of record SVPZ01000026.1, on the reverse strand, counting down.
AACATCTGCATTTGTCTTGTCATACCGAAAACGGCGGACAATACGGCAAGCAGAGAACAAAAAGCATAGAAAAATCTTATGCTGAATATAAATTCAATTATTTTATCCATTTATATCACCCGATTTTCATAAAGCTTTTTAAAATTGCATTGGTCTGCACCGCGTTATCAAGGAAGGAAAAATGTCCCGCGCCCTTTATTACGCAAAGTCCCGAATCCTTAATAAGCGACTCGATAATTTTTGCATCCCTTAGCGGAGTGTCGGTATCGTTTTCGCCCCATATAAGTAGTGTAGGACAGTTAAATTCGGGTAAAAGATGTCTTAAATCGGTATTAACCACGTTCACCATTGTTTTTCTAAGTACCTCGGGAGCAGATTTATAATCACTGCTTCCGAAATGATTTCTGGCTCTCTCCAGCGCTTTGCCCGAAAATTTCTTTATAACGGGAAGGGTTAACACTCTTTTGATAAACTTAAAGGTAGCAATTCTCATTTTCTTTTTAAAGCTTTTTTTGGGAATAAGCCCTGCGCAGTCGAAAAATACCACCTTTTTAGGATCAAGCATTTTTTCGCCCACCAATTTCATTATAACTCTGCCACCGTGAGAATGACCCATAAGTATAGGATTATCAAGACCCAGTTTTTCGCAGAATTTCAAAACGAAATCGCAGTAATCGTCAACCGTCCACGGATTTTTCATAGTGTCACTCTGTCCGCAACCGGGGAAATCTACGGCAACAACGCGGTATTTTGCGCTTAAAAGATTTATTATGTTATTGAAAGGGACGGTAGAGCTTCCCCAGCCGTGAAGCATTAAAACGGGTTCGCCTTCGCCTTTTTCAACGTAATTTATTTTAAGTTCGTCAATAAAAATTTCCATATCTTATTCCTTAAAAGTAGTATTTTAAAGTGCTTCGTTTAAAATTTCTCTTGCAAGAGAGGAATTATTGTAACGCTTATCGGCGGTAACTTCTTTTATGATTTTTAAAAATTCGGGAACAATAAATTCCTGAGTTTCATCATTAAGTTCTATTTCCAAAAAGGCTCTGTCATTCCAAAAGGGAAAAAGGTCGATTTCGAAAATCAAATCATAAAAAGGATAGGCGTAACGGGTTTTTTTAATAATATTTGTACCAAAAGCCTTATTTCCGATTTCCTTTATATATTCTTCCTCTTCTATTTCCCATTCTTTTTCTTCTCTTTTGATATCGGTAATATGTTTTTTAACGGTTTTTATATAGGTGATTTTGCCGTTTTCTTCGATTTTTCTCACCCTGCCGCCGCCTTGAAGATAAAACTGTTCCATTTTAAGAACTCGGCACAAGGGATTATCAAGAAGTTTATTTATATCGGGATATTTTATCAAAAATTTGCGTTCAATTTCAAAACCGTTTATATTCATATATTCTCCAAAGAAAGCGGGCGGGGTAATCCGCCCGTATTTTATGCTACGCCGAGAAGCAACGCCCAGGCAAGACCGTAATAGATAACCACTGCAACAAGGTCGTTTACCGTAGTAATAAGAGGACCTGATGCAACCGCAGGGTCAATGCCTATCTTTTTAAATGCAAGGGGTATAAAGGTACCCATAAAGCCCGAAACGGTCATAGCGATACACATTGCAAGACCTACGCAGCCGCTTGTTGCAAATGCCTGTTCAAAATTTGGAATCTTAAAGAAATAAATATAAAAGCCTATAAACAGCGTTGAAAGTACGCCTACGATAACACCGTTTAAAAGTCCTATCCTAAGTTCTTTAAGCACCTTTTTAACGTTATCCTTAAAATTGTAGGTTTCGCCCGTTATGGTGCTTATGGTAACCGCAAGGGACTGAGTTCCGACGTTACCCGCCATACCGAGAATAAGCGACTGAAAGGCAACGATAAGGGCAAGTTCTTTTATAACTCCTTCAAAAAGGGATGCCACAGCCGAAACCGCCATACCGAGAACAAGCAGTACGATAAGCCAAGGGATACGCTTTCTCACACTCTTTAAAAGGGGTTCCTTTTCATCTTCCTCGCCGCTAAGACCTGCAAGTTTTGCATAGTCCTCACCGCTCTCGCTTTCAACTATGTCAACTATATCCTGAGAGGTTATAACACCTATAAGGCTTTTATCTTCGGGGGACAGCACGGGGATAGAATCTTCGGAATATTCCTTTAACTGCTCAATTGTCTGACTTATATTTTCATTGGCGTAAACGTAAGGATATGAAGTAACTATTAAATCCTCAAGCTGTTCGCTTTGTCGGGCGATAATAAGATCCTTTAAATCGATGGCGCCGTAAAAACGGTTTTCTTTATCAACTACGTAAATGGTGCTGATATTATCATTATCCGCCGCCTGAGTTATAAGCTGACGCATTGCCTGTTTTATGGTGATATCTGCAGAAATCACTATAAAATTGGTGGACATTATACTACCGAACTCATCCTCGTCATAGGAATCAATAAGTTCGATTTCTTCCTTTATTTCGGGGTCAAGAAGTTCAATAATTTCCTGACGTTTTTCTTCTTCAAGTTCATCGAGAATTTCAACGGCTTCGTCGGCATCCATACTTTCAATAATGTCTGCCGCTTCGTCGTTTTCAAGTTCTTCAATATAGGTATCAACATCGTCAAGATAAGGGAAAATATCCGATACCGCCTCGGTACCAAGAATATCGTAAAGCTTATCTCTTTCTTCTTTAGTCAAAAATTCAAAAGCCTGAGCGATATCGTTATCGTGATAATCTTCAAGACTTTCGCTTATGGTTTTTGCATCCTGTCCGCTTCGGATTATACCGAGTATATCTTCGGTATAGTCACGGTTTTCAAGCACCGCTTCCTCTTCGGGTAAAACAACTTCTACTTTTTCTTCCATAATTACCTCCGTTTTTTACGGCGGCAATTAAAAAACGAACTGCGCGCCGCTTATATTCAAATTTCTACTTCGGGGTATCGCGACCGCGTCCACGCAGCTCACCTGCCTTTTAAAGAATATTTATATCTAATATATTATATCACTATATATTTATTTTTGCAATAATTGTATTTATTGTTTTACAATTTTTTATTTTTATGTTAAAATAACTTATAAAACACGTAAAGGAAGTGAGAAAATGACCGAAAAAATCAATCTGCCAGAGGTTCTTTCCCCCGTAGGCAATGAAGAAATGCTGATTTCGGCAGTAAGGGCAGGCGCCGATGCGGTTTATCTCGGAGCAAAGGATTTTAACGCAAGAAGAAACGCGGATAATTTTGATTTGATTTCTTTAAAAAACGCCATAGATTACTGTCATATCCGTTCGGTTAAGGTTTATCTCACCCTTAATATTCTTATAAGCGATAATGAAATTGAGTTGGCGTATAATCTTGCAAAGGAAGCCTATTTACTTGGTATTGACGGCGTTATAATTGCCGATTTGGGACTTATAAAACTTCTTCACAAAAACATTCCCGATTTAACCCTTCACGCTTCAACCCAGATGACCGTTTACCATAAGGACAGTCTTAAGGTTCTTAAAGAAATGGGTATAAAACGAGTGGTTGCCGCAAGAGAAATGAATAAATTTGAACTCAAAGAACTCTGCGACGAAGCCAAAAAGCTTGATATGGAAATCGAAGTTTTCGTCCACGGCGCTCTTTGTATGTGTCTTTCGGGACAATGCCTTATGTCTGCCGTTTTAGGCGGGCGAAGCGGTAACAGAGGTCTTTGCGCAGGGCCCTGCCGTCTTCCCTTTAACGATGATTTCGGCTTTGAAAACGTATTGAGTTTAAAGGATTTATCCTTGCTCGACTATGTGGATGAGCTTAAAGAAATGGGAGTTTCCTCACTGAAAATCGAAGGAAGAATGAAGAGAAGCGAATACGTTGCCGCCGCAACAAACGCCTTCAGAACCGCCGTTGACGGACACACCCCCGAAGAAATCAAAAAATGTCTTGAAAACGTTTTCAGCCGTTCAGGGTTTACCGACGGTTATTATAACGATAAATTAGGTCAGAGTATGTTCGGTGTCAGAACCAAGGACGATACCGCTTTATCAAAGGAAGTTTATCCCCTGCTTCATTCGCTGGTGCGCCACGAAAGGCAGAGCGTTCCGATAAAAATAAAGGCTGAAATTTTAGAAAACGAACCCGTAATAATTACGGTAACCGACGGAAAAAACACCGTAACCGTTACGGGAGAAATTCCCGAAAAGGCTATAAACAAGCCTCTTACAGAGGAAATTTTAACCGAACAGCTCGGCAAATTGGGTTCTACGCCATATTATGCAAGTGAAACGGAAATAGTTTTAGGTGAAAATCTTACTCTTCGTCTTTCCGCCCTTAACGCCTTAAGGCGAAGCGCTATCGAACTTCTTGACCAAAAAAGAAAAGACACCCAACGGGTTGCAAAGAATTTTTCATTTGATTTACCCGAAAAAACCCGTAAAAATTCCCACGGATTTTGGGTAAGGGCAGAAAAGGAAGAACTTTTGCCCGAAAATCTAAACGGTGTCGGCGCAGTTATTTTACCCATTGAAAATGCAACGAATTTAAAGTCAGCCGAAAATATTTTAAAAATCGTCGAGCTTCCGAAGGCAAATCTTACGGGAGAAGCTTTAAACAGACTTCTTTTAAAAGCAAAGGAATCGGGCTTTACCCACGCGCTTATACAAAACACTTCACAGATAAATGCCGTAAAAGAAACAGGGCTTGGCTTAATTGCCGGTTGCGGTCTTAACCTTTATTCCTCTTATTCATTAAGCGCAATAGAGGAAATGGGCTTTAGAAGCGCGGTTTTATCCTACGAAATGACCGACACGCAAATCGAAAAGGTAAAAACCTCTCTTGATACTATTGTTCTCGGTTACGGCAGACTTCCTCTTATGATAACCAAGAACTGTCCCGTTTCCTTTTCGGGCTGTAAGGACTGTAAAAAAGACAGAAAAATCACCGACAGAAAGGGTATTTCCTTCCCCGTTCGTTGCAGATTTTCCTATAGCGAAATTTATGGGGATCGTCCCGTATGGCTGGGCGATAAATTAAGCCTTATAAATTCAAACGTTCTTTTATATTTTACCGATGAAAGTAAAGAACGCGCCGAAAAGGTGCTTGATATGTACCGCAAAAACGAAAAAGCCGATATCCCCTTTACAAGAGGAATGTTTTTTAAAGGCGTTGAATAAAACAATCATCCCCTGCATATCGTAAAGATAAGGGGATGATTTTTTTGAAAATAAATTATAAAAAATTAATACTGAATATCGCCATACCGCTTATTGTAGGCGGACTTTCGGCGCTTTTTACAATGAAAAGTATGGAGGATTTTAAGGCGCTTAACAAACCGCCGCTTTCTCCTGCAGGTTGGCTTTTTCCGGTTGTATGGACAGTTCTTTACGTCCTTATGGGTATTGCCTCATACCTCGTTTGCACTTCAGGTAAGCCCGCAAGAAGCAAAACCGCCCTTACCGTTTACGGAATACAGTTAGCCTTTAACTTTTTGTGGTCCATTATTTTCTTTTCGGTCAAGGCTTATCTTTTCGCGTTCGTTTGGCTTATAATACTTCTCATTCTTATTATTATAAACACCGTTTTATTCTACAGAATAAATAAAAAAGCAGGTTATCTTTTAATTCCCTATATTTTATGGGTAACCTTTGCAGGATATCTTAATCTGGCGATATATCTTTTAAATTAATCCTCGCCCGTTTTTCTTACAAAGGGTTTATAAAGAGAATAACCTATTGCAGAGAGTATAACCGCTATAGTAAGAACTATAAATACTATTACCGTTCTTTCAAGGTAAATTCCGCTTTTTAAGAGAACTATTGCCGCAATACGAAGAACAAAAGCTATAAAAGACCAATATTTTGCGTTTTCACAGCAGTTAACTCTATAAATCACAAATGCAAATGCCGTTTCCAAAACAAATACGCTTATAAGCTGTATAAGCAAGAGGAAACCGTAATAGGAAGTTGCAATCATAAAAGCCTCAAGATTGCTTTCTAAAATAGGCGGTATTTCATTAGCCCCATTCTTAATATAAATATTTCCTGCTATAACACTTAAAACGGCGGTAATGCCGTGGGCAAAAATCGTACGCGCAAAGGCAAAACCTGCGCCCGTCATAAGTCCCACGGAATTGTCGTCTTTTTTCTTTATAACGCATTTAAACCATAATTTATACCCTAAAATAATGCAGAGGGTTTCGAAAAATACGTTGATAATTATAAGCCAAAGCTGGCTTTCAACCTTCTCGTAAAGAGGGGTCATAAACTCAATACAGGTGGCAACCACCGCAAAAATAAGGCAGTAAAATATTAAAAATACAGCCGCGCCGTCAAAGACGTTTCTAAGCCTTCCGCCCTTCTTATTTTTAACATAATATATTGTTGCCACAGGAACTATAATTGCAGCCAAGGCTTCCAAAATTTTAAAAATAAAATTAACAGTCATATTCTTTCCTCCGTATTTTACTGTAAAGTATTATACTACATTTATCCATAATGTCAAATACGCTTTGATTTTCCCGCTTATTCCCATATTTTTTCAAAAACCTGCGCACAAAATTAAAATTTCAAAGCACAAAAACAAAGTTTTTCCTTAATTTTAACGATATAATGAAGAAAAAACAACACATAAACCAAAATATCTAAGAAAACGTTGGAGGAAAATTATGCAGAAAATTTGGATTGACGCCACAGAATTTGAAAACAAAGGCGGATGGAAAATAGAAAGCCAATTCGTCAGAAGCGTCGGCGCTTCTTATCTTTTAGGTTTAGAAAAGCCGGGCACACCCGTAGAAAATGCTTCAACATCCTTTACCGTAGAGGAAGACGGACATTACCGTTTCTTCGTACGTACTAAAAACTGGAAGTTCCCCGAGGCTCCAGGTCAGTTTAAACTTTCTGCCGACGGAGAGGAATTACCAAACACTTTAGGCAAAATGCCCACTCAAAAATGGTACTGGGAAATTGCAGGTGACGCTTATCTTAAAAAGGGCGAACACACCCTTTCGGCTATTGATAAAACAGGTTGGCTTGCCCGTTTTGCCAGTGTTGTAATAACCAACGATATGGATTTTACTCCCTCTCCCGAAATTGACAGATTTTTACGTCAGAGAGCCGAAATAAAAGGTATTTCTCCAAAAACTGCCGAACTGCATTTTGATTACGTTATTATAGGCGCAGGCCCCGCAGGTATTCCTGCCGCTATCGAAGCCGCAAGAAGCGGTCTTAAGGTTGCTCTTGTTTCGGGCAGACCCGCTATAGGCGGTAACGCAAGTGATGAAGGCACTATCGGTATGGAGGGTGCCGCTTCCAATAATCTCGGTTCATGGGAAGGCGGTATTTTCGGTGAAATAAGAGCCTTACATATGCCCGGCGGTCTTACCTATCAGGCTGCTTTTGAAACCCTTTGCGCAAGAGAAAAAAATCTTACTGTTTTCGTAAACGAACTTTGTATTGATGCCGAAAGTGAAAACGGGCATTTGATTTCTGCCACAACCATTAATACCAACACCCTTGAAAAGACGAAATTTACCGCCGATTACTTCTGTGACAGCAGCGGTGACGGTTGGCTTGGTTACTACGCAGGCGCAGCCTATCGCGTAGGTCGAGAGGCAAGATGGGAATACAACGAAAGTCTTGCTCCCGAAGTACCCGACACCCTTACAATGAGCGGTTGTATTTGCGGTTGGCAAGAAGATCTGCCTAAAATGAGAAGTTATAAGGCTGTAAAAACCGACCATAAGGTTACCTTTACGGCGCCCGATTGGGCAATTAAGCTTCCCGAAGGCGAAAAGCTTCACCGCGAACCCGTTCAGATTCAGTCATCCTCTTGGTGGCTTGAAAACTCCAACGACCACGATGATTTATGGGATGACGAATTCACCCGTGACGAAATGATACGTCTTGCCATTGGATATTTTCATTGGATTAAAAATTCGGCTCCCTTAAAACCCCACTTAGCTGAAGAGGTTGATTATTACGAATTGACGGCTCTTGCTCTTCACAATTCCAAAAGAGAATCCCGCCGTCTTATCGGTGATTACGTATTTAACCAGAATGACTGTAATTCGGACAGAGTTTATCCTGATACCGTTTCCTATTGCGGTTGGTGTATCGACGTGCATCACCCGAGAGGAATTTATTCAGGTGAAGAAGGCGAATTCCATACAAATTTAGCAGTTCCCGTATCTCCTCTGCCCTACAGAATTCTTTATTCCCAAAACATTGATAACCTCTTTATTGCCGGCAGATGCTGTTCCGTTTCTCACCTTGGTCTTGGCACAGTTCGCGTAGAAGCTACTTTGGCAACACTCGGTCAGGTAACAGGCGCCGCCGCTTATCTTTGCAAAAAGTACGGCACTACTCCACGTGGAATTTACGAAAATCATATTAAAGAGCTTCAGCAACTTCTTCTCCGCCACGACCTCACTATCCCCGGTATAGAAAACGAGGACGAAAAGGATTTGGCAAGAACCGCTACGGTTACCGCTTCAAGCGTTGCAAAAGACGTTTATTTGTGCCGTAATTACGGCACAAAGGATTTGTGGATTCCCCTTACCACCGAAATTTTTGCAGGTCCCTACTGTGATTCGGCAAAGCATCCTGCAGAATTTTATAAAGCAGAGCTTAAGAATTTGTCAGACAAAGACGTTACCTTTAAGGCGTACTTATGGCAGTATAACGACCGAGAAGATATAAACGAAACTATCGAAAAAATTGCCGAATGTGAGATTTCACTTAAAGCAAACAGTGAAGCTTTGGTTGATTTGCCGTTTAACGCGCAATCCAAGTTGGCTAACTTCGTTGTTTCCTTTGACGCTAACAAAGATATCGCCTGGAGAAGACGTATTCATCCATATGGCTCAGGTGTTGTTTACTTCCTTGAGGACGGCAAAATAGTTCAAAGTCCTGATGAAACCATGGAACTGTTCTTTAGCAGTGCATTACACTTCACGGTTGACGCTTCACCCGAAAACGTTATTAACGGCATTAACCGTCCGTTAAACCAAAAACTAAACGGTTGGGCTTCAGAAAAAGGACTTCCCGCCAGTCTTTACCTCAAGCTTAAAGAGCCTAAAGAAATAAGTGAAGTCAGAGTTACTACACAGATTGATCTTTCTTATCCCAGATTCAACTTCCACCGCCTTACCTCTTCTGTAGGTACTGCAAACGACGTTACCATAAGTGTCAGAAACGGTGAAAACTGGCGTGAAGTTGCGCATATAACCGATAACATTCAAAAGCAGATGTTGGCAAAGTTTACACCAACTCTTGCCGAAGAAGTAAAAATCACCGTAAACAAATCTTTATTAGACGATGCGGCGCACATAACCGAAGTCAGAATTTACGAATAATAAAAATAAACGCGGAAATTTCCGCGTTTATTTTTTATAGGTCACCCTCATCGGGTTCCAAGTCGCAAATGTGAAGTTTTCTGAATTTTAACGGAGAGGTTCCTGTGCTTTTTTTAAAGGCAACCGAAAAATAATCGGTATTATAAAAACCGCAGGAAAAGGCAATATCTTTAATGCTTCGGTCGGTTTCTATTAAATATCTGCAGGCGCGCTCTATCCTTTTTCTGCGTATAGCACCGGCTATTCCGTCAGAGGAAAATTCTATAAACAAATGCTGCAAATACGAAAGGCTTACGTTTACGCGTTTGGCTACACTGAGTGGCGTAATATTTTCACAGCAATGCTTATCTATATGGTCCATTGCCATAAGAAAGTATTTACGGCGATTATCCGGAGCATTTTTGTTGGACGTCGGCCTCATAAGCGGCGTGTTTCCCACTATATCGATTATCATATCAGCCACTACACCCAAATAACTTTTTAGTCTGCTAACGGTAGCTTCATCGGCTTCCCTTAAATGCGCTTGACGGAATTTTTCAAATTCTTCCACACCGCTTTCAGTATGTTTTGCCAGAATTTCAGTCATTTTTCGGCTCAGTGGCGAGAAAAAACCTGCCGCGCAAACTGTACCTATATGCACACCGCTTATAAAAATGGGTATGGTATATTCCGCAACGCCGCAATAACAAACGCTAAAACCCGCGCATCCTCTTTTTCTTTCACTTCTTCTTGTGGCGCGCTTTAAGGCTACACACCTTTTCCAAAGTCTTGGATTCTTCTTTATTTTCATACAATAAGGATTAGTATGCCATTTTTTATCCGATAAATATTCACCGATTATTTCATAAGGACGAAGTACCGAATAAAAATCCTCAATTATTATATGCCAACCCGTATCCTTTGAAAGCAGGTCCAAATAGTTTTTAAGCTTTTCTATTTTAGTTTTCATACAACCTCCGCAGAAAATTATCGCACAAAAGCACAAAATCAAAGTTTTTTATTATATTTTAACGTTATAATAGAAAAAAAGCAACTGTTTTTACAAAAACACTTTAAATTAATGCTTGGAGGTTAAATTATGCAAACCATTTGGATTGACGCCGCCGAATTTGAAAATAAGGGCGGATGGAAAACTGAAACTCAGTTTGTAAGAAGTGTAGGAAGCGCATATCTTTTAGGTCTTAGCAAACCCGGTGTACCAGTAGAGGATGCCAAGACTTCCTTTACCGTAAAGGAAGACGGACATTACCGTTTCTTCGTTCGTACTAAGAACTGGAAATTCCCCGAGGCTCCCGGTCAGTTTAAACTTTCTGCCGACGGAGAGGAATTACCAAATACTTTAGGCAAAATGCCCACTCATAAATGGTACTGGGAAATTGCAGGCGATGCTTATCTCAAAAAAGGTGAGCACACCCTTTCGGCAGTAGATAAAACGGGTTGGCTTGCCCGTTTTGCAAGCGTTGTAATAACCAACGATATGGACTTTACCCCCTCCCCCGAAATTGAGCGTTTCTTAAAGCAGAGAGCAGAGATTAAGGGGATTAGCACCAAACCCGAAGAATTACATTTCGATTACGTAGTAGTAGGCGCAGGCCCTGCAGGTACTCCCGCCGCTATTGAAGCCGCAAGAAACGGTCTTAAGGTTGCTCTTATTTCGGGCAGACCTACCATTGGCGGTAACGCAAGTAACGAGGGCACCATCGGTCTTGACGGCGCCGCTTCCCGTAACAAAGGTGCTTGGGAAGGCGGTATTGCCAACGAAATCAGAAATTATCATATGACCAAGGGACTTGGTTGGCAGGAATCTATGGAAGCGCTGTGCGAGGAAGAAGAAAATCTTACCGTATTCACAGGAGAACTTTGTATAGATGCCGAAAGTGAAAACGGACATATTATTTCGGCTACCACCGTAAACATCACCACCCTTAAGAGAACAAAGTTTTTTGCAGATTTCTTCTGCGACTGCAGTGGTGACGCTTGGCTCGGTTATTACGCAGGCGCCGCATACCGTATGGGCAGAGAAGCAAAATGGGAGTACGATGAAAAATTCGCTCCCGAAGTACCCGACACCCTTACTATGAGCGGATGTCTTTGCGACGATCAAGGCGATATGGCACATATGCGTATTTTCCGCGCACGTCCCACAGATAAAGAGGTTGAGTTTACCGCACCCGAATGGGCTATAAAACTTCCCGAAGGCGAAAAACTTCATCGCAAAGTAGGCGGACTTAGCGGCGCTATGTGGTGGCTTGAAAACTCCAACGACCACGACGACCTTTGGGATGACGAATTTGCCCGTGACGAAATGGTACGTCTGGGACTCGGCTACTTCCATTGGCTTAAAAATTCTGCACCGCTAAATGATGAACTAGCCTCCAAGGTTAAATATTACGAGCTTTGCGGTATTGCTCTTCACAACTCAAAAAGAGAAAACCGCCGTCTTATAGGCGATTACGTATTTAACCAGAACGACTGTGTTAAAGATAGAGTTTATCCCGATACCATTTCTTATTGCGGTTGGTCTATCGACGTGCATCATCCAAGAGGAATTTATTCGGGAGCTGAAGGTGCATTCTACTCTAACGAAACCATACCCTGCTGTCCTCTTCCCTACAGAATTCTTTATTCCAAAAATATTGATAATCTCTTTATGGCAGGAAGATGCTGTTCCGTTTCCCACATAGGACTTGGTACCGTAAGAGTTGAATCTACCATTGCTACCTTAGGTCAGGCAACCGGCGCCGCCGCTTATCTTTGCAAAAAGTACGGCACTACTCCCCGCGGAATTTACGAAAATCATATTAAAGAACTTCAGCAGCTTCTTCTCCGCCACGACCTTACTATCCCCGGTATAGAAAACGAAGACGAAAAGGATTTGGCAAGAACCGCTACGGTTACCGCTTCAAGCGTTGCCGACGACCTTTATCTTTTATCGGTTCACGGCACAAAGGACGTATGGGTTCCCCTTACCACCGAAATTTATTCAGGTCCTTACTGCAATGCCGCCACCTATCCTGCCGAGTTCTACAAGGCTGAACTTAAGAATTTAAGCGACGAAAAGGTTACCTTAAAGGCTAAGCTCTGGCAGTATAATCAAAAGGAAGATATCAACGAAACCATTGAGCAAATCGGAGAATGCGAGATTACTATTGACCCCGATTGCGAAACAATTGCAGACCTTCCCTTCGGCGTTAAATCAAAAATGGATAACTTTGTTGTTTCATTCGAACCTAACGAAAAAATCGCCTGGAGAAGACGTATTTACACCGTTGACGGCTCGGCTGTAGTTTACTATACCGAAGACGGCAAACTGGTTCAGCATCCAAAAGAAGGTATGGAGCTTTACTTTAACAGCGAAATAAACGTTTTGGCAGACGCTTCTCCCGAAAACGTTATTAACGGCGTAAACCGTCCCGTTGGCAACACCCTTAACGGCTGGGCTTCAAAGAGAGGACTTCCCGCAAGTCTTACCTTAAAGCTTAAAGAGGCAAAGGAAATAAGCGAAGTACGTATAACAACTCAGGTTGACCTTTCCTATCCACAGTACTGCTTTACGGGTGACACAAAATCAATAGGCACCGCAAGTGACGTAACCATAGAGGTTAAAAACGGTGAAAATTGGTGTGAAGTTGCCCATATTAAAGATAACGTTAAAAAGCAGATGGTGGCACACTTTACACCCACTCTCGCAGAGGAAGTAAAAATCACCGTAAACGAAAGTATTGAATCTCAGATGGCGCATATCACCGAAGTAAGAATATACGAATAACAAAATAAAAGCGAAGTGAAAATCAATTCACTTCGCTTTTAATATGCATATTTACTGTCAATTCCCAGATATTCTTCAAGACAAAGTCCGCTGTCTTTAATCTTTTTTGCATTTGCTTTTCCTACGTAACGTACGTGCCACGGCTCGTGTATATAGCCTGTAATTTCCTCTTTACCTTCGGGATAACGGATAATAAAGCCATAATCCCAACAATTCTCCCTTAGCCACTCGCCAACCTTTTTATAAGTGGTTTTATATTCTTTACTGCTTGCGCTGTTTACGTCTATGGAAAGTCCGGTCTGATGTTCCGAATGTCCGGGACGGGCAGAATAGGTATCTGCAACCAAAACTCCGTCGGCTTTGCAATATTTTTCGTAAAGGAACTTCTGAACAGAAAAGCTTCTGTATCCCGATGACACCCAAATACTGATTCCGTCTTCTTTTGCCGCCTTTTTCATTTCGTTAAAGGCTGACTGACATTCACTCGTCAATCCCTTAGGAGCATAATCAGAGGGAATATCATAGGTTTTGTTTACGACTAAAATACCTTCGATATATGTAATACCGTCTTTTTCTTCAATCAAATATCCTTTAGAGGTGGATTTTAGTTCAGGAATCATAGTATCACAACTAGAAAGAATAAGTTTTAACAAACAAAGGTCAAGAGTGGTGATAATCTCATCACTATTTAAATCATATTCGGCTTTTCTTTCTGTTATTCCTGCAAGACATAATTTAAGGGATGCAAGAAAGGTAGTATCATATTCATACGTTTCATTTTCGGTTTCAGCGCATACAGAAATCGAAAAAGAATAAAAGCACATTATAATCATCAAAAAAATGCTTATTATCCTTTTCATATCCTTCCTCCTTCACCAAAAATATGCATACATTATACTATTATGCTCCGTATTTTTCAAGTTTTTTCTTGACAAATACGATTTACCTCTGTATAATAGATAGGCTATTGGTGGTAATATGCCCCTATAGCTCCTTGCCGGTTAAAACCGGACGAAGTCCATAAGGAGGTGCAACACGATGACTAAGTATGAGGCTGCTATGATTTTTTCCGTAGCAAACGGCGATGAAGCTACCAAAGCTTTGGTAGAAAAGTTCAATGCCCTGATAGCTGAAAACGGTACCATCGAAGACGTTGCTGATTGGGGTAAGCGCAGACTTGCTTATCTTATCAACGACGAAGCTGAAGGTTACTACGTTTTCACAACCTTTACAGCAGGTCCTGATTTCCCTGCTGAGTTAGAACGTGTAGCCGGTATTACCGACGGCGTTCTTCGTGCAATGGTTATTAAAAAGTAATTAAGAGAGGATGCGTTTAAATGTTTAATCTTGTTGTTCTTACAGGTCGCCTTACCGCTGACCCCGAACTCAAAACCACACCCAGCGGTGTGTCTGTAACCACCTTCTCTATCGCGGTTTCCCGTCGCTATAAGGCTGGAGAAGAAACTCAGGCAGATTTTATTAACATCGTTGCCTGGAGACAGACCGCAGAATTCATTACCAAATACTTTAAGAAAGGCAGTATGATCGGTATTGAGGGTTCTATTCAGACCCGTCGTTACGTTGATAAAGACGGAAAGAACCGCACAGTATTCGAGGTTATTGCCAATAACGCTCAGTTTGTAGAATCCAAACGTGATTCTGCTCCCGGAATGGATGCTCCTGCATCCTTCTCCAACGCTTCTGTAAATGAGTTTACAGAGGTTCCCGGCGAATCTGACGAAGATTTACCGTTCTAACTATAATTTAGGAGGTCTTTATAATGGATAAAATGGAAAGACCTGCACATAGAAAACCCAGAAAAAAGGTTTGTCATTTCTGTGCAGACCGCGTAGAAGAAATCGATTACAAGGATATTGCTCGTCTTCGTAAGTTCATTTCCGAACGCGCTAAGATTCTTCCCCGCCGTGCAACCGGTACCTGTGCTGCTCATCAGCGCAAACTCACCATCGCTATCAAGCGTGCACGTCAGGTAGCTATTCTTCCTTACGTTAACGACTAAGGAAAAACTCATTAAAACCAAAACACTCTGCATAACGGGAGTTGTTCTTAGGGATAAAATGCCTAAAAAAGCAAATTTTTGCGTTCTAATGTGTTAAAAAGCCGTGGTATGCGTCAGCATTACCACGGCTTTTCGCCTTTTATTCCA
>SVPZ01000025.1 GCA_015065605.1 Oscillospiraceae bacterium | reverse complement strand
AAGGTTTCTTATGTACCTGCCGTGTACTTTTCGTGTACTTCGGCAAAAAAAGAAACCCGAAAACCCTTGTAAAATAAGGGTTTTCGGGGTAGTGACTACTATTCCCACTCTATAGTGCCGACGGGTTTGGGGGTGAGGTCCATAAGTACGCGGTTGATACCGTCCACTTCGCTTGTGATACGGGCGGTGATTTTATGGAGAACGCTATAGGGAATTTCTTCGATAGTAGCGCTCATTGCGTCTTTGGTATTTACGGCGCGGATAATTGCGGGCCATCCTTCATAACGGCTTTCATCCTTTACGCCAACGCTTTTAATATCGGGAATAACAACGAAATACTGCCATACCTTTTCAGCAAGGCCGCATTTATCGAATTCTTCTCTTAAAATTGCGTCTGCTTCTCTTAAAGCATGGAGTCTGTCACGGGTAATTGCGCCAAGACATCTAACGCCAAGACCGGGGCCGGGGAACGGCTGACGGTAAACCATTGCAT
Organism: Oscillospiraceae bacterium; assembly: GCA_015065605.1. Classification (GTDB taxonomy): domain Bacteria; phylum Bacillota; class Clostridia; order Oscillospirales; family Acutalibacteraceae; genus SIG607. The sequence goes on along the minus strand of SVPZ01000025.1, from coordinate 41,858 downwards.
GAGGAAGACCTAATGCTTCACCAACAACTCTTACTTCGTCTTTAAAAAGAAGTTTAATAGGTTCAACGAGGCTAAAGTTAAGGTCTTCGGGAAGTCCGCCAACGTTATGGTGGGACTTAACAGCCTTTTTACCTTCTGCCTGTTTAACGCTTTCTAAAATATCGGGGTAAATAGTACCCTGCGCAAGATATTCAATACCTTCAAGTTTTCTTGCTTCATCAGCAAATACGTTAATAAACTCTGCGCCGATAATTTTTCTTTTCTTTTCGGGTTCACTAACGCCTGCAAGTAAATCTAAGAAGCGGTCGGTAGCATCAACGTAAATAAGGTTAGCATCAAGTTCTTCTCTGAAGATTTTTATAACGTTTTCGCTTTCGTCCTTACGCATAAGGCCGTGGTTAACGTGAACACATACCAGTTGTTTGCCGATAGCCTTAATAAGAAGCGCGGCAACAACGGAAGAGTCAACGCCGCCGGAAAGAGCGAGAAGCACCTTTTTATCGCCTACCTGAGCGCGAACCTCTTTAATCTGTTCTTCAATAAATGCATTGGCAAGTTCAAAATTAGTGATACGAGCCATATTTTCGGGTCTTAAACAAGTTTCCATATATATCACCCTTTAGTTGGTATAGTTATCAAAATAGCCCTGAACGAGAACTACGGGAGTACCCTTATCGCCCGAACCACTGGTAAGGTCGCAAAGGGAGCCTATAAGGTCGGTAAGCTGACGAGGTGTAGTACCCTGAGCTGCCATATTACCTACAAGGCTGCTGCCGTCTTTCTTACGGATACTTTCGCTGATAGCATCCTTAAGAGCCTGTCCTGATAAATCCTTAAAATCGTTATCTGCAAGATATTTAAGTTTTAATTCATTGGGAGTACCGATAAGGCCGTCGGTAAATGCAGGAGATACAACGGGGTCGGCAAGTTCCCAGATTTTACCCTGAGGATCCTTAAATGCGCCGTCGCCGTAAACCATAACCTCTACGTTTTTGCCTGTTGCATCCTTAATGCGTTTTTGTACGTCGAGAACCAAATCTTTACATTCTCTCGGGAAAAGTTTAATCTTTTCTTCGGTAGATTTATTAGAACCGAGAAGACCGTACTTTTCATTGCAACCGCTACCGTTAACGGGTGCATTGAGAATTTCGTCAAGACCGAACACCTTAACTGCTCCGCCTTCTTTTAAGATTCTCTTGGTTCTTACTCTGGTATGGATATCGCAGGTAAGAACGTATTTAGTATAATCAAGAATTGCCTTGGGCTGATTAGCGAAGATAATTTCAACCTCACAGCCTTCTGCCTTAATTAAATCGCCGTAATACTGAACGTAGTCAACGCCGGTAAATTCAAGTTTTTGTACGCCGAAAACTTCGCGATAGCGCTCAAGCGACAAAACGTCGGAATAAGGATTAATTCCTGCGGCATCAATAAGGTCATAGGTAGCAAGGGAGTTACCAACTTCATCAGAAGGGTAACTAAGCATAAGAACAATTTTCTTTGCTCCTCTTGCAATACCCTTAAGGCAAATGGAAAAACGGTTACGGGAAAGTATTGGGAAAATAACACCAACGGTTTCATCCCCGAATTTAGCCTTGATATCAGCCGCAATATCGTTTACGTCTGCATAGTTACCCTGAGAACGAGCAACTATAGATTCAGTCATAGAAATTACGTCGCGATCTCTGAGTTCAAAGCCTTCAAATTCTGCTGCTTCAAGTACGCTGTCTGCAACTATTTTTGCAAGATCGTCGCCCTCTCTTATAATCGGACAACGAATACCGCGGGAAACTGTACCCACTCTGCGTTCTTTTGTGTTCATAAAAATTTTCCTTTCCGGTTGGGAGGTAGATTTCTATACCTTGCCCTTTACAACAATTTATTATACTAAATTGAGTATAATTTTTCAATATTTTTTATCAAAAAAATTAAAAAAAATATTAACAAATCTCAAAATATAGTCTTTGCATTTTTTATTAAATATGTTATACTTTTTACGAGGTGATAAATATGATAAAACATATTATTTTATGGACTCTTAAAGAGTGCGAAGAAACTGAAAAAGCAAAAATTAAAAAGAATATTAAGGAAAATCTTGAAGGACTTATGGGCAAAATCGACGGACTTACCGAAATTAAAGTATATACCGACGGTCTTGCTTCCTCAAATGCAGATTTAATGCTCGACTCTTCCTTTGTAAGTGAAGCGGCATTAAAAGGCTATGCAGTTCATCCCGAACACGTTTTTGTAGCCGATACCTTCGTTCGTCCCTTTACAGCCACAAGAAGCTGTCTTGATTTTGAAATTTAATCAGTGAAAAGTCAAAAACTCGTTCAGGTTGACTGAACGAGTTTTTTGTTTTATTCTTGTGCGATGAACATATCCTTACCTACACCGCAGAGAGGACATTCAAAGTCTTCGGGTAAATCCTTAAATTTGGTGCCGGGCTCAATACCTAAATCAGCATCGCCCTTTTCCTCGTCGTAAATCCAACCGCAAGCATCGCATACGTATTTCATTAAAATTACTCCTTATAAATATATTAAAGTTCTTTTGCAAGAGCTTTTATAGCGTTTATATTTTCTTCGTTAACAGCCGATAAAATCTTAACTTCGTTTTCGCAGAAGGTAAGGTTTTTGCAATTTTCAAGCATTCCCTTCATAACTCTTGAAGCATTGGGTCCCCAAGTGCCGTTTTCAATAATACCGATTTTTTTATTTTGGAAATTACGTTCGGTCAAATGATTTATAAATTCCTTCATAAAGGGGAAAATGTCATTATTATAGGTAGTGGTAGCAAGAACAATTTTACCGTAACGGAAGGCATCCTCAACACATTCTGCCATATCACTTCTGGCAAGGTCGTTGACAACCACCTTTTCGTGACCGTTTAATTTAAGTTCTTCTGCTAAAAGTTCAACCGCTTTTTTAGTATTTCCGTAAACCGAGGTATAGGCAATAACTACGCCTTCGCTTTCGGTTCCATAAGAAGACCAAGTGTTATAAAGGTCAAGATAATAGCCTAAATTTTCACTTAAAATAGGTCCGTGCAAGGGGCAGATGGTTTCAATTTCAATATCAGCAACCCTTTTAAGCACCATTTGCACCTGAATACCGTATTTGCCTACAATACCGAAATAATATCTTCTTGCTTCGCAAGCCCAGTCCTCGTCAGCGTCAAGCGCGCCGAATTTTCCGAAGCCGTCGGCAGAAAAAAGAGTTTTGGTGGCGCTTTCATAGGTCATCATAACCTCAGGCCAATGTACCATTGGAGCGGCAACAAAGTTAAGGGTAAGGCTACCGAGATTTAGTGTATCCCCATCCTTCACAACTATTCGTCTGTCAGCAAAATCGTTGCCGTAAAAATTTTTCATCATGGTAAAGGCTTTGCTTGATGCAACAAAAGTAGCATTTTTATAAGTCTTAGCAAAAAGCATAAGGCTTGATGAATGGTCGGGCTCCATATGTTGAACAATTATATAGTCGGGTGTTTTATCGCCCAAAGTATTTTTTATATTTTCTATCCACGCGTTTCCGAATCTGCCGTCAACAGAATCCATAACCGCAATTTTGTCATCCATTAAAACGTAAGAATTGTAAGCCATACCGTTCGGAACGATATACTGTCCCTCAAACAAATCTATTTCTTTGTCGTTTACGCCAACGTAATATATATTATCTTTGATTTTCATTTTCCTTCTCCTATTAATTTTTTATAAATTATACCATAATTTTATTAATAAATAAAGATATTTTTTATTATTCCTTGATTAATCAAATTAATTTTGGTATATTTTTAATATAAAACACGAAAGGAACCGATTTATGAATTTAGAAGAAAAAACACTAACAAGCGAAACTGTATTTAAAGGCAGAATAATCACCGTAAAAAAAGACGTTGCTCTTCTTCCCGACGGAAATAAGGCATCCCGAGAATATATCACCCACCCGGGCGGTGTTTGCGTTGTGCCCCTTACCGATAAAAACGAGGTTTTAATGGTAAAACAGTACCGTTATCCCTATAGCGAGGTTGTTTTGGAAATTCCCGCAGGAAAAAAGGATATTGGTGAAGAACCCTTTACCACGGGTAAACGCGAACTTAAAGAAGAAACGGGCGCTACGGCTAAAGAATATATCGATTTAGGCGAACTTTATCCTTCCCCCGGATATTGCGGAGAAATAATATGGATGTACGGTGCCAAGGGACTGGAGTTTGGCAAGCTTAACCCCGACGAAGACGAATTTTTAGAGGTAGAAAAAGTACCTTTAGAAAAAGCAGTAGAAATGATACTGAGCGGCGAAATCAAAGACGCTAAAACACAGGCGGCAATACTGAAAATAAAACTTCTTATAGACAGCGGTAAATTTTAGTTATAAAAAAACAGGTTGAATAATCAACCTGTTTTTTGTTGCTTTAATAAGTGTTGCCGTTATCGTGTTCGGGATAGAAAATTTTCGAAGTGCCGCTTTCCTGATGCTGTGGCCAGGCGGTAATCATTTGGCAGTTATCTTTTGTAGACTGGTATACTCTTACGTAATCAACTAAAGTTTCTTCAAATTCAGTATGTTCAGATTTATCATAGGTAACACCGTAAGTAGATCCACCCATTCTGCAACGCATAATGATATAGTTCATAAGACAATGTGTACTTACAGACTGATTATCGGCAAAATCATAATGACAGTATTTTCTGCCGTCAAAAGCGAAAGTAATACCATATTCATCCCAGTACATACTGAAAAGTCTGTAATCGCTGGTAAGCATATCACCGTATTTTTCGGTGTTATACGTTAATTTTTTACTATTTACGCTATTGGGGCCGTAAAGTGCATCACCGTCCATAGATTTATGTCCCGAACCGTTTACACGTCCGGTAGAATCGTAGTTGGTCCACCATTTATGAATACAAGATGCATAATAATGGTCATAACCAAAGTTTTCCAGAATATCCACTTCGGTCATAGCAACTCTATGCTGCTGACCGAAACGTTCTTCAAAAGCTGTGGAACCGGTAGTAGCACCATTAAACCAAAGAGAAGTAGCAGCGGGTGTTCCGCCCAAATCTGCCCTTATTTCCATTAGTCCGTAACGGAAAGACATTGTCCAATAGGACGAAATCTGGCTTCCCATAAAGTCAACGTCACTGATTATAGTAGTTCCCAAATGGAGATTTCCGTCACTTTGATATAAGAGCTGTCTTTCTTTATATCCGCCTTTTTTACCCTTATAGGTATTTCCGTCCATATCCTGCCAGTAACAGGTACCGCCCAAACAAGAAGCCTCCCAAAATCCCTCGGTTGACTCTGTTTTGTAATCGCCCCATTTGTTGCGGTCGATTTCACTGCCTTCAAATTCATCATACCAGTTAAGAGTATAGGCATTTTCTTCTGCCGCATCGTATTTTCCGTTTATGGTATAACCGTCAGACCAATTAAATCCTCGTTTAGTACGGTCGGCTTGGGTAATTTCTTCATAGAAGAATTGAGTAGCTTTCCAGGTAGCAAGGTCGCTTCCGCCTTTTATAATAACTTTATTGCCAACTACCTTTATAACGTAATTATCGCCTTCAACCTTTACGGCTTTGGAAGCTTCTCGGTTACAGTCGCCTATTAAAATTTCATAAGTAAGCTCGGCATCAATATCTTCAAAAATATCCATATTATAACCGTTTAGCTTGTGATGGTCTGCAATTTTTTCAGCATTCATACCCACAAGGTAGGTAATTTGGCGGGGCATAACTATAGAATAGTTACCTAAATTGTTTTTATTTACAGTGGAAATGGTTTCATCGTACTTATGCTCGTATATAAAGCAGTATTCACTGTTAAGTTTAGCCCAGCTTTCTGCATTTGTACAAAACGTTTGTGCAAACCACATTGTAGCATCGGCAACTATAGCGTTGCTTGCTGCCTGAATACAAATTTTATCACCGATAACCACTACAATAAAGTCCATAACGTAATTTACACGGTTATCAGTAAGCATTTTAAGTGCTTGTGCCGATTCGGGACGGTTAGTATTGCCCAAAAGAATTTCCAAGTTATTATCTGTATCTTCTCGGGCAGTATCAATCATATTTAAAACTTTGCACTTCAAGCTATCCTTAATAGTATTACGCAGAGTTTTTAAAGCTTCCTGCATCTCCGTATTCTTGCTTTCTTCGCTACGTATTATAGCATAATTAAAATAGCCTTCTTCATTAATGCCGTAAGGAATAGGCGCTGCCGCACTGCAACCAACAAGTGCAAAAATCATAAAAGTAACAATCATTAATACTGTAATTCTTTTGATTTTCATAACAAACACCTTCCTTTCTTAAGCATTATTCTTTTTCTTTTTGAATTTTTTAATAAGTAAAATTACAACTACACCAATTATTATAACAACTACTGCACCGCTGCCAATTAATCCGTAAACAAAATACGGTGAAACTTCTTCAGCAGAAGTGGCAATAATTGTGGAAATATCCAATCCTGCAATAGATTTGGTAATTTCTTTACCGTTTTCGTCCAATCTTCTTTGAACGTAATCGGTATAAGTGAAAGGTGTAGATACCGGTGTATCGTCGGTAATTAACTCTACTGTTACGTTATCAATAAATAATTCCACGTAACCCGGTGTTTGAATACTAAGGAATGCTTCTACCGAATTAAATACATAAGATACTCTGTGCCAGTTGCCGTCAGCTATATCGGCAATAGGAGCAACTGCGTAATAATCACCCATAGTGTCCCAAGCATAATAAGGGTTTTTGCAAGAAACAATCTTTACGGCGCCTTCGGTATGCAGATGTTTGCCCACCTTAATATCAAAGGAAATCCTATAACGTTCACTTTCCACAATGGGATTAGAATTAGTAAAGAGTATAGAGTTTTCAAGATACAACGAATTACCTTTTCTGTGTAAAGAATATTTTCCTTCTGTTACGTTATCTTTACTGTTACCTTCAGCATAACTATCGTAAATTTCGTAGTCAAAGTCATAAATGGTGGATACGTCAAAACCTTGAGCAATTTCTACGTATTCTTCTTCGAATCCCTGGCTAACCTTTAAATTCACAAAACGCGCATATATTGTATACGGTTTGTCGCCAAACGTCATATTCTCCACTTCAAGTTTTGAATAAGAATTGTCTGTTCCAAGTACAAAATATCCTTTAAAGAATTTATTTTCCATTTTTGGCGATTTTGGAAGTTTATTTGCAAATGAAGCACCTTTTTTACCCATTAAAACAGTAGGAATGTCTTTACTTCCATCGTTATCAATAACAACCGCAGTTTGACCTTTTGGTACAATGTTAACGGTAACGTCATCTATCCAAACAACGCCACCATCGCCGCCTTTTACGTTAACAAACAAAGAGCTGCAATTTTCTGCAGTTACCTGCTTTCCGTCAAACACAAAATTGGCTGTTTTCCACACGTTATTCTGTGCAGTAGCAGGTATTATTGCCGCATCTGCGTCAACAATGTTGGACCAGAAGTTTTGATAATTGCCTGTAGATACCGAAATAATCAAATTAGCAGAAATCTTTTTCACAATATTATACTTAACGCTGATAACGTAAATTTCATCTTTGCTTATATTAAATATTTCATCGCCATAAGCTACAGCGTGATAAGAATAAGCGGTGTTAAACTCCCTTGTTCTGTCATATTCAATAACGGTATTTCCCGAATATGCTTTATCGGTTTTAACAATTTGGGAGTCCTGCCTTAAATTAAGATTTCCAACCTCGTTTTTATAAGGAATGGTATAATTTTCAAAGTTATAGTTAACTACGCTTGAATTGGTATAGCCTGCATAAACGGTAATTGCGGTATTGTCGGCAAAAACTGTTTCATCAAAAGGAATAGTACATTCCTTATCGGTAAACCAGCCCTTAAATGCCTTCCCAAAGCTTACGGGCACCTGGGGAGTCACTATATTTCCCCCTGCTTTACCGCTTACAAACACGGCATTTTCTCCGTTTTGAAGTTCAAAGAATACGTACGGGTCGGTTATTTCTTCAACAAAAACGTCATCTATGTACACATTGCAATTTGTTTCCATTGTAGCTTTTAAAACGTTTACTTTAAAGTACAATCCGTTAGTATTTCCCTCTAAAACATCTGTTTTAAAGTAAACCGTTGCATTTTTCCAGCTTTCGTTTTCACCTGCTGTAACAGTAGTAGCAGAAGAAGTATATTCAACGTATCCGTTGCCCCAAATATTACTGCTATGTCCGGTTGCAGGGAAAATAGAAATATCGCAATTTGAACCAACCTGCTTATAATTAAAGGTAAGTTTATAAAGCGTATTGCTCTTTGCGGTACCGATTTTTGCTACGTTAGTACGCTGGGTTGCACGCTGGTAAATATAGTAATTAACCGAACCGTCTGCGTTATAGCTATAGGGTTTATCACCTTCAAAATCAAACTGCAATACATAGTCGTCATCAAAGCCTATATTCTTATCCTTTTTAATTTTAAATGTACAACCGAAAATACCCGTATTAGAGGTATCAAACAGATAATTATCAAACGCCATGGGAGCTGCTCCCCATTTGGCGTAAACTGTAGTAATTCCTGCAGGAATTGTTGTACTTTCAAAAAGAACGGTACATTCTTTATTGGTAAACCAACCTAAAAATTCCTTTTTACCGTTAGTAATGGTGGGAATTTCCAAAGTTTGGCCTGCTTTGCCTATTACGTACTGTGTAGCCACACCTTCATCGTTACCATTGAAAATAACTACATCGTCTATAACTTCATCTATAACAATTCTATCTATCAAAACATTGCATTTAGTTTCCATAGAAGCATTACTTACTATAGCACGCAAATATAAACCATTGTTTTTGCTGATGTCTTCTTTTAAATCGGTTTCAAAAAGTACCGAAACTTTCTGCCATTCGCCATTTTCCCCTGCCGGAACTTTAACAGAAGTAGTATCATATAACGCAATACTATTGGGTGCCCAAACGTTGCCCGAATTGGCGGTAATAATACTAAACGTTACATCGGAACTTGAAGAAATCTGCTTATAATAATAGGTTATTAAATAAGTTTTTCCCTGACTTACGGTGGTAAGCTTTGCTACGTTGGTATATTCTTTAGCACGCTGATAAACGTATTTATCTACCGTTCCGTCGGATTTATAACTGTATGGTTCATCGCCTATAAATCTGAAATGCAGTGCATAATCATCGTCATAGCCTGCTTTTTCTTCGTTTTTAATTTTAAAGGTACAGCCAAAAATACCGGTAACCGAAGTATCATAAGGATAATCGCCAAAGCTTATAGGGGGAACACTCCATTTTACATATACGTTAATTGCATTTCTTTCAAAAACAGTTTTAGCAAATTCGCTTTCTAAATTTTCATCGGCATAATAGCCTAAAAATTCCGCACCGTTTTTGTTGGTAAGCTTTGGGAGTTCAATTTTATCTCCCCTGTTGCCCTTTAGTATAATAGTTTGTTCGCCGTTATTCGGATAAACCGCAACAACCGATTCATACGGCTGGGAAAAAGCTGCTATTTCAATATGGTCAATATAAATAACCATATCCTTGTTTTCCTCAAATTTTGTAAGGAAATACATATAATCATTTTTACCGTTAAAATTAGTGGTAAAATCTACCGTAGCAGTTTGCCATTCGCCTGTTACGCTGCCGGCTTTAATATTATTTGCGGAATTATCTCCGTAAGCAACCATACCGGTCCAAATGTTATTAATCGAAGCGGATACCATAATAAACCTGAAATCCGCACCGGCTTTTTCTGCTTTATAGTGAATGGTAGCAACGTAATGCTCGTTATTATTAAGTCCGTTGCCAAGCCAAACCTTCATATCAGACTGCTTATGGCGATTGGCAGCGTTATAGGTGTTTTCATCGTCGGGGTCCTTTACCATAGTGCTGTCCCAATCAAGCTTAACGGCATAACCGCTGTTATTATAGGTTACGTCGCTTACTTTTGAAAACATATCACCAAAATAAAGGCGGTTATTCTTTTGCTTTGCACCACTCTTTACTTCAATTTCGTATTGGTCTTTGTCATAATTTTCAAAATCCTGGGTAAGACCCGGAATTTCCGACTTCCAGTACGCATAAAGAGTAATATCACCGTTACCGAATTTATCTGCAGTATATTCGGTGGTATAGGTTTCATCGGTATACCAGCCTAAAAACCACTGTTTATTGTTTTGGTCAACAGGGTCTGAAGGGAATTTGAGCAATTCGCCCTCTGCCCCCTTTACAGTTACGGTGTTGTTATTTAATGCATCAACAAAAGTAACAGAAACTTCACCACTTTCGGAATTTTCTGCAAAAGCAAAACCACAAGGCAAGTAAAGCACGCAAAACAATAGCACCGCCGCACAAACCGTAGCCACTGTTTTAATAAAGCTTGTTTTTCGTTTTTTCATTAGTTTTTCCTCCATCAAGATTATAATTACTTCTGTATTAATTAAAGTATGCCGCAGTTAATTTGCTACTTTATCATTTTATAATGTGCAATTTTCTTAGTAAATGGACTTTTTAAATATTCATTAGCACAAAATAAAGTTTTTTAACACAAATTTGCGTTTGTAGCTCAGCTGGATAGAGCACTGCCCTCCGACGGCAGTGAAGCGGGCAGAGAATTCATTGAGCACCCCGGTGGTGTTTGCGTTGTGCCGTTGACCGACAATAACGAAGTTTTAATGGTAAAACAGTACCGTTATCCCTATAGCGAGGTTGTTTTGGAAATTCCCGCAGGAAAAAAGGATATTGGCGAAGAACCCTTTACCACGGGTAAACGCGAACTTAAAGAAGAAACGGGCGCTACGGCTAAAGAATATATCGATTTAGGCCAACTTTATCCTTCTCCCGGATATTGCGGAGAAATAATATGGATGTACGGCGCCAAGGGACTGGAGTTTGGCGAACTTAACCCCGACGAAGACGAATTTTTAGAGGTAGAAAAAGTTCCTTTAGAAAAAGCCGTAGAAATGATACTGAGTGGTGAAATCAAAGACGCTAAAACACAGGCGGCAATACTGAAAATAAAACTTCTTATAGACAGCGGTAAATTTTAGTATTCCAAAGACAAAAAGCACCGCGATGGTGCTTTTTGTACTTGGAAAGGGAGCACAAATTCGATGCCCTTTTATTTTTTTGAGCTATGTGTTCGAAATCCTACATATTATTTATAATTTGTCGGCAAAGCCGACACCGAAATTATTCATTATTCGTTAGCCGTGCGACTTCATTTTTCATTATTCATTCGAAATTCCGTTCCCTGTTAATGAATAATGAATGATGAAAAATGAATAGTGAATAATACAAACAAAAATCCGTCCTCTTACGAGAACGGATTTTCGTTTGGCGCGCTTGAACGGATTCGAACCGCCGACACCTGCCGTCGGAGGGCAGTGCTCTATCCAGCTGAGCTACAAACGCAATTATATTTTGCTTTAAAATTATAGCACAAAAAGGTTTGAATTTCAACGACTTATTATATTTATAAAAAAACACTTGCTTTTTTAAATACTTTCTGCTATAATAACCTTTGCTAATGTAAAAATCGCTATAGCGAAATTCTGAAGGAGGTGCTTAACGCATGGCTAAATGTGATATCTGTAGCAAAGAAATTACTTTCGGTATTAAAGTTTCCCACTCTCACAGACGTACCAACCGTACCTGGAAGCCCAACGTTAAGAGAGTAAAAGCTATCGTTGATGGTTCTCCGCGTCGTATATACGCTTGCACCCGTTGCTTGCGTTCCGGAAAGGTTACACGCGCAATCTAAGAAAGTTAATTCTTTAAGATTAGAATTTAGAGCAATCCGTACGGATTGCTCTTTTTCTTTTTACGTATATTTAAGTTTAAGCTTTTTATAGGTTTTTATACAGATAATCACCTGTAGAGTCAAGGTTATAGCCCAACTTATAAAATAGCTTAAAAACAGGAAGAAATACTGCTGATAACTGTTTTCCACCATTCCTTTTATAAATGGGAAAATAACCCATATCCACAAAAATCTGAATCCGCACACACCGAATATTGATACAAGCATAGGAGCAAGAGAAGTACCCATACCCCTTATACAGCCTACCGTTACGTCCATTGCGCCACAGATAAAATAAGGAACGCAAAGCACAACCAAATGCGTATAGCCGTAAATTATCGCCTCTTCGGTACTTGTAAAAATCCCGAGGAAAAATTTTCCGTATATCACTATGGGAATTGTGAGCACAACGCCCATTGCCATTGCTATACCGTTAAGCATAAAAATAAGTTTTTTTATCTGTTCTATCTTTTTAGCTCCGGTATTCTGTCCGATAAAGGACGTGGAAGCATGGTGAATCGAGTTCATAGGAATAAATATAAAGTTTGCAACGCTTGTTGCGGCGGCGCTTCCCGCCATAGCAAGAGGACCAAAGGTATTTATAGTAGCCTGCAAAATGGTATTGGAAACCGAGAATATCATACCCTGAAGTCCTGCAGGAATACCTATATAAAGGGTTTGAGTTAAAGATTTTGTATGTATTTTAAGGTCTTTGATATAAAGTCGGCAATCGTTATTCTGCTTTTTCATATAAATAACCACAAGCGCTGCCGAAACGGTCTGTGAAATAACCGTAGCCAAAGCAACACCTGCCACGCTCATATTAAAACCGACAACGAACAAAATGTTAAGACCAACGTTCAATACGCCTGCAATACCCAAAAATATAAGAGGACGCGTCGTGTCGCCTATAGAACGTAAAATTGCGCTTCCGAAATTATAAATAAGTTGAACGGGAAGTCCGAGAAAGTAAATTTTAACGTAAAGGGCTGCCAGCCCTATTACTTCATCGGGAGCATTCATTAATCTGAGTAAGGGAGAAGCGCAGAAAAAGCCCACTGCTCCGATAGCCACTCCGAGAATTACTGACAAAAGCATCGAAGTATGTACCGTTTTCTTTACTGCTTCGCTGTTTTTCGCACCTACGTTTTGAGCAACCACAACACCCGAACCGTTTCCAAGACCCATTGCCAAGGCAACAAGCGCATTAATAAGCGAAGCGGTAGAGCCAACGGCAGAAACAGCAAAGTCGCCGTCAGCAGAAAACTTACCGACTATAACGGTATCGGCAGCATTAAAAAGAAGCTGAAGAAGTCCCGAAATTATTATGGGAACCGCAAACAACAGTATCTTCTTTAAAAAAGGGCCTGTAGTCATATCAAGAGTTTTTGCTTTAGTCACGAAAATTCTTCCTTTCCGCATTAAAACGGGACAGTTACACCTGTCCCGCTGTTTTTATCCCTTTATTCCCGCCAGTTTTAATTTAAGATTTGCAAGGTCGGTGGTATTTACAACACCGTTTTTATCCATATCAGCCAGTGCCTTACAACTCGACACCCCCGCCAAAGCAAGTTTTAACGCACCAAGATCAACAGTATCTACTTTTCCGTTTCCGTCAGCATCACCCGAAATTTCATCGGTAAAATCAAAAACGGCGCCACAAATAGAACAGTTGTATATCTTTCCATTTCCTAATACTCGCCAAGCGGCAAAATCACCATGACCGCCATTACAAAGGACATACTTTTCCATAGAATAATTTCCCTTTGTATAATAATTAAAAATATCCTTAGTTATAAGCAGATTCATTTCCTTCCCATTCATAACAAATCCAAAAAACGAACCGTTTTCCATGGTATTCAGATAGGCTATCTGATCTACATTATGATTTGCTATATCATAGGAATAAATTCTATAGGAATCTGTATAGAAAATACGTCCGTTATAGGCTGCAATACCGGAATAATACCCGTAATACCAACTATTTTTATTGCCGCCCTTATACCATTTATTTTCTAATGATGCAAGATAAGTATATCTTGAAAAATCGTCAGTTCTGACAAGTCCACCTGCATCATAGTCAAGATAATACCAATATCCGTTTTCATAAACTATAGCGGAATCAGCATTTTGCCAAAGTTCACCGCCCGTATAATCTACACAAACAGGATTTGTTCCAAGCGGATTATACCAATTGTTGTGATTTCCGTCGTTTATCTGACTATTAGAAAGTAAAAAATAATTATGTTCAACCTGACCGTAAAAATCTAATGTTACGTCCTTGTTTTTTGCAATAATGGGATCACCGTAGGTAACATCAACGTGATACCATTTACCTCCAATATTGACAACGTTCCACGCGTGGTCGCTGTCCTTAATATCACTAACAACGACGTAGTTTTCAATGCCAACTCTGTCAAGCAGATATTTATACAAAAACGAATAGGACTGACAAACGCCCTTTCCTTCTGTAAGAAGTTCATACATATGAAAGTTTGCATTTTCACGTATTCCGTAAATTTCATTATCATAATAATAATTTACGCATATATAGTCGTGAAAATAAAGTGCCTTTTCCACGTCACTCCATCCATATTTAATTCCGGCAAAAATCGGATTTGTTAAATCTTCAATTTCTTTAAGGCTTGACTTGATACTTGATTTTGTATAACCGTTTTTATAGTTAAACGAAGTAATCTTGGTAACGTAATTCCCCGAATAATTATAGTTACAGTTTGAATAATAATGCCATACTTCCGGATGGAGGTATAAAAGTTTCTTTTCAGCCTCGTTAAGCTGGTTAACGGTCATTTTATATCCGCTTAAATTAAGAGACGAATCGCCGTTTAAAACCGCATTTATAAATAGTTGTTCTTTTGTTGATAGAGAAACTGCCGCCGATACGTTTAAGGCAGGAATGGTTGCCACTATCAAAAACATCGCCACTAATAAAGAAATTATTTTATTAATCTTCATTTCTCACTCAATCCCGCTAATTTTAGTTTAAGATTTGCAAGGTCAACGGTATCTATTTTACCGTTAGCGTCAAAATCCATACTGAGTCCAAGTTGTTCGCCTAAGCCCGCTAAAGCAAGTTTTAATACAGCAAGATCAACAGTATCAGATTTACCGTCACCGTTGGCATCGCCCAAAACGAAATCACTAAGTGAAGGAATAGTCTGCTCCTCCACAACATCGGCACAGAAGAAGCAATATTTAACCTTTAAGCCTTCCTCTGTTTCGGTAGGTTGTTTTATAATTTCCCAATCGGTAGAAAGATGTAAAATTTCCACTCCTAACGTATAGGAGCCTTCTACCACACCGCTTGCAAGACTTACACCGCTTGCAAGATAGGTAATTTTTTTGCCATCCATATTAAGACCGTAATAAACTTTACCTTCAGGAGTGTCTATAGGAAGCGCCTTAAACACGTTATGGTGGCTGTCATATACGTAAATATTAGTTTCGGTATTAAAGAACAGGTGACCGTTATATTCAAACATACCTGCAAAATAACCGCCCTGAACACTATTGCCGTTCACCCAACCGTGAAAGCCCCAATCTTCAACATAGTAACCGATATCCATAAGTTTCTCGGTTGTTTTGAAATCTTTAGTACGAATAAAACCGCCTGCGTCCTTGCTGTTATCAAGATAATACCAATAATCCCCTACTTTATGTACGGCGGTGGTAGCGGTTCTCCAGGAATCGTTGCCTTTATATTCTCCACATACTATTCCTTCAACCTCAGGAATGTAAAAATCGTCATGAGAGCCGTCAGCAACAATTTCGCTGTCAGAAAGAAGAAATTTATCGTGTCTTACTTCACCTACGTAATCGTAATGATAATCATAACCTAAAATAGGGTCGTCATTAGTAACGTCAACGTGATACCAGTTACCGTCAATCTGAACTACGTTCCAACCATGAGTATCTTTTTCGCTTACAACGTAGTAAGCATTCATACCAAGACGATGCATAACGTACATAAAGGTATAGGCGTAACTTTGACAAACGCCACGTTTATCTCTTAAAAAACCAACTATATCGTGGTTTTCAGTGCCGGGAGCTTCGAAAAGGTCGTAATCGTACATAAAGTTAACGTCTAACCAATCGTGAACGTAAAGTGCCTTTTGAGCCTCAGTCCAATTTTTTCCTATTTTATTTATAACCTTATCGGTTTCTGCCTCCATAAAAGCGCGTTCTTCAAGCATCTGCTTTTTCGCCCTATCGTAGCCGAAATTAAGGCTTTTTACCTTACCGTCCTGAGTCTTCTCTCCACCTGTAATTCCATTCAAATAATAATATTCCGGATATTGATGAAATACAAATGATACATAATTCTGAACATCTTCTACAGAAACCTTATATTCTGACAAGTCTATAACGGTTTCCATATCGCGAATACCATTAAGCAAACGACTCTTGTAATCATCAACCTCCTGCTGAGCAGAAACATTTAATGAAACAACAGAAAAAAGTAAAACAATACTTAAAATAAACGAAATTATCTTTTTCACGTTAATTCTCCTTTTAAGAATATCCTTCCTTTTATATTTTATTATTAAATAAGCAATAAGTCAACACTATAAAAATATTTTTATATATTATATAAAATAAATCCCATACAAAAACACTTTTCGTATGGGATTTAGATAAATTATATAAAATTATGATTCCTTGGCTACAAAAGCGAGAAGACCGCCTGCTTTAAGGATCGCTTTTTGTCTTTCGGTAAAGGAGCAGGAAAGTAAAACTTCTTCCCCTGTAGTATTATTCTTAAGGGTCATTTCTCCCTTATCCATACCACTGAAAATATCAGAAAGGCTTAAAGAATCGCCCTGATTTAATTTTTCATAATCGTCGGGATTTGAAAGTGTAACGGGCATAATTCCCGCATTAATAAGGTTTGCAATATGAATTCTCGCAAAGCTCTTTGCAATTACCACTCTCACGCCGAGATACATGGGCACTAGAGCTGCGTGTTCACGGGATGAGCCCTGACCGTAGTTGGAACCGCCGAGAATAAAGCTTTCGCCTGCTTTAAGCGCTCTTTCGGGGAAGGTTTTATCGCAAACGCCGAAGCAGAACTGACTGAGATAAGGAATATTGGAACGGTAAGGAAGTATTTTTGCGCCTGCAGGCATAATATGGTCGGTTGTAATATTATCGCCAACCTTTAAAACAAGTTCAGCAGAAAGGCTATCATTTTGAGGACGGGCATCGGGGAATTTTTTGATGTTGGGGCCTCTTAGTATTTCTAAATCCTTAGCCTCGTTTTCGGGTGCAGGTTCAACCACCGCGCTATCGTTAATAAGAAAGCTTTCGGGCATGGTTACTTTGATTTCCTCACCCATAAGTCTTGGGTCGGTAATTTCGCCCGTAAGAGCAGCCGCAACAGCGGTTTCGGGGGAAACAAGATATACCTTTCCGTCGGCGGTACCGCTTCTGCCTTCGAAGTTACGGTTAAAGGTACGAAGTGAAACACCTGCGGAGTTGGGAGAAAAGCCCATACCGATACAGGGTCCGCAAGCACATTCCAGAACTCTTGCTCCGCTGGCTATAATATCGGAAAGCGCACCGCAGTCGGCAAGCATGGTAAGTACCTGTTTACTGCCGGGAGAAACCGAAAGACTGACACTTTCTTTTATGGTTTTACCCTTAAGCATAGCGGCAACCTTTAACATATCGAAAAGGGATGAATTGGTACAAGAACCGATACAAACCTGATCTACCTTGGTACCCTTAAGAGAAGACACAGTAACGATATTATCGGGGCTGTGAGGACAGGCAATAAGAGGCTCGAGTTCGCTCATATTTATATCAATAATTTTGTCGTAAACTGCATCCTCGTCGCTTGAAAGAGGAATATAATCCTCTTCTCTGCCCTGCTTTTTAAGAAATTCACGCGTAATTTCATCAGATGGGAATATAGAAGTGGTAGCGCCAAGCTCGGTACCCATATTGGTAATGGTTGCGCGTTCGGGAACAGAAAGGTTTTTAACACCTTCGCCACCCCATTCAATTATAGCGCCCACACCGCCTTTAACCGAAAGAATGCGAAGAATTTCAAGGCTTACGTCCTTTGCGGTAACGTAAGGATTTAATTTACCCGTAAGATTTACCTTATACATTTTAGGCATAGTGATGAAATATGCTCCGCCGCCCATTGCAACGGCAACGTCAAGACCGCCTGCGCCGAAGGAAAGCATACCTATACCGCCACCGGTGGGTGTATGACTATCGGAACCGATAAGGGTTTTACCGGGCTTTCCGAAACGCTCTAAATGTACCTGATGGCAAATACCGTTACCGGGGCGGGAGAAGTATATACCGTGCTTTTTGGCAACCGACTGAATATAGCGGTGGTCGTCGGCATTCTCAAAGCCGGACTGAAGCGTATTATGGTCGATATAAGCAACGCTTTTTTCGGTTTTTACTCTGTCGATACCCATAGTTTCAAACTCAAGATAAGCCATTGTGCCTGTTGCATCCTGAGTTAAGGTCTGGTCTATTTTAAGAGATATTTCGCTACCGACGGTCATATCTCCGCTTCTTAAATGTTCTTTTATGATTTTTTGTGCTATGGTAAGACCCATTTTATTAGTTCTCCTTACTGATTATATTGGCGTAAGCATTTTTAACGTGCTCGGTCATTTTTTCTCTTGCCAAAGCCCCGTCCTTTGACGACAGCGCTTTTAAAATTTCTCTGTGTTCTTCTACCGAATGTTCCGCTCTTATTTCGTTTTCAACAGCGGCTTTTCTATACTTTTGTATCTTTTTATGAAGAGGAACAAGTGTGCTGTATAAAACGTTGCTTCCCGAATATTTATATATAAGTTCGTGAAACTCGTTATCTACGCTTTCTATATGGTGCGCATCTTTTTTAACAGAATAAAATTCCTGCAAATCAACAAGTTCGGAAAGTCGGTTAAGTTCTTCGTCGGTTATGCGAAGCGCCGCCTTTTCAGCCGCCATTCCTTCAATCACACATCGTATTTCGTAAATATCCTTTAAATCGTCTTCGTTTATACCTACTACAATACAGCCTCTTGCCGTTTCTTCAATAATATGTTCAACAGCAAGTCGGTGGAGCGCCTCTCTGACGGGAGTACGGCTAACACCTAAATTATCGCTTATTTTAAGTTCGGTAAGTATTTCTCCGCGCTTATATTTACCGCTTAAAATATCTGCTTCAAGTCGGTCGAAAACCTGATCTGCAAGGGATATGGTTTTATGTTCTAACATATTGGTTTCCCCTTTTAGAGTCTTTTAAATTTTCCGTTGGAAAATTCTTCGATTTTTTCTTCAATTTCACCGTTCGAAAGGCTTGTTTGTCTGCCGTCCTCGTATTCCTTATCTATCCATTCCTTAAGACGAATAACAAGGTCGCTTCTCTTATCTACAGCCTCTTCACCGCTAAGTTTATAATTTTCATTAATCCAATAAGCGATACCTGCAAGTCCGGAGGTTTTGCTGAGCATAACGGAAGGACGTCTGCCTAAAATCTTTTCGGTATTAAAGATATTATAAATTTCCTCATCCTTTAAAAGACCGTCGGCATGAATACCCGCTCTGGTTACGTTAAAGTTTCTGCCTACAAAGGGTGTCATCGGCGGAATGTCGTATCCCATTTCATTTTTAAAGTATTCGGCAATTTCGGTAATAGCAGTGGTATCCATACCGTCAAGACTGCCTCTGAGCGATGCATATTCAAGCACCATTGCCTCAAGGGGAATATTACCCGTTCTCTCTCCTATACCGAGAAGTGAACAGTTTACTGCAGAGGCACCGTAAAGCCAAGCGGTTGAAGCGTTGGTAACAGCCTTATAAAAGTCGTTATGACCGTGCCATTCAAGCATTTCGCTGGGAACGTCGGAATAGTGCTGAAGACCGTAAACAATCCCCGGCACACTTCGGGGCAGTGCAACCTCGCTAAAGGGTACACCGTAACCCATAGTATCACAAGCACGGATTTTAACGGGAATACCTGCATCCTGACTCATTTTCATAAGTTCGTTTACAAAGGGTACTACAAATCCGTAAAAATCTGCTCTGGTTATATCTTCAAGGTGGCAACGGGGCATAACTCCTGCTTCAAAAGCAAGGGCAACTGCAGAAAGATAATGCTCCATTACCTGTTTTCTCGTCATTTTAAGTTTTTTGAAAATGTGATAGTCGGAACAGGAAACGAGAATACCGGTTTCTCTGATGCCAAGGTCTTTAACAAGTTTAAAGTCTTCCTTGTTCGCTCTTATCCAGGTGGTGATTTCAGGGAATTTAAGCCCAAGTTCTCTACACTTTTCAAGAGCCTCTCTATCCTTTTTACTATATACGAAAAATTCGGTCTGACGGATAATTCCGTAAGGGCCGCCAAGCTTTGACATCAATTTATACAAATCAACAATCTGCTTTACGGTATAGGGTTCAACCGACTGCTGACCGTCGCGAAGAGAAGTATCGGTAATCCAGATTTCCTTAGGCATACTCATAGGCACTCTTCTGTGGTTGAATGCTATTTTCGGTACGTCCTCATAATTATATACGTTTCTGTATAAGTTAGGTTCCTCTACGTCCTGAAGAGAATACTTATAGCTTTTCAATTCCAAAAGGTTACTTTTTGGTGATATTTCGAGCATTATTTTCACTCACTTTCTTTTGATTGTATACAATTATACCAACGTACCCTGTATATGTCAATACACAAATTCAAAATTTAAATAATTCTTTTAAAAGCTCCACTGCTTTTAAAAGTAAATCTATAATGGTTTTCGCTTTATTTTCTTCATTTATATCAACGAAAGGAATACCGAAATATTCACAAAAGCCTTCTGCTGTCTTTTTGGCAATAAGCTTCATATTATTATGAAACCATAAAGCGTCCTCTTTGTTATCGTGGAAAACGTGCTCTTCATAATAAGCGGTAGCATTAGTGGCTCTGAGTTCATATAAATCCGTACGGGTGTTAAGGGTAATGGGATAAGAATAAATTTCTTTACGCTTAGAAATAAGAATATCGGCAAGTCTTTTTGCATCCTCATATCCGGGATAAATTATAGGTCTATAGCCTCTTACGTTACCGTTATGGGCGTTGGTATGGCTTACGTAATGTATATCGGCGCAAAATTCGTTAGATTCCCTTACGGCGCGACTGAGCAATGCATTACTGTTCTCGTTTGATTTCGGTACCCGTCTTGCTCCCCTTTTATACTCTATCTTACAGGCTTTAAGATATTTTTCCAATTCATCAAGATATAAATTGTTGTGAGTTGTTTCGTCACAGCCGTCAACAGAGCAAGGATTCCACTTATGGTAAGCGGGACTTAAATAAATTTTTGGCATATTTTTCACCTCCTTTTACTTTATTATAACGCGTCAATTTGCGACATTCACCGACATCTTTTAGAAAATACGGTTTTTTTATATTGACTTAGGGACATTTTTTAACAAATTTCCGTCGTTTTTCTTCATTGACAAAGATATTTATATATTCTATACTTAAATAAACTAAAACTTCTTAATATAGGAGGTCATTATGGAAAAGAAAATTATGAACACCTGGACACCCCTTGAATGTTCCTGTACCGACAACAAGGTTGACCTTAAGGTCTGGGGCAGAAACTACCGTTTAGAAAACAACGTGCTTTTTTCTTCTGTAAACGTACTTGACGAAGAAATTCTTTCGGCGCCTATCAGAGTTGTTGCTAAAGAGGACGGCAAGGATTGTGAATGGACGGAAATAGAAAACTTTGTTCTCGACAAAAATGATGAAAAGGCTATCATTTGCTCAAGTATGAGAAGTGACGCTATCACTATCGACGTTGTTTCCACCGTTGAATTTGACGGTTATACGAATATAGTTCTTACCGCTATGCCCCGTACCCATACTCTTTACGAGGATAAGGCATACGGCAGACAGAAGCCGACCAATTGGTCACTTGACCAGCTTTGGATAGAAATCCCTCTTAAAAAAGCTTATGCTAAAAACTTCCACTATTTCCCCAACCGCGACGGCGAGCCTACCCCTACCTTCTACGGCAAATCCATTCCTAATAACAGAGTAGCCTCCAGCCGTGAAATTCCTTCTTCTATGTCTATGCCATTTATGCCAATTCTTTACGTAGGCGACGAAACAAGAGGTTTCTGCTTTGCCGCTGACGATGCTAAAAATTGGCAGCCCAAATACGTTAACAAGGCTATGGAAATTATCGACGGAGAAGAAGAGGTAATCGTAAGACTTCATCTTACCGACAGTTATCCTTTATCATGGCTTCGTCCCAACGGCGACCCCAAAAGAAGCGCAGTTCTTCCCTTGACCTTTAATTTTAACTTCCAGTTCACTCCCGTTAAGCCCTTCCCCGAAAATCCCTATAAGGAAAAGATTTTACATATCGACTGCTTCAACGGAAAAATCCCGATTGAATATAACGATTATCTTGCAGGCGAGGTTGTTGAAGGCAGCGGTGAAAACTGCTATGACAGAATGAAGCGTCTTGGCGTTACCACCCTTATTCTCCACGAAAAATGGAATCCCGTTCAGAACTGTTGGATAATAGGCGAAGACACCACCAGAAGAACAAGTGAAATCGTAAAAGAATGTCACGACCGCGGAATAAAGGTTATCCCCTATTTCGGTTACGAACTTTCTACCCTTTCTCCCTTCTGGGCTTCAAAAAGTGAAGAATGGATAAATATGATTGCTCCCGACACCGTTAAGGACTTCTCCTGGTACAGAAAACCCAATCAGCGCGCACGTCATATGTGTTCGGGCAGTGAATTCAACGAATATCTTTGCGAGGGTATAAAGAAGGTTATAGAAGACTTTGACTTCGACGGTCTTTATATCGATACTTTCTGTATCCCATTCGGTTGCTACAACGAAAAGCACGGTTGCGGTTACGTTGATGCACACGGCAATAAACAGCGCACCTTCCCCATCAGCAGAGTAAGAGAATTCTGCCGTGAAATTTTCAGATTCTTTGAAGAACGCGGCGGTTGCTTTAATCCCCACATCAGCAGTTGCTGTAATATTCCTGCTTATTCCTTTATGCATATGAACTGGGACGGCGAAGACGTACAGTGGTACGTTGCAACAAGAGGTGAAGAAAGCATCGACGCGCTTACCCCCGACTATATCAGAACCGAGTATATCGGCAGAAACTTCGGTGTCGTTCACGAGCTTATCGCTTATACCTTCAACAACTGGAGCTTTGAAGACTCTATGACCATAAGTCTTGTTCACGGCATCCTTCCCCGTCCTAACGTTATCACCGAACCCCTTGAGCTTATGTCACCCATATGGAAGGCTATTGATGACTTCGGAATTGAGGGAAGTCAGTTTAAGCCTTACTGGATAACCCACGTTGACTGCGGTAACGAAAAGACTCAGATAAGCTACTATGAAAAGGACGGAAAGCGCCTCGGCTTTATCTCTAATATGAGCAATATCGATAACGACAATATAGACTTTAAGCTAAGCGAAACCCAAAAGGTTTACGATGCTCTCACCGGTGAAGAAATAAAAATGCCTATGTCGGTAAAAGCAAGAAAGCATAAGGTTCTTCTTATTAACGATTAATTTTTAAGAGCGACTTAAAACAAGTCGCTCTTTTTTTAACTCAACCGTCGGTATGTGGATTTTTTTATAATTTTCGTGTAAACTTCTAATAAAGGAGGATCAAAATGAATCAGATTAAAATCGGAAAATTTATTGCAGAAAGCAGAAAAGAAAAAGGGCTTACACAACTGCAGCTTGCAGAAAAACTTAATATAACCGACCGAGCCGTTTCAAAATGGGAAACGGGAAAAAGTTTACCTGACGCCTCTATAATGTTAGAACTTTGTGAAATTTTAGATATAAAAGCAAACGAACTGCTTAAAGGCGAAAAAATCGAGGAAAACAACGAAGAAAAACTAAGTGAAACTATAGTAGAACTTGCAAAACAAAAGGTAGCAGCTGATAAAACCTTATTAAATCTAGAAATAGTAATCGGTGTAATTTGCGTATTTATTTTACTTGCTTCAACTATTATGGCAGCATACTTTAATTTAGAAGAATGGCAACGGATTTTGCTTATTTTAATATTTGGAATAATACCGCTTATTGCACTTTTTCCATTTTTATTAAAAATAGAACAAAAGGCGGGATATTATGAATGCGCCGTATGCCACCATAAGCACGTTCCAACCTTTAAGCAAATAAATATGTCAATGCATATGGGCAGAACCAGATATATGCGCTGTCCAAAGTGTAACCAAAAATCCTGGCAAAAGAAGGTACTGACCAAGGACTTATAAAAAACGCTTTTCTATAAAAAATCAAGAGCAGATGTAAATCATCTGCTCTCTTTTTGTTAAAATTTTTGCGGAACGCGTTTTACAAGGGTTGCGCCGCACAGTCCTATAAAAATCCCCGAAACCGTACCTGTTATAATCAGCATCACAAGATAGTAGGCAAGTTGATTTGTATCAAGAAGCACCATAGCCGCCAGAATCTGACCTACGTTATGAAAAACGCCACCTGCCACACTAACACCAACAGTAGATAAAAACTTTAATCTACGAAGTAAAATCATTACGATAAAGCTTAATACTCCGCCCGCAAGACTATACATAAGGGACATTGTATTACCGAAAAGTAAGGCAACAAGCAAAATTCTGACCAACGACACAGCGCCTGCCAATAAAGGACCTCGTCTATATAGCAAAAACACAATAATAATATTAGCAAGTCCCATTTTTATTCCGGGAACAGCGGGAAATAACGGCGGCAGTATAACCTCGATATACGAAAGTATCATCGCCAACGCGGTACACACACCTAAAAACGCTATAGTTATGGACTTATTCTTCACAAAGTTCCTCCTAAGCAAACACGAATAATCCGAACCTGCCTAAAACGGCATTCTTTCGGCACTTTTCGGTTTGTCATCACCCGTAGGCATAAATTACAACGTCCAGGTCGTCGTCATTCTTAATAATAGTAACCACAACACCGTTAGGCAGACAAACTATACTTTCGCCGTCACGAAAAATCGGATTATGGTTTACACATATACCGTCGGGACAGGTTGCAGTTTCCATATACGCTTTTCCGTCTTTTATAATAAGTCGGTTAAGATTTTCCCCTTTTTCGCCCGTAATTATATCCTTAGTCATATTTTCGTTAAGGCTATAAATACCGATTTGATTTCCATCGACGGTAACCTTTACGGTATCGCCTTTATCCCGAAAAAGATAAAGATAAGCAAGTCCGATTACGGCAATAAGAAGCAGACACAAAACAAGTATTATATCGTTTCTGATTTTGCGCTTTACACCGGTATCTTTCATTTTCACTAGCGTTTATCATCAAAATCCAAGGTCTTAAGACAGCCCGTCGGACATTCTTTTACACAAGCGCCACAGTTGGTACATTTATCGTAGTAAATAACCGCCATATTATTTTCCACCTTAATAGCACCGTTAGGACAAATCTTTTCACACTTTCTACAGGCAATACAAGCGTTTTTACAAGCCTTTCTTGCCTCTGCGCCCTTTTGCGTATTACTGCAGGTCACAACCGTCTTTATTACCTGAGGAACCATATAAATAATATGCTTAGGACAGGTTTTAACACAAAGACCGCAACCAAAACAAAGAGAAGCGTCAACGTGAGCTATACCGTCCTTAAGGCAAATAGCATTCTGAGGACAAACGGCGGCGCAGTCGCCAAAACCCAAGCAAGCAAAACGACAAGCGTTTGTTCCGCCGTAAAGCATTGAAGCGGCAGAACAGGTCTTGACACCTTCATAATCGGCAAGCTTAACGGCGGCGTCACAGTTACCGTTACAAGCAACGAAAGCGTTAACGTCCTCAAAGGGTTCAACCTTAATATCCAAAATCTCGCCGATTTGGTCGGCAACTTCCTGACCGCCGGGGATACATAAATTAGGTCTTGCGCCATCTTCGGCTATAGCTAAAGCATAGTCGTCACAGCCCTTGTATCCGCAAGCGCCGCAGTTAATACCTGGCAGACACTCTCTGACCTGTCGCTTTAAGGGATTTTCTTTAACTGCGAAAAAGTGAGAGCATAAAAGAAGCAAAATACCTACCAAAACGGCAATTCCAAACATTACAAGAAATGCAATTAATATATCCATTTTACGCCCTCCTTTAAGCAAATATCTTTTCAACGATACCGCTAAAGCCCATAAATGCAAGGGAAATAAAGGAAGCGGCAATAAGCGTTACACCCAAGCCTTTAAAGGGAGCGGGAACGTTAGCGTTGTTGATTCTTGAGCGCAGTCCCGAGAAAAGTACCATAGCGAGCAAGAAACCAAGTCCGCAACCGAGAGAGCTTACCATAGACTGCACAAAGGTATAACCGTCAAGGATATTATTGATGGTAACGCCAAGCACTGCGCAGTTGGTGGTTATAAGCGGAAGATATACGCCAAGACCCTTATGAAGCGCAGGTATAAACTTTTTAAGAAGCATTTCGAGCATCTGAACAAGAGCGGCAATTATGAGAATAAAAACTATATTCTGTAAAAAGCCGAGATTTAAAGCATCAAGAACGAAATACTGTATAGGCCAGGTTACTGCAGTGGCGATCAGCATAACTATAGTTACGGCAACGCCCATACCCACAGCCTGATTTCTTTTTTCCGAAACACCAAGGAAAGGACAGATACCAAGGAAACGGCTTAAAACGTAGTTATCAACAAAAACCGATGATAAAAGAATAACGATTAAAGTCTTAAAAGCATCCATTAGTTCTCAGCTCCTTCCCTTTGACAGTTAACGGTGGTACAGGATGCCGCATGAGGACAACCTTCGCAGGAGAAGGAGGTTTTTACGGGAGCCTTACCGCGTGTAATTACGTAAATAAGAGCTATAAGCAAGCCGTAAACCAACAATCCTCCCGGAGCCTTTGTCAAAAATTCGATTTTATAGTTTTCCATAAACGGAATGGGATTACCTGCAAAGGAAGCCGCACCAAACACTTCACGAATGGTGGACATCAAGGTTAATGCAAGGGTAAAGCCTATTCCCATACCAAGTCCGTCAAGAGCAGAAGCAACGACGGTATTTTTGTTGGCAAACATTTCTGCGCGACCCAAAATGATACAGTTAACCGTTATCAAATCCAGATACACGCCAAGCGATTCGTAAAGAGAAGGCATAAACGCCTGAACAAGCATTTTTACAATAGTAACGAAGCCTGCAATAATTACGATATAGCAAGGAATACGCATTGATTCGGGAATAACTTTTCTGAGAAGTGAAATAAATACGTTTGAACAAACGAGTACCGCCAAAGCCGCAATACCCATACCGAAAGCTCCGTTAACGGTATTTGTGGTAGCCAGAGTGGGACAGGTACCGAGAATAAGAACCAATACGGGATTTTCTTTAATAATACCGTTAAGCATTACTGAAAGAGAAGATTTTTGCTTCATTATCTGGCACCTCCTAATATTTTAACTGCGTTGAATGCGCGTTCAATAGCTTGTTTATAGCCGTCGGTAGTCATTGTTGCGCCACCTATGGCATCAATTTCAGTATAGTTTTTATCGGTCTTGCCGACAAACTGACCGTAGAAGCTTTCATCAGCGCAAGCATCACCCACACCGTCGGTTTCAGCCTCAGAAACGGTAATACAGTCGATAATCTTAAAGTCTTTCGTAACGGCTACGCGAACGATAATATATTCATTAGACGCAGGATGATATTCGTCGCCACCTTTAATTCCGTAGCCTGCGCCCTTAGCCTCGATAACGAAGTTTCCGCTTGCAGTTTTCTTTACCGAAACTATCGTGTTTTTCAATTCTTCATACTTTGAAAAATTAACGTCCTTTAAGGTGGTTGATTTAATTTTTTCTACTGCATCGCTATAAAGTTTGGTGTCTTCCACACCGGCAGTAACAACCGACCCGTCAGCCTTAACGCCGATAAACTGCTGACCTGAAACGAATACGTAGCCACTCTTATTTTCAGCCTCATACACAGCGTCGATTCCCTCAAGGAGTTCAACCATAAATACCTTTTGGAATTTCTTTTCGCCGTCAGGCAATGCAGTACTTAAATTATCGTTTAAGATTTCCTCTTCACTGCGAAGATCAACCGAGCCGCCGCCTAAGATAATTACACTGCTGAGAGCATCTTTAACCGCATTTTTATAAGCGGCTGTAGTTTTAGTTGCGCCTGCAATAGTATCTACAGCTTCAACGCCTGCGGCATCTTTTAAAGCAAAGTTTTCACCGTAGGTTTTTTCTTTGCTGAGGGTTTCATTGGAGGAAAGACAAACAGCGCCTGTTACCGTTCCGTCCACTTTAACTCCGCACATAATCACCATATCACTACCGTAGCCGGTGGTAACAAGCTTAATTACGTAGCCCTGACCGTTTGTTGCTTTATAAACCTCACTAACGGTAGCAGGAAGAGTAAAGGTTGATATATCAATCTGCTCAAAGCCTTCTCCGTCGGGCATAACCTCTAAAAGAGCCTTATTGGCAGAAGCATTTTGATTTTCCTTTATTATGGGAGCCGTGAAGAAATTCGTTGTTGCCAAAAGCAAGGTCATAACCGTGCATATAAGAACGAAAACGACTAAATTTTTGATATTATTTTTCATATTACTTACCCCCTGCTACAAAGACCTTGTGTCTTGTCCAGCCACTGATATAGGGCGTAAGGATATTCATAAAGAGTATCGCGAAGGAAACACCCTCGGGATAAACACCGTAATATCTTATAAGGCAGGTAATAAGTCCCGCGCCAAGACCGAATATAACCTTACCGAGAGGAGTGGGGGGAGAGGTGGTATAGTCGGTAGCCATAAAGATAGCGCCGATAAACACACCGCCCGACATTAAAAGGGATAACGCCTGAACTGCGTCAAATCCCGAAGAAAGCAAGGAAAACAGAAATACCATACCGATAAAGGATACGGGTATATGCCAACTTATTACGCGGCGAACTATAAGATAAATACCGCCGAGAAGTAATGCAGCCGTACAGGTTTCACCTATTGCGCCGCCGTAATTACCGATAAATAAATCAAGAAGCGAAGGCATTTTTTCAGCGGCTAAGGGGGTAGCGCCGGCAACAGAATCTACGGGGAAAGCAGGAAGCGCTATTGAACTGAAAGCCACAAGCATAAACACGCGCGCGGTAATGGCGGGGTTAACAAGATTTTGTCCTATACCGCCAAAAAGACATTTTACCACTACTATTGCAAACAAAGAACCTATCACGCATTGCCACAGCGGAATATTTGCAGGCAAATTAAGAGCCAATAAAAGTCCTGTTACAGCGGCGGACAAATCACCTATAGTCTGTTCTTTTTTCACAATAATATTAAAAAGTGCTTCAAAGCCTACGCAAGCAACCACGCAAACTGCTACAACCAACAACGCGCGAAGTCCGAAAATAACTGCGCCGGCAACGGTTGCGGGGGCTAGTGAAATTAATACGTCTCTCATTATTCCCGACGTAGATCTTCCACCGTGAATATGAGGAGAAACCATTAATTTGGTCAAAGAATCCATTATTTGTTAGCCTCCTTTTTTGCTTCGTCTTTTACAAATTGTTTTGAAAGTTTATTAATCTGAACAAGAGGACGGTTAGCAGGGCACACAAAACTGCAACAACCACACTCCATACAGGAAAGAACAGCCAAATCACTTAACAGATTTGCGTCCTTTTTATCATACGCTTCGGCAATGCTGACGGGAGCAAGTCCGAAAGGACAGGTATTAACACAGGTACCGCAACGAATACAAGCCGTAGTTTTGGGGAGTTTCGCTTCTTTTGTGGTAAGCGCCAATACGGCATTCGTATTCTTAATTACGCTGTACCCCGTGTTCTGTACGGTAATTCCCATCATAGGGCCGCCATATACCAGTTTTGCAGGCTGTTCGGTCAAACCGCCGCAACAGTCAAACACTTCTTTAAGAGATGCGCCGATAGGAGCAATAACGTTCTGAGGCTTAGCAACGCAACCGCCTTCAACGGTAACACATTTTTCCACAAGAGGCATACCCGTACGAAGATACGCGCCTATTGCGGCAACGGTAGTACAGTTAATCACGATGCAACCTACGTCTATAGGAAGCTTATCTGCGCCGATTTTTCTTCCTGTGGTATGGTAAACAAGTACCTTTTCACCGCCCTGAGGATAAACGGAGGGAAGAACCTGAACCTTTACAGATAAATCCTTGATATTTTCTGCCATTTTTTGCATATTTACGGCAGCCTTTTTATTATTATTTTCAATTCCGATAATAACGTTCTTTATTCCAAGACAGCGTTGCATGGTTTCTAACGCTAAAGCCATATCATCTTCACGGGTCAGCATGGTAACTGTATCGCTTGTTACGTACGGTTCACATTCTGCGCCGTTAATAATAAGATAATCAATTTTTTCGGGGTCAACGTTTAATTTAACGTATGTGGGAAAACCTGCGCCGCCAAGGCCTACAATACCCGAATTTTTAACAGCATCAATAAACTCGTCTTTGTTATTAACAGACGGTGGCGTCACCGATTCGTCAACCGCCATTTCTCCGTCAGATTCTATTATTACAGAGGGTACGGTACCACCACTGAGCATAAGATATTCACCGATTTTAGCGACCTTACCCGAAACGCTTGAATAAATCGGAGAAGAAACGTATCCGTTTGCTTCACCTATTTTGGTGCCAACCTTAACCAAATCACCAACCTTAACGGTAGGTGTGGCAGGTTTTCCGATATGCATAGACATCGGTATTGTCACCGTACTCGGAATATCCATACGGATAACAGGACTGTTTTTGGTATCTTTTCTGTGGGGAGTGTGTATTCCACGAAGTTTAGAACCCATAATCACATATACCTTTCTTTTTTTAAAATAATTGGCAATTAGCACAATAATACATTTATAATTTTAAAATAAATTATCTATAAAGTCAAGTGATTTTCGCTTGTTAAAAAAACTACTATTTAAAGAAAAATCTCCCAATAAAAATCGGGAGATTTTGATTACTGATTTTCTTTATTTAGGGGCTTTGATTCGTTCTTTTCTTCAAGCCTTATTTCCCAGTGGATAATAAAGGCAAGAAGCGCTCTGATTACGATTACTACGCCGAGAATTGCCAGTTCTTCAAGATTATGGATAATAACCGTTTTAATGATTTCGGCGCCCATTTTAAATTCAAGTGCCAAGGAAAGCGCTTTGCCAAGGTCGATTACTACGTGAAAGGCTTGTCTTTTTATAACGCATTTGACCAGTTTTACCAGTGCTCGCACCGAACCGACAATGATTATAACAATGCCAATCAGTTCAAGCAGTCCCGCAGAAACCTCTGCAACGGGATTTAAAATATTTTTAAATTGAGCCACAAATTCCGTCACTTTATTATCCGTCCTTTTTTTCGTATTTTTTCCAACCCGACGAAAAGAATTTTTCACCCTTATCAGTCACCCACATAGCCTCAGCACCTTCTATGGATTCTATAAGTTTTGTGCCCTCTTCTTTTGAAAGGCAGAAAAGCGCAGTTGAAAGCGCGTCACCTAGTCCCGAATCGTCACATACTATAGACACAGAAAGATAGCCTTTTGCGGGCATAAGAGTATCGGGGTCGATTATATGATGATAAGACTTTCCATCAACGTAATAAAAACGTTGATAGGAACCGCTCGTTACAACCGACTGACCGTCAAGTTCAAGATAGGCAAGATAATCACTGCCGTTGGGATTTTCAATACCGACAGTCCATTTACTGCCGTCTGCCTTTTTGCCGACGGTACAAACGTTGCCGCCCACGTTTATTACGTAACCGCTGATGCCTTTTTCTTCAAGATACTGCGCAACGCGTTCTGCCGCATATCCTTTGGCAACAGCGCCCACGTCCAAGGTCATTTCATCATCGGTGAGGGTAACGGTATTATTCTCCTTATCAATTATAAGCTTTTCAATATCGGTATGAAGCGCCGCTTTTTTCAGCATTTCCATCGGGGGAAGAGAAGCTACATCGGGATTATCTTTTCCAACGGTTCTGTAATCATGCCATAAGGACAGTACGCTTCCCATAGCGATATTTGTCACTCCGTCGGTTTTTTCGTGCATTTCCTTGGCAAAAAGAAGCATATCAATAATTTTGCGGTCAACCTTCACCGTACGGTGCTTACCGTCTGACAGTTCGTTTACCGTACACAAGTTTTCCATACCGTCGAATCTGTGATAAATGGTAAATAATCTATGGTATTCTCCCAGTTGATTTAATATTTCGTTTGCTACCCTATCAAATTCTTCCTGACTTTTTTCATAGCCTGTAACGGTAATTACGGTATCAAAATAATCCATAGAAGTAGCCGTATATTTATTTTTCACTTCTCCGCCATGGCAGGAACAAAGTACGCCTACGCTAAGGCAAACCGACAAAACGAAACAAAATAATCTTTTCTTCATAAATCCGTCCAATATAATATAACAAAAAGGGGGAAATGCTTCCCCCTTCTTATTTTATACAGTTATTTTTAATCTATTAGATTTTGGAAGCAGCTTTTACAAAACCGCTAACGTAAATTGTGCAACCTGCGGTCTGAAGATCAGCAACACCCTTACCGTCGTTACCCATTAAAGCGGAAATTTCAGCAGCGGTCTTACCGATACAAGCGGCATCAAATGCAGCAGCCTGTTCAAACCATTCTTTTGCGGAACCGCCGTAAGCAACCATACCGTAATTAGTGCCCTGTTCCTTTTTAGAAAGGATAGCCTTGCTTACGTCGAAAGTAGATACGCCCGAAGTATTGAAGGAGAAAGAAACCTCAACGCAGTCACTTCCAGCAGCTACTACCTTGTTTTCAGCGTCAACTGCGGCGCCGAATACGTAAACGCTTACCTTGTTGCTGCCGTCTTTATCAGCAGTAGCATCGGTGCATACCTGCTCGGTAGCAGCGGTAACCTTTAAGGTGCTTTCAGCAGTCACGTTAGAATCTGCAGCAGCGTTATAAGCCTTTTCAATAGCGGCTACGAACTCGTGAATCATAATGGTACAACCTGCGGCAATAACTTCGTCGTTGCCCTTGTTTTCAGCAGCAACCAAAGCCTTTACTTCTGCAAGAGTCTTGCCGGAAACTAAAGTTTCAAAAGCGTCAGCCTGTTCGAACCACTCTTTTTTAGCTCCGCCGTAGGCTACCATATTGTAATCCTTACCCTGTTCATACTTTGTCTTGAACTCTGTTTTAGCAACAGCCTTACCGTCAGCAGTAAAGTTAACTGTATTGCTTGCAGTATCTAATGCACAAGCAACGATTTTGCCTTCGGCATCAACCGATACGGCAGCAACGGTAACGTCGATTTTGCCGGAACCTTCTTTATCGGCAGTAGCATCTGTAACAGCAGGGGTACTGCTATAAACGCCAACACCAAACTTAAGAGTTGCGGGTGCTTTGTCGCCACAGCCAACGAGAACTGCGGACAATGCCAGTACTACACACATGATTAATACTAATGTCTTTTTCATTTTAAGAACCTCCGTTTATATTATTATCCATACACGTGTATAATACCATATTGTTAATCTTTTGTCAAGAAAAACGAATTACTTTTATATAGATTCTATCGCTTTAAGCATTCCTCTCAAATAACCGAATGCATTAGCGCGTGCGGTATGTCCCCAACGGGTATCGGTGGTAAGAAACGGCACGTGGTCATCCAGCATAAGTCCGTCATATCCGCTTTCTACCAACGCTTTCATAACTCTGGCAGGATTCATTCTTCCTTCCCCAAGAAAACATTCCGTAAAATCTTCTACGGTACCTATTACGTCACGGAAATGAATCATTTGCACCTTACCGCGAGAAACGAATTTTTCTATCATTTCCATTACCTTTTGTTCCCCGCCCAACTGTGAAAACGTACCAATGCAAAAATTAATACCAAAGGCAGAACTGTCGGCAATTTTTTCTGCCTTTTCAAAATCTTCTACCGATATAAATATACGTTCTGCCCCTGCCACCTTTTCTAACGGTGGGTCAGAAGGATGAACAATAAGCTTGACTCCCGCTTTTTGCGCCTCGGGATATACCGCACGGGCGAAATACTCATAATTCTTCCAAAGTTCCTTTGCCGTTGGCAATGTTCCCGCATTTTTCATATCCACCATATGCTTTGCGCTGACGGCATAAGCATTAACTCCGTTTTCAGCCAAAGCGCTGTTAAAGGATGATGCTGTAGCACCTGCGCGGACAGGGGTATTAATTGCAGTTCGCCACGCCCACGTAGGACAAAAATGATGTCCCAATATAGGAATACCTACCTTGCCCATATTTTGTATGGTTTTAATATAGTTTTCAATCTGTTCGTCGCGACCTTCGGTACCCAGCATAATCTTATCAAAAAACCTTACGGGAACGTTTTCAATCATTTCCAGCTTAAGTTCAAATTTTTCGGTGTATTCCTTCAGCCATTTTAATGCTCTTACCGTCCAGAAATCTTCATCAGAGGTTGCAATCGGAGGGGTGTTAAAGTGAAAACCTTCACTACCAAGTTGTCTTGCCATAAGCAAAGCGTCATCATTAAATTCTTTTATTGCGCCTAAAATAATTTTCATAATTATTACTCCTTAAAAGGCTCCGGGTACAATCGAAGTCGAACCGCCATCCACTATCATAACCGATCCGGTCATTGGGAAAGAAGACTCACTGGCAAGAAAATAAACGTTTTCTCCCATTGTTTCCTTGGTCGAAAATTCATTCAACGGTATAGCGCTGCGACGTCTTTCAAATTCTTCTTCATCAATTCCGTCGTAACGATCTGTCAGAATAGCACCGGGCGCTATACAATTAACTCTCACTCCGTACTTGGCAAAATCAAGAGCAAGCGCTTTGGTCATAGAACTGATAGCTCCCTTACTTGCTACGTATGCGCTACGTTCGGGCAGAGCGTTTATATAATTTATCGAACCCGTAAATACAATAGTTGCCCCTTTTGCCTTACCTGTGCGTATCATTTGCCTTACAGCCGCTCTTGCGGGCATAAAATAACCTACGACGTTGGTGTGAAGCACGTTTGCCCAATCTTGTCCATCTACCGTAAGCGGATCCATCCATCGTCCCAAATCAGCCGCTACACATACTAAAGCATCAAGCTCGATTCCGGCTTTTTCTATTTTTTCAAACAGTACGTCAGTATCGGTTACAGCTTCAAGAGGTTTATACCCAAACCCATAACACGAAATATTAAACTCCTTTTCAAGTGAAGCGGCAACCTCTTGCACCTTTCCTTCATCCCTGCTTGTAAGAACAACCGACCATCCCTCTTTTAAAAACTTTCTTGCAATTCCATATCCGGAATTCTTTTCCGCACCAGTAATCAATACACATTTATTCATAATAATCACTCCTTATATTTATATACAGACGCGCCGCGAGTGTTTGTGTTTACACAAAAGGTTTTTCCCGACGCCTGATTTTCTTCGTTGCCGAAAGCAGCAGACGTAATAAACAGTTTATCACGATTTTCACCGCCAAAAGCAACACAAGAGGCACGCCGACAAGGAATTTCCACCTTGTTTATAACCTTCTTTGTTGCTTTGTCAATTTGTATTACACATCCGCCGTCCCAAAGAGCCACCCACAAATTACCGTCGCTATCCAAAGTCATACCGTCAGGCAATCCCCACGTTTTAGGAATATCCATAAACTTCCGACGATTGAAAACAGCGCCGCTATCTTTATCAAAATCAAAAATTTCTATCATCTGACGGGGTGTATCTATGTAATACATCTGTTTTTTATCCTCCGTCCAATCCAAGCCGTTAGAACAGGCAACGTCGCCGAACAATTCGGTCAGTACGCCCTTCTTCAATCTATAAAAAGCTCCTTTGCCATCGGCAGCAGACGTACCAAGATAAAAAGCACCGTCAGGCCCGATTTTGCCGTCGTTAAATCGCTCGCCTTTAATTTGCACAGGACGGTGAGCCGGAGTTATTTCACCTTTTTCACTCACAAAATATATACCGTCTGAAAGGCCTGCTATTATTTTGCCGTTTTCACACAACGCAAAGCACCCTATTCGTTGCGGCAGATTAATTTGATCCACCGCACCGTTAAGAAGGTTTACGCTATATATGCATTTTCCGCGAATATCCAAGAATAACATACGGTAATTCTCAGCATCCCATACCGGCCCTTCACCGACAATACATTTTGTATTACTGAATATTTCAACTTTCATTATACGTTTCCCCAGATATCTACTGATAACACTTTATAGTGTAATTTTTGGTTGGTTATAGGCAGTTCGGTAGCAATTGTAGATGCAATCTGATTTTCTGCAGACGGTACAAAACCCTTTTTTTCATCGGCATATACACGATAATAGCAGTGATTTTCATCGGTAATTTCCTGCCAGATAAGAGTACCTTTTTTCTTACGCACACCCTTTGCAACAACAGTCTTTAATTTTTCTTCATAATCGGTTGTAAAAAAGGTAACACTTGAAGCTTTAAGCGTTATTACGGGATTTTTATTATCCAATACGGAAAAATCCTGTATATCAGCAAAAGCGTTTACGGGAACGTTTTTACAGTCGTATTCATATACCCGTATATTTTTGTTAAAGAGAGTGCTGTCCAAAGTGATTTCGCAGGGCTCTGTGTGGCGATTTACTATTCCAATGCTTACACTGCCATCCCGATTCATAATACCGCAGGCGCGAAGCAGATCATCTTCCGTATTAATGGTCAGCACCTTTGAGTTGCGCTTAAAAAGTTTAATCATTGGCGCAAGACACCAATAAACCTCACGCGGAGAATAATCTCCGTCATCCTCCCAACGCAGTATGCCCCATTTATTATAACGCACGTCAGTTGTGCCGCCTGCAATGTATTTTTCACATTTGCCCCACTCTTTTGCATAACCCTCTTTTTCAGAGTAGGCGCAGGAGAACGGATCGGGAAGATCAGCGTAACTCCAAAAAGCCAACGCGAATACACCCGCATTTATGGCGGAGAAAGCCATTTCTGCCATTAAAAGACCGCTTTCGGCACACTCCTTCGGGTCTTCAAAATATCGACAGGCATCCACCACAACGCCGTTCCCAAAAGTAGTATAGCCCTTTTGTATGCCAATTTCTCCTAAAATAAACCGTTTGCCGTCAACCGCCACCGTCTTTTTTACCATCTCGTTGCATTTATTATAGAAAAAATCATAAAATTCAAGATTATCGGGAGCATAATTCCTCTCATAGACGTGACCGCAATAGTCCTCGGTGATGGCGTTCATATTCTGAATTGCCCACTCTATTGTTTTCCAACCGTCATATTCGGATGCATCGGTAGCAAGAAGACCAATATCAAGACCTCTGTTTTGGAATGCGCGGTAAAGCATTTCGTGATACTTTTTAAATAACGGCAGATTCTTAAGCAGGGCGCCCCAAGTAACCTGCGACATTTCGTTGGAAAAGCAATAATACCTAAGATGCTTCATACCCTTTTCTTGTTTCAGATATTGAAGATTGTCAGCAACCCTTTCACAATACTGTTCCATTTCTTCTTCACTAAAGTGTAATTTACCGCGTGCCGCCGCAAGATAAATAGGTGTGTCGGTTACCTTTTGCATTTTGCAATAATATTCATAAAAGGCATCCATAGAGTCCTTTGACCAATCGTCATAACCTCCGAACGTTCTCATAAACCCCGGTGCTATCTCACGGTAACATTTGCAAAGAATTTGATTAAAATGTTCCTTTTCGGTAATAGGATAAATTAATGCTTCAGCATTGTGAAAGCCGATTCCTCCGAAAATTTGAGGATATTTGCTTCTTGTTACGGTAATCTTTTTCATAAGCGCCCTCCAATCCCATTTTTCATAATTTTATCAATTTATTTTTCGAAAAACAAGACAAAATATATACTCAAAATATAAGAATATTGACTTTTTGCCGTAAAAATGATATTTTAATTTTAAGGGGCGATGTAAATGGATATAAAAATACTTGAATGCAGAAGGTTTTTTTCGGCTACCCGCTTATCCTCAGCACTACGAACAGTAAAGGATTACGAAATTGATATAGAACTCGGAGAAGAACGCACCGTAATAATCGACGGCATTGAGCATCAAATAAAACGCGGAGACGTCTGTATCAGAAAGCCGGGACAAACCGTATATGGACGCGGCGTTCAACACTCGGCTTTATTAACTCTGGATTTTTCGGGCAAACAGACCCCTACACGCTATAGCAGAAATATTTCAGGGCCTATACAGTCGCTTTGCAGTAATGACCTGCTTACAAACCTTAATGGAATTATTCATCCTTTTTCCGAATACACCTTTTTACCAATCTATTCCGAATTGCTAAAGACCGCCTTTACGGATGAAAAAGCCGCTCACAATTTGGTTATGGAACTATTACATAAGTTAAATGCAGAGGTATTTCGCCAAAATTTCATTAAAACAAGGCATAAGCAAAACCTATGTGATAAAGTTTTAGAATATATGAAAAATAATTTAAGCGAACAAATTTCCCTTAATAAACTTGCAAACATGGTGGATTTGGACAAAAATTATTTTGTAAGACTATTTAAAAACACGTATGGAAAAACGCCGATAAACGTTCTGATTGATTTAAGAATGGAACGGGCAAGCGACCTTATTTCAAACACCGATTTATCGGTAACAAACATCTCCGAAATCTGCGGATATAATTCAGTTCCGTATTTTATAGCAGAATATAAAAAGCATTTTGGAATAACACCGCTAAAACAAAGAAAAAACATTCATCACGATTTTGACAAATAGAAAAAGCAGATGTTTTCCATCTGCTTTTTTGATTTATTTTCCGCAATTCTTATCGAAACTCGGATTGCAAGCGTAAAAATTCTTGCTGTCCAACTTATCCGCGGTAAGTCTTAATGCTTCACCAAAACGTTGATAATGGACGATTTCGCGCTGACGCAGGAATTTGAGGGGATCTCTTACGTCGGGATCGTCTATTAGTCGCAAAAGGTTATCATAGGTTACCCTTGCCTTCTGTTCAGCCGCCAAATCTTCGTGAAGGTCTGCCAGAATATCACCCTTAGCCTGAATATACTCTGCTCTCCACGGAAGAGCTGAAGCGGCTATAGGATATACGCCTGTGGTATGGTCAACGAAATATTTATCGAAACCGCTTTCAATAATCTGCTTTTCGGTAAGGTTTTTGGTAAGCTGATAAACCATCGCGCACACCATCTCGAGATGCGCCAGTTCTTCTGTTCCTATATCGGTTAAAATTCCCTTAACCTCGTTATACGGCATACTGTAGCGCTGAGTTAAATATCGCATAGAAGCACCCAATTCACCGTCGGGGCCGCCGTACTGTGAAATTATTATCTGCGCGTACTTAGGGTTAGGATTTTTGATATTTACGGGGTACTGTAATTTCTTTTCATATTGCCACATTACATTTCACACTCCTTTGTTTCCCAGGGCCACGGAGAATTTATCCATTCCCAGTTATCCGTTCCAACACTGTCGTGTGTAGTAACGATATACTTTCCGTACATTTTTTCGTAGGTCATAACCGCCATTTCACGTTTACGCCTTAAATCGTTTATAAGGTTCAGCGCCTTACGGTTAGTGGGATGCACGTCGAGATAAAGTTCCATTTCCTTTATGGAAAAATCAAGGGCGTGTATCATTCTTAACATTTTGCATTTATCTGTCACGGTTCATTCCTCCTACACACAAGGGTTTATCAAGGTCGGGGAATGCCGTTCCGCGAACAAACGCAGTTTCAGGCTCGTAAACCTGTTCAAGCGTCTGATTTTCAATAAAAACAAGAGTCAATGCCTGTTTACAATCGGCATCCTCACTCATTTCATTTCTTATTCTTTCTAAATCAATCATTTTAATCTCCTTTCGGGTATATACCCGTTAACAGTATATGAAAAAAACAGGATGGAAGTTCCATCCTGTTTTTTTAGTAGTAGTTTTTATATCTTTCTTTTCTAACGTTATTCAGTTCCTTCGTTGCCGTGTCGTATTTTTTTGCAGTATAACAACATTTAAGGCAATAATACAAATCTTCTTTTGAGGAGTATCTCAATTCAGCATCGATATCCTTTTTAAAGCACCAAGGACATCTTACGTTTACTCTAGGCCTTTTATTCTTAAACATACGTTTGATTCCTCCCCTGCTTTAACGTACTGCGTCATACACATTGTGTAAAAAGGCTTTGTCATACCGCCTTCGCATATTTCACCAAAAGTGCATTCTGCATCGCTTTCAAATGTAACTTCAACGTTTATTGCAGGCACTTTAGCGCTAATTGTCGCTACATTTTCAAGCTGTACCCTACGGTTTTCATACTCACACTCAAGTGTTTTATTTTCGCCGTTTTTATTTTCAACGCTAAGGATTACGTCACCTATATCCTCAGGATATTCGGTTCTTCCCCAAGTACCGTTCATAATTTCTGCAACTTTAACCTTTGAATCAGGTTTTGCAGTTTTTAATATTTTTTTCTTTAGATACAGTCTGCCGTCGTCACAAAACAGAAATGCTGACACAAATTCAACTTCGTTTTCACCTTTTCCCGCAACCATAGGCTCAAACTCTACGTACACCTGATGCTCATTTGGTCTTTCTATCTTAGCAACGTGACATCTCAGATTAATAAGAGCAGCACTTCCCACCGTGCTTGAATGGTAAGCCTGTCTGTGAAGAAAATTAAGAGCAAAAGGATAACTTCCGTTCCAGGGCTCTGAAGAGCCGGGGCCTAAATCCTGCTTTACTCTTCCGGCATATCCGCGAAGGTCAACTATACTTCCGCCGCAGATAGGATCTATTGCCAATCTCCAGTTAGAATCCACGTACCACAGCAGTTCTCTGCCCGATTTGCTGACCAAATCTTTAAAAAGATTAACTTCGCCTTTTCCTATTGCTACTTTTTCTTCATGGATTTTTACGTATTCCTCCATAGTAACAACCTGAAGTTTACCTTCGTCGGACTTCTTCTTATAATATTCAAGGCACTGTCTGTATAAATCCTTAGAATCTTCAGAGGTTTCCTCGAAATTGCGTCCTTCGTTAAGCCAACCCGAACCGGTATAATTATTAAAGTAAACGGTATCGTTATACTTATCCTGCTCCAACCATTCGTCAAGAAAATCATAAATATATTGACATTTTTTACCCTTATTAAGTTTTCCGCGTTGCATATTTGCGGTATGGGCGGAGAAATAATCGTCTCGGCTCAAATAAGACATAAGCATATCTCTGTTCAAATGAGGTACGCATATTATATCTATCGCTTCTTCCTTGCTTTTTGCGGGACAAAGGCTGTTTTTAACCGACGGATAATAAGCATTCCAAGGTCCGCCTTCGCTAAATAAATACCAGTTATAACTGCAACCCGCAAACATTTTTATGCCTTCTTCAAAACAGCTTGTTACCGCTATTTTTACAGAAGGATATTTTTCTTTTATATAAGATAAAGAGTCGGCATCGATATAATATCCCGCGATAGATACGGGATAAAATCCAAAGAAGCCGTAAAATCTTTCGAACATAAAATCAATAATTTTCTTGCGTTTTTCAAGCGGCTTTAGATGCATCATTATGATTTGTTCATCACTGCCGAAAACCTCTTTATAAGAATCTGATTCCATACCGTGAAAATGTATGCCGATTTCATCTCCGAAATCCCTTGCCTGTTGCTTATAATATTCAATTATTTCAGGAAAATCCATACCCCTAAGCGGAATATGAAGAGTAGTTTTAAAACCCAATCTGTGAGCCGTATCTTGCTGAAATTTAAGAGAATCCATCATATCGGGTCTTACTGCTCTATGTAAAATATTACAATACATAATCAAAACTTCCTTTCCCATTATCAAAGAAATTATAACAAGCAAATAAAAATAAAGTCAATGGACAAATCAACTGCAAATATGGATTTATAAACAAAAAGGGGCTGTAAAAAAACAGTCTAAAAAATCCGAGGTTCACGGTAATCCGTGAGTCTCGGATATTTTTTTAACAGAAATAGAATAAAATGTGTATAAATCAAGCAAAAAACCTGTTTTCATGGC
>SVPZ01000024.1 GCA_015065605.1 Oscillospiraceae bacterium | reverse complement strand
TGTTTGGTGGTAATCGTGAATCAAATCCGTTTTACCCTTGTAAATTGCAATACCCAATACCGTAAACAGAGCTGAAACCAGAAACATAATAATGGAATACACTAACATATTGATACCTCTACAAATTTTTATTTATCGGTTAGTTGTATTATAGCACAACTTGACTAACAAAGAAATAGAATATTATAAATACCCTTAGTTTTTTAAAAAACTAAGGGTGTTTTCGTGTCTTGTTGTACTGTCCTTTAGAGTACGACTCTTAAAGAAGGGCACCCGTTTTGTTTTGTCGGTAGTGTAAAGG
Organism: Oscillospiraceae bacterium; assembly: GCA_015065605.1. Taxonomy (GTDB): domain Bacteria; phylum Bacillota; class Clostridia; order Oscillospirales; family Acutalibacteraceae; genus SIG607. The sequence goes on along the minus strand of SVPZ01000024.1, from coordinate 42,675 downwards.
CGTATAACCTGTGTATTTTTTAAAAATCTTCGAAAAATATGCGGTGTCGTAAAAATTAAGCCTCAAAGAAACCTGCGTTACGTTTAGTTCGGTAGATTCAAAAAGAAATTTCGCCTTTTCTATTTTAATCTTCATTTTGTATTCATTCGGTGACACCCCGTAGGTTTCTTTAAACTGTCGTCTTAAACCGCTTTCACTTATCATACAAATTTTCGCAATTTCACTGATGGAATAATCATTATCACTTTCTATCAGTTTTTTTGCTTCTCTTATATACTCTTTTTCGGGCTTTATTCCCGATATATCTTTAACTATGTGGTCAAGAAGCTTATAAAAAGTGCTTTTTATTAAAAATTCACTATCTCCATTTCTTGCTGAATTTATAAGCTGTTCGAAATATTTTTCGTATTTTTCATCTGCATTACTAAATAGCTTCATAGGAATAGGATAGTCAAGGTCAGGACTGGAAAAATTCAAAATATAACTTGAGGCATAATCTATTTGTGTTTTATAGCGGGAGTTAAGAGGCAGAAAAAGCAAATCACCCTTTACCGCTTCTATCACTTTTTCTTCGGTATTAATTATAAACTTTCCTTCGGTTATCAGCGCAAATCCGTGTTTTATACGGGGCTTTTCAAAATTATTTATCACGGTGTTTCTCCAAGAAAACAGTCCGGTATTTAAAACGTTATAATCGCCAAACGGAAAAATCATATTATCCCCTCCGACTAAAGTTTAATACATTTTAGCGAAAAATACAATATTTTTATTGAAAAATATCTTTAATCTGCGGTTTTTATGTGGCATAATTATGTTGAAAAATACAAAAAGGGTGATTACTTTGAAAACGTGTATTAAAAATATCAACGGTGTTAACCGTATTTTAGTTGACGGAAAACCTATCGACAGCCTTACTTTTAAATCTTTCAGACCTACTCTTAATAACGTGGGTGATTTTTATAAGGCAGGGGTAAGAATTTTCCACGTTTTTTGTTCGGGACTTAAATCGGGTATAAAAATGCCCTATTCTCTTTATGGCGAAACTTGGTTTGGCGATAACGATTACCGTTTTGAAAATTTTGACAAACAAATGGAAATGTTTTTGACTGCCGCGCCCGACGCTTACTTTTTCATAAATCTTCACGTTGACGTAAGGCAGTGGTGGTTAGACGAAAATCCCGATAACGCAGATTCCTTTACCCATCTTTCCCAAATTGCAGGAAATGAAAAATGGAGAAACGATACCAAGAATTATATAAAAGCCTTTATTCAATATGCCGAAAGTAAATACGGCGATAAAATTATCGGATATTGGCTTCTTGGCGGTCACACTACCGAATGGTTCAGCGTTAAAGACAGGGAAGAAAGCCACCCCGTAAAACTCAAAGAATTTAGAAAATATATGGGGGATGAAAAAATAGAAATTCCTTCGGAAGAAGAACGTATGAAGCCTAATAATCAAATCTTTTTAGAGCCTGAAAGTGATGAAACGGTAATAAAATACCGTCGTTTCAGTAATGAACTTATTGCTGATTTGGTGCTTGATTACTGTAAAACCGCAAAGGAACAGTTGGATTTTTCAAAGCTTGTGGGCGTCTTTTTCGGTTATATTATGGAACTGGGCTCTTGTATATGGCAGTGGGGACATATGGAACTTGACAGGATAAATACAAGTCCTTATATTGATATGCTTGCTACTCCAACTTCATATCAGTTCAGAAACTATGACGACGGCTCGGCGTATATGCTTTTAACCGAAAGTATTAAAAATAACGGCAAAATCTATTTTGCATCATTCGATAATCTTACCTTTTTAACACCATCGGCTTTAAGTAATCCAAGACGTCTTTGCAACGATCCCGAAACAACCGTTGCCTTTAAATCCTTGGTAGAGGATTTTGGCAGAAAAGACCTTTTAAACACCCGTGAAAAAACCATTCACGGAATGCGAAGAGAAATGATGAGCCGATTATATAGACAGGGCGGTACATGGTGGTTTGATATGCTGGAAGGCTGGTACTATGACGACGGTCTTATGGCGGAAGTAAAGCATCTTTTGGAATGTTCAGAAAGCGTTGTGGATAAAGTATGCAGTTCCGATGCGCAAATCTGTATATTCGTGGGAAGCGAACCTTTATACTACGTTAATCCCAAAAGCAATATTCACGAATATACCGTAACCAGACAGCGCGGTGATTTAAGCAGAATAGGCGCTCCCTACGACCTTTATTCACTTGCTGAAATGGAAAATATAGATAAAAACAAATATAAGCTTTTCATTTTCCTCAATGCTTTTTCTCTTAATGAAAGTCAGAGAAATTACATAAACCGTACCCTTAAGGGTGAAGGCAGAAGCCTTTTCTTTGTGGGGGCTGCCGATTACATAAATGCAACAGATAAGGATATTGGCAGAACCTCTGCTATAACCGAAATGAACTGCAGAATACTTGAAAAGGATGAAGCGAAAATACGAGGACTTGATACAAGCTACGGTTATGACAGTCCTAAAAATCCCACCTTTTACGTTGAAGAAGGCTCTGCCAAAGTTCTGGGAAGATTCAGCGATTCAAGAAAATGCGGACTGGCGGTTAAAGAGAAAGAAGACTATAAGATTTTCTATAGTTCGCTCGGTAGTATTCCTCATTCTGTTTTTCGTGAAATTGCAAAAATGGCAGGGGTACATATTTACTGTGAAAACGGTGTGTTTACCTACGTTAATTCTACCTTTGCGGGAGTTTATAATACCGGCGCCGAAGAAACGGTAATTACCCTTAAAAAAGACGGCGAATATAAAGAACTTTTCAGCGGTAAAATCTATAAAACCGAAAATAAAAAAATAACTCTCCCCACGGGAGAAAGTCCGGCGCAAATGCTCGTTTTGGAGTAGTTATGAAAGAATTTTATCAAAAAGCCAAACTTTTAAGTGAAGATTTTTTAAATAATCAACAGCAGTATCGATTAGGCTTTGTGGAAGCGGAACAAATAAATCCCATAACCAAAACTTTGGGGGAAGATTATATTGAGGATACAAAAAAGGGAATAACCACACTTTTAAAAGCCGATCAAAAACTTGCAGATATAATTGCCGACCTTTGCAATCTTTCTTATGAAAATGCCAATTATGAACTGTTTTTAAGCAGTCTTATTTTAAAGGAAAGAAACGAAAACCTTTCTCCCGTAAAATTCACAATAGACCGACTAAAAAATCCCTCGGAATAACCGAGGGATTTTAATTTAGCATTTATTTATAAGTCTTATATAAAATTCTACGGCTTTGTGTATTGTTTCAATTCTGATTTTTTCGTTATTGCCGTGAATGGTGGCACGTTCCTCACTTGTAAGGTCCATAGCGGAAAAACGGTAAACGTGATTTGAAAATCCGTTATAGTGACGGCTGTCGGAGCATTGTACCATAAGATAGGGAGAAACTATGCAACCCTTCCAGGTTGAAGCAACCGCTTGGGCAATTCTGTCCCACTGTTCACAGCCCGTTTCAGAAATGGTGCTGGGGTTAGTGCCTATAATTTTTTCAATTTCTACGTTTTCACCCTTGGTTACCTCTTTTAAATAAGCAAGAGCAGAGTCGGTAGTGTCCTCAGGATTAAGGCGCATATTGGAAACTATAGCGGCGCTTGGGGGAATGACGTTTGGTGCGGCGCTTCCCGTACTTTGCGTAAAAGCGGTAGTGGTACGAAGCAGAGCGTTCATTTCTCCTCCGCCTTTTTTAGCAATGCCGTCAAGCACTCCCGCAAAAAGCCATAGATTAGCAAAAATCATACGGTATAAGAAGTTGCTGTGACGTCCCAAAGTGTCAAACATTTCGGCAACAGGCTTTGTAATGTGCATTTTGAAGGGATTTTTTTCTACCTTTAAAATGGCTTTGCTTAGTCTGATTAAGGGAGTGTTTGGCTTAGGCGCTGAGGCGTGTCCGCCCATAGATTTTGCGTTATATGAAACGTTCATCATACCTTTTTCGGCAATACCGATAAGTCCGCAAGACTCCTTAACACCGGGGAAAACGTCCTTAACCACGGCGCCACCCTCGTCAACCACCATATTTACTTTAATATTGTTTTCTTTAAAGAAGTTTACGATATTTACTGCGCCCATTCCGTTGACCTCTTCACCGCCCGAAAAGGCAAAATAAATATCGTTTTTTGGAATAAAACCTTTTTCAATAAGGGTGTCGGCGGCAAAAAGCGCGGCATTTAAAGTAACCTTTGTGTCAAGGGTACCTCTGCCCCAAAGTACGCCGTCTTCAATAATTCCCTCAAAGGCGGGCTTTTCCCAAAGTTCCTCGTTAACGGGAACGACGTCGTAGTGAGCCATTAAAACGGTAGGATTTTCACTGTTTTTGCCCTTCCAATGAATAAGCAGTCCTCTGTCTGCAAGTTCCAAAGTATCGCAGATTTTAAAAACGTTTTTATAAAGAGAGGGTAAAGCGTCAAGAAGCGCTCTGAACTCCTTATCGTCCTCTTTTTCCTTTTCGTCAAAAGATACGGTTTTAAACTGCACAAGCTTTTGTAAATTTTCCACCGCTTTTTCTTTTTCGAAGGAAACCTCGTTATCGTCTGCTTTTATATTGTTTTTTGGAGTAAAAAGCAGAGTGCGTACAATTATAACCAAAAGAAAAATTATAACTAAAGCGGCTAAGCAATAAAGAACAATATCCAATTAAATCATTCCTTTTTTATACATAATTCTTGAAACTATTACTGTAAATATAACGCCTACGGGAACCATAATGCCTACCGTGCCTTCGTTAAGCGCAGGAACGAAAATGAAAAGTCCCAACATAAGAATAATGGGCGCGATACTAAGCTTTAGATTTTTAGATATGAATACTACCGCAAGACCGCCGAAGAGAGCAGGAAGAATCTGGTCAAAGGCGGGCTGTAAAACGGGGGAACTCAAAAATGCGCCAATAGGCTCAACCGTAACGAGAAGAATTACGCCTACGATAATTATAATCGTTGTAACGATACTTGATACGGCAATAGAAATGGTAGAAATAATTTCACCTTCCTCGCTGGTTGACTTAACCTCTGCCTTTTCCATAGCGTCAACGGCAACGGGAAGCTTCAGGTTAGAGATATTTCCCGTAACGAAGGAAAGATATGCTCCTCCCGCTCCAAGCATGGGAACGTAGGTAAAGATTTCAACTATTCCAACAGCCCAGTACATAGGTAGAACTGCAAGAAGCGCTTTGAAAAATGCATCCCATTTTGGAAGTACGCCGTAAATAAGACATAGCGCGGTGGGGAAAAGAAGAATAAGCACTAAAAGGGAGAGTCCCCATATTCTTCCGTCACGGTGAACGCTTTCAAGATAGGTGAGTTTAGTTTTTTCTTTCATTATTAAAACCCCCTTTTTTAAGATAACCAGGCGGTAAAGGGAATGGCGCAAGCCATACCGCCGATAAGTGAAATGGGCAGAGCATAGTCGTTCATCCAACGCTGATGAAATACCTTTGCAACCACACCGCAAATAGCCATAAGCAATGCTGAAACAGCCATTACGCATACGGGAATAAGTCCCGAGGTGCTTGAATAGGTTGTTACGTTTTCAATATAGGTGCCGTCATTTTGAAGCACCTTTTCGGTCACTTCACGGGCGCCCTCGTCCCAAAGACGTGAAACGTGGGAGAATACGAAGCCTAAAAATGCGGAAATCATACCTAAAAACATTGCGTTATTAAAGGTTTCCGCCCATTTTTTATCCTTCATACCGATTTTATTCATACCGCCCTGAATTCTCTTTGTGAGAACGGGAGCGAGAATAAGTCCAACTAAAATACCGAGAGTCATAACCCACGCTACCGTGACGAAAGCGGCGGGGTCGCTTATTTGCTGTCCAAGTCCCTGTCCGAGTCCGCTTACTGCGCGCTCGGCGGCAATGGTTTCATAAGACAGAGAACCGATTACCGAAAGTCTTAACCACGGTAAAGCAATACCAAGGCTTTTTGAAAGGGTAACCACACCAACCAGAATAGATACCGCAGGGGCAATGGTGGCAATGGCAGAGCCCGAAACAGTCTTTTTGATTTTGCTCATATCCATTCCTTTTTCTTTTGCGCGTTTTAAAGCGCGAATAAGGAAGAATACCGATTGGCCGAGTACCGCTAAAATAATGATGCCGACCAGAATGAAGATTATGGGGGAATTAACGCTAAAATCCATTTTCTGTTTCCTCGCTTTCTTTTTTAAGAATATTATAGGTCATAGGTAGTATGAAAAGGCATAATGCTATGCCGTCATAGTCAACGGGAATATCGCCGTGAATAAATGCGTCACCTAAGGAAAAATGCACGATAAGACGGCTGATTACACTGACAAAGGTCAGAATAAAAGTAGTAACGCTTACCGGCAGAAAGAATTTTAAGGTGCGTTTTGAGGTAAATCCTCCGCAAATTCTTAAAAACATAAGCATAAATACGAGAAGCGCACAACGGTAGGAAAGAGAAAAAACGTGCTCAGCCACAAGAGCCGAAGAACTAAAGGAAGTGAAAACGAGTACCAGTCGCATTAAATAATAAAACATCGGAACAACACAGGAAATGGGAGGAATTTTTATGTTGATAAAGGCAGAAATTCCGTATAAAGCAAACCATAGTCCCGAAAGAAAAGCGAAAAATAAAGTCAGATTATTCTGCCAACCGATTAATGAGGGAGCCTTATAAAGAATGGGATAAAGAAGCGTTATAATACCGCAGATAATTGAGAGTGTGCCGCTTAGGGGATTTAGTTTAAAGTTTACGGAAGGCTTTTTGTCGGCAAAAAAGGCAAAAATGAATGCTGTGACGGTTAAAAGAAAAACCGCTATGCTTAAAAAGATGCCAAGACCTGAAAGTCGGGCGATAAAAAATCCCGTAGTGCCCTCGGTAGCGTATAGTATGGTGGCAGTTCTTATGGCGGTGCATATAACCGCTAAACAAAGAGAAAAAATAAACAGATTTTTGGTTTTCATAATAATTTGCTCCCGTGATTCATAGTATATAGTAAAATTTGTTTAAAGGATGAAGTGTATGAAAAGTATTTACGGATGGATAAGCCTTTTTCTTGCGTTTATATTTTTAGTTCTTCCCCTGACTTCTGTTAAAGGTGAAGTGGGCGCTCAGCCGGTATCAAGCCAAATCCAGAAGGAAGAGGTTACCTTTCGTCTTAAGGACAAGGAGTCGGGTGAAATAAGCGTTATAACGGCAAGAGATTATATTTTAGGGGTGGTGTCGGCGGAAATGCCCGCATCCTATCATATCGAAGCCTTAAAAGCCCAGACCGTTGCCGCCTATACCTTTGCCTTGTGGCGTAAAAACGAAAATAAAAAAGAGGATTTTGACATAACGAGCGATTCTAATCTCGACCAAGCCTATATAAATAAAGAAGGCAGAAGTAAAAAATGGGGAGAAAAAGAAGGCGAATATACCGAAAAAATACTTTCCGCCGTTGATTCTGTTCTCGGTCAGACGGTAACCTATGACGGCAAAATTGCCCTCACGCTTTATACTGCCATTTCGGGAGGAAAGACCGAAAACGTCAAAAATTTATGGGGAAAGGAATATCCTTATCTTGTTCCGGTAGAAAGTGTCGGTGATTTGCTCAGCCCCAATTATCTGACAACCGTTGAGTTTAAAAAGGAGCAATTGACCGAAAAACTGGAAAAGATAAGTGACGTTCCTCTGAAAGACTGGTTCTCTTCGCCCGTTTATAGTGACAGCGGTACCGTTCTTTCCTATAAATTCGGGGATATTACCCTTACGGGAAAGGAGATAAGAAGCGCGCTTAATCTTCGAAGCGCCAATTTTGACGTAACCGCCAAGGATAACGTCTTTACCTTTACGGTGCGCGGATACGGTCATCTTGTAGGTATGAGTCAGTACGGAGCCAACTATATGGCGCAACAGGGAAACAGTTATAAAGAAATTCTTAAGTGGTACTATAAAGGAACAGAAATTATTTAACTATATTTCTTATCCATATGCCTTTTTTAACGAGAATAAAACCTAAAATACATTTTATAATATCAAGCGACTGAACAAGCAGATAAACGGTAACGATATTAAGATTTGTATGACTGGAAAGAGCAAAGGCAATGGGAATATTTACACCCCACATAATAACGCTGTCGAAAAGGAAGGTTATAATGGTACGTCCACCGCTTCTCATAATAAAATAACAGCAGTGTGAAAATGCATTTACGGGCATTATAAGCGCCAAAATCAAAAGGAAATAGGTTGCGATATGGCGAACGTCACTTTCGGTATTATACATAAGGGGGAACGCCTTTGATAAAAGGGCGAGAAGACTTCCCATAATAATACTTAAAAATACCGAAAGGGAAATAAGCTTCCATACCATATCTTTCGCTTTTTCGTTGTTTCCCGCGCCAAGAGCCTGACCGAGCATAATGGAAAGGGCGCCGCCCATCGAAATAAAGGCAACGTTAAAAAGATTGGCTGCGGTTCCCGCAATATTGGAAGCGGCAACAACGTGCAAGCCTCGAACCGAGTAGCACTGCAAAAGCATTGCCATTGAAAGCGACCATAAAAACTCGTTAATAAGCAAGGGGAAACCTGAACGGATAATCTTTTTTGAAAGGCTCACGGGGATTTTCGGTGAGGCGTAAACACCCTTTACAAAGGTAAAGCGTTTTGCTTTTGTGTGGGTGAAAATCATAATAATAAGCGCTTCAACGTAACGGGAAAGAACGGTGGCAACAGCGGCACCCGCAACTCCGAGTTTCGGAAAACCAAATTTGCCGAATATTAATAAATAGTTGAATACGAGATTTGTAATAATTGCAATTACCGTTGCAATCATAGGGAGTTTTGTTTCGCCAAGTTCTCTTAAAGTGCTTGAGTAAATCTGAGAAAGGGCAAAGGGAATAAGACCGATAAGCATTATAAAAAGATATTGCTTTCCGTAATAGAGAGTAGCGGCGGCATCCTCATAAGACGTACCCTCCGCAAGATAAGCGCTTATCAGCTTATCGGGGAAAAGAAGAAATATAACGAATGCCAAAATAAGCATTAAAATACCTACGTAGCACTTCATACGGAAGCAGTAGCGCATACCGTCGTCGTCTTTTGCGCCTGCAAATTGGGCGGAGAAAATACCTGCTCCTGCAAGTCCGCCGAAAATACAAAGGGAGAATACGAAAAGAAGCTGATTGACAACGGCAACGGCAGACATCTGAATTGTGCCTACCCGTCCTACCATAACGTTATCAAGAAGACTGACTACGTTGGTTACCGTATTTTGCACTATCATAGGTATAAGTATTATAAAAACCTTGGAATAAAAGTTTTTATCGCCTATTAAAGTGTTTTTTATTTTTTTTAGAGAAAGTGAAGACATAATTATTCAAGTACCTTAAACAGTTCGGGTAGGGCGGATTCAAAGTTGACGCCATACTCTCTTTCGGGGTTTTCGTCGATGGTTTTTTCAATTGATTCGCGGGTGAAGTTGACGGCTATCTGTACCGCCGCCTGCAGTGAGCGGTCGTTAAGAATTGCTCCTATCATAGCGCTTGCGAAAACGTCGCCTGTGCCGTGATAAATAGCATCAACTCTGCGTGTAAGCGCATAGCGGATTTCGCCCTTTTCGCAAATAGCGGCGCCTATTCTTCGGTCATCAAAGCACACGCCCGTAAGAACGACGTCGGCGCCCGTAAGTTCGTGGGTGCGGCGGATGAGTTTTTCGATATATTCCTCGCTGTATGGGGGTTCAAGATACTCCATACCCGTAAGCATGGCGGCTTCGGTTATGTTGGGAACTATTATATCGGCGGTCTGGCAAAGGGAGAGCATAGCAAGAGGAAAATCATCCTCAAAACCTTTATAAAGTCTGCCGAAATCAGCCATAGCAGGATCAACGATAACCATACTCTGCTGAGTTTTTAGCATTTCTACCGTACGCTTAACTATTTCAGCCTGCCCTTTAGAGCCCAAATATCCGCTGTAGAAAATATCGGCGGTTATGCCTTCTTTTCTCCAGTGAGAAGCAACGGGTAAAATATCTTCGGTTAAATCTCGGAACGTATAACCCGAAAATCCGCCTGTGTGTGTAGATAAAACGGCGGTGGGTATTACGGAACATTCAGCGCCGCAGGCAGATATAATCGGCAGAGCCACGGTAAGTGAGCATTTTCCGAAACAGGAAATATCGTGAATGGCTACTACTCTTTTTTGGGACATAATTCTTTACACCTTCTTGGGACAAAATTCGTTAAGTACACAGTTTTCACAGAATGCTTTACGGGCGGTACATACCTTTCTTCCGTGAAGCACACATCTGTGACAAAAATCGTTTGATTTATCAGCGGGAAGTATTTTTCGCATATCCATTTCCGCTTTAAAAGGGTCTTTGGTATTTATAAAACCAAGTCTGTTTGAAAGCCTTATAAAATGAGTGTCTGCAACTACGGCGGGCTTGCCGTAAATATCACCGCAAACAAGATTTGCGGTTTTTCTGCCTACACCGGGAAGTTTGGTTAATTCTTCAATGGTGTCGGGAATTTTCCCGCCAAAATCACTGCAGAGCATTTTTCCTATTTCCACAAGACTTTTTGCCTTGCTTTTATAAAGACCGCAGGTTTTGATTAAAGCCTCAACCTCGCTTAAAGGGGCGTTTGCCAAAGCGTAGCAGTCGGGAAATCGCTCAAAAAGTGCAGGGGTGACCATATTTACCCTTGCATCTGTGCATTGGGCGGAAAGACGTGTTGCAATTAAAAGTTCAAATGGATTTTTATAGTTTAATGAGCATATTGCATCGGGATATTCTTTTTCAAAAGCCTCGACACATAAAATCGCGCGTTCTTTTTTAGTCATTGTTCTTAAGGGACATATAGCCGTTTTTAATCATTCCTATTTTTCGCATACCTTCACTAAAGGCAAGAGAAACTACGGCAGGAAGAATAAAGTGCATTAAAGCGATTAAAAGCAAAGCCTTAACCGAGGTCATTCCGTTATCGCACATAGCGCCGAAAGCGGCGAACTGACCAACCAGTCCTGCGCTTCCCATACCCGAACCTACGGGGGTGCTTACCATTTTAAATACCGCCGAAGCAATGGGGCCTAAAATGGCACTTGCGAAAATCGAAGGCAACCAAATCTGCGGATGACGAACGATATTGGGCATCTGAAGCATCGAGGTGCCAAGACCCTGAGCCATAAGACCGCCGAATTTGTTTTCGCGGTAGCTTATAACTGCAAATCCTACCATATTACAGCAACAGCCTATGGTAGCGGCGCCTGCGGCAAGACCGCTCAGCCCCATTGAAACACCTATTGCGGCGCTTGAAATGGGGAGGGTTAAGAAAATACCCATAACTACCGAAACTATCATACCGCCGATAACGGGATATTTATCAACGTTAACGTTTACAAGATTTCCAAGCCACTTCATAGCGGCGGAAATATAAGGGCCGATAAGGAAGGCGGCAAGACTGCCTGCAACTATACAGCAAAGAGGGGTTACGATTATATCAACCTTTGTTTTGCCCGAAACGAGAGCGCCGATTTCAACGGCTATGTAAGCGGCGATAAATGCGCCTAAGGGTTCACCGGGCGCGCCGAAAGCAAATTTTCCTGCTTCAATAATGGGGAAGGCGCCAATCATACCGCATACGGCGGCAGAAACGGTGGTTAAGGGAGAAGCCTTTAATTTTGAGGCGACACCAACACCTATACCTGCACCGGTTATGGTTTTTGAAAAACTTGCCACGTAGCCAAGATAGGTGCCGACTACACCGGGAATAAAGGATGCAATCTGACTTAAAATTGTACCTATAATAAGAGTGGCAAAAAGGCCGAGAGCCATACCCGAAAGTCCGTCGATAAATATGCGGTTAAATATTTTTTTCATTTCCTCTTACTCCTGTGAGTTTGTTTTACCGATAAAAAAATGATACTATTCCATCATATACTATTTTATTATACTACTATTATATATAATTAGTCAATAATAAAAAAGCACAGAGTTTTGGCTCTGTGCTTTTTTATTATTGTCTTTTTGCTATTGTGCCGTCTTCTTTAAAGTCGTAAAGTTCGCCCGTTTCGTCCTGATAAAGACGTATGTAGTCGATTTTATATTCAATAGGTTCGCTTCTGTCTTCCTCGGGAGCGGAAATGTGGGGAAGGCCGAAAGCCATACTGATTATGAAATAAATGGGAGTATGGAAGGCGGAATACATAGGATTATTTATATCTACGTGGGTAAAGGGAACGCCGTCAACCGTAAACTCTGCAAAATCCTTGGTCCAGAAGTAGCCTATGGTGTGATAATCCTCGGAAAAAGAAGGATTAACCTGAATTTTGTGGGCGATTTCTCCCGCGCCGAAGCTTATGTGGTGGGGCTTATTGTATATTCTGTCGCGCCACCATGCGTGAAGGGTGGATTCGATTTTGGTATCGTCCTCAAACATCTCGAAAATATCAATTTCGGTGTTTAAAAGAGAGCCTTTATAGTCTGATTTTGTCCAAAAGCCGGGCCATATTCCTTTACCGCCCTTGGGAAGCTTTGCTCTTATTTCGGCATAGCCGTATTTGTAGCAAAAGCCTTTGCTTGTATTTATCATACCGCTTGTGTAGTCGCCGTTTTCTTCGATTCTTGCGGTAATGGTAAGGTTAGAATCCTTAATAGAGAGATTTTCCTTCTTTCTGAAGGCGCCTCTGCCACCGTGACCTTCCTGACGCATTTCAACAATTGACCAAACGTCAGGATTTAAAGAATCTTTGTCAAAATGGTCTTCAAAAACTAATTTGTAACCGTTTTTTATAAGTTCATCGTGAATAAGTTTCATTACTGTTCCTCCCCGTAAAATCTTACGTATTCTACCTGCATTTCACTCGGGTAAAGGGTGGTTTCGTCAGGCGCTTCGATTTTTGGCATACCTGAAGAAATGCTGAGCACCAGTTCTCCTTCGGTATCGTAAGCCTTGAATATGGGATGAGAAATATCTATACGGCAAAAATCAATGCCGTCAATAAAGAAGGCAAGGTCGGTATCGGTCTGCTCACAACCGAAAATATGCCAACCTTCGCTTAAAAGTTCATCCGTAAAAGCATCGGGATAAAAACGGGGCCACGCATAGGTGGGATTGGTGTTATATAAATGGTTCATAGTCTTATAAAAAGAACCGTCATAATAGGTGGCAATAAGGGTACAGGCGTTTTTGCCTCTTATTCCCATCACCTGAGCGAAATCAACCTCGGTGGAAATATAGCCGTTTTTGCCTACAAGTGACATTTTAGGCCATACGCTCTTTGAAAAGGGAGGGAATTTCGCTTTGACTTCTAAATATCCCTTTCCGAATTTTCCGCCCTTATACTTAATCATAGCGCCGGCTGTTTTGTCAACGCTTAAATGAAGTAATCCGTCGCTTACGGTAACGTTTTTCTTTTCGTATTTAACGATACCGTCTTTGGTGGGGGCTTTTTCACCGTCGTCAACGTGGGTGGGAACTATACCCGTAACAGGCTCTTTGCCTTTGAAAATTTCAGAAAATTCCATTATTTCCCAGTTTGCAAGGTCATTTTCATTCTTAAAAGTGTTTTCAAAAATAAGTTTGGTAAATTTGCTCATTTTTAAATCCGCTCCTTTCTAAAAGAAGTATAGCAAACGAGGGAACACGTGTCAATGAAAATTTTTTTCACGCAGTCTTTAAAATTGCCGCAATTACGGTTATATCATCCTCTTTTTTATCGGTGCGACGACGTCTTGCGCATTTGGAAATTCTTTCCGCCAATGCCTGAGCGCTGCCGTCGTTCCAGCCTTCTATTTCGGCGCTTATCCAGTCTGTGCCTTCACTTGCCGCGCCGTCGGACATCATAAGAATAATATCGCCTTTTTTCATTGTTATTACCGCTTTGTCAAAGGTTACACCCCTTAAAATTCCTGCGGGAAGGGAGGTGCTCTGCGCCTTTCCCGCTCTGCCCGAGCGTCTGATTACGGTAGGCGCCGCACCTGCTTTTAAAAGTCTTGTTCTGCCTGTGAACAGGTCGATTTCCGCTATATCGACGGTTGCAAGGGATTCATCGGTAGATTTAAAAAGCATTGAGGAATTAAGGATTTTAAGGGCGGCGTCAAAATTAAATCCCGCCTTTAAAAGTCGGCTCATAAGTCCGCTTGCCATGGCGCCGTCAACAGCCGCTCTGCCGCCTGTTCCCATACCGTCCGAAAGAATTATAATCAGCTTTCCTTTTCCGTCGAAGAAATATTCATAAGAGTCGCCGCAAATGGCGTTACCGCCGCTGCCAATCTGATTTACGCCGATATCGGCGGTAAGATAGGCATGCTCGCTTGCCGTAATATAAGCGTTATTTGACGAAAAGGTAATAAGCGGCGGGTCAAAATCACGGTCACAGGCAACGCACAGCGCCTTCATAATATCGGCGCGGTTAAGAACTATATCCTTTGCGTTTTTAATACATATATCCACCGTTAAATGCTCGTCCTTGTCTAGCCTTACACCGCATTCATCTGCAACTATATCAAGATTTTTAAGGGTTGAAGCAACTCGGGAAGCCATAGCCGTGTCGTATTTCTGGTCAATTTCAAGTTCCTTAGATAGAGAGGTCAACATTTCGGATATACCTAAAAACTGGTCGGTTACAACGCTTCTGACCTCTTCAATGCGCTTTTCGGCAGAAATTGCAAGGGCGTATTCGCTGTAGTGTTTGTAAACAGCGCTTCCCATACGACTTGCCCTCATACATCTGCCCTTAAATTCCTCGTCGCAAAACCGTTCCACAGCGCTTTCACCGTTTTTTACCGCCTTTGTCATGGTCATAATGGCGGCAAGTGTCTGGTCGTATTTGGTTTCCCAACAAAAAATCTGCATTGAACAGCCTTTACAGGCATCCCCCTCTATTTTGGTAAGCACCTTTTTAAAATCGGGGCAATTAATTTTAGAAAGCTGACTCGATACGTTTTCTACCGTGCTTGATACGTCCTTTAAGGCGCTTCCTGCAAGATTAAGCCTCATAGTCAAGGCCTTTTTAAGCCCTTCGGGACGGATGACGGTAACCCCACGGGCAAAATATTTTGAAAAACGGCGAAGCAGGGTTTTGGGCAGTAAAAGATAAATACCGCAACCTATAACGGCTTCCACCACCACTATAAAACTTTCACTTGTAAAGCCGTCTGTCAGCGCACCTATCAGCGAAGCGCTTATAAAAGAACAGGCTGTGGCAAATTTTCCCATATCAGAAAAAACTCCCGCCATAAGTCCGCCAAAGCTTAACATTACGGTAACGCCTGTGGGTGCGCCCCAAAAAGCGCTGCTCAGCGCCGCCGCAACACCGAATATTGCGCCCGTTCCCGCGCCTGCCTGACGGGAAGCAAGAAGTATAAAGAAAATAAACACAATTCTGCCGACAGATAAGTCACCAACGGTAAATTCCATAAGTCCCGTAAGAACTACCGAAATACATATGACGGCGCTTGCCGACTGTTCGGTGGAAAGACCTGCCTTGCATTTTAAAAGAGCAAAAGTACCGCTATGTAAAAAATAGGCAATACCGCCCGAAAGAAGCGCTTCAATTATAGCAAAGGTTACGCCGCCGCTAAGACCTTTAAGGGTTGAAACACCCGTAAAAAATGCTGACAAAAAGGCAATAAATCCGCAAAAAATC
Source organism: Oscillospiraceae bacterium (assembly GCA_015065605.1). Taxonomy (GTDB): domain Bacteria; phylum Bacillota; class Clostridia; order Oscillospirales; family Acutalibacteraceae; genus SIG607. The sequence goes on along the minus strand of SVPZ01000024.1, from coordinate 27,044 downwards.
GGTTTTTCACGTGTGAACTTTATTTTAGAGGTTAAAAGTCTTATGGCTGTTACCGTAAGCACTGCGGCTATGTACCTGAAACCGCCGTCCTTGGTGGCAGGGAACAGGTAACCTATTATACTTCCCAATGCGGCTGACGGCATATAGTTTAAAGGACTTGCCGCGGCGGCGGAAATTCCGAAGGGTACGTATTTTCCGAGTAATACTGCGCGACTGCATAAAAAGGAAGAAATTAAAAATACGGTATGTATGATGATTTCGTATAAAAACTGACTTCCCGTAAGACGCGTTCGTTCCTTGACCGCATTGATTTTTCTTTTAATTCCTGCTATATTTTCCTTCATACTTAAAACTCCTTATGCATATTTTTCCACAGGATATTATAACTAAATCTTTATGAAAAAAGTGTCACAACGAAAGGGGCGTTTTTCAAAAATTTTTGTAAAAAAGCATATAAAAAGAAAAGAAAGGGTAAATAAAAGTAATGAATAGGCAAAATAACTCTTTCTCGTATTAAAATGTTGCATTTAGATATGATTTATGGTAAAATATAATGTAATTTTATGTAATAAAGGCGGTGAAGGTGTGGCAGAGCGTACCATAGCGGCAATAGCAACCCCTCTAGGAGAGGGCGGAATAGGAATCGTTCGTATTTCGGGAGAAAAATCAGCCGAAATTGCCGATAAAGTGTTTTTCAGCTTAAACGGCAAAAAAATAAGCGAAATAAAAGGCTACACCGCCCTTTTCGGTGAAATAAAAAAGGACGGCGTAAGGCTTGACGAAGCGGTTGCTTTACGTTTTATTGCACCTAAAAGCTATACCGGAGAAGACGTTGTTGAACTTTCGGTTCACGGCGGAGCATTGATGGTAAAAGAGGTGCTTCGCGCCGTACTTGACGCAGGGGCATATCTTGCAGGTACAGGTGAATTTACCAAACGCGCCTTTTTAAACGGTAAACTTGATTTAATAAAAGCCGAAAGTGTTATGAGTCTTATCTCGGCTCAAAATCAAAGCGAATTAAAACTTGCAAGAAGCGTTCACGCAGGCGGTGTTACCAAACAACTTTCTTTAATTGAAGACGAACTTGTGTCTGCCGCCGCTACAATAGCCGCTTATTGCGATTATCCCGAAGAGGATATAGGCGAAATCGATACCGAAACCTTTAAAGCAGAACTGGGGCGGGTTCAAAAAGCTCTTTTAAAAATGCTTTGCGAATACGATGCGGGCAGAATTTTAAGGGAAGGCGTTGAAACCGTAATAGTCGGCAGTCCTAATGTCGGCAAATCAACCCTTATGAATCTGCTGACGGGCATTAACCGTTCCATTGTAACAAGCGTTGCGGGAACCACCAGAGACGTTATCGAAGATACGGTTATGCTGGGCGAAATTCCTTTGCGTCTTGCCGATACGGCGGGAATAAGGGAAAGCGATGACGAGGTTGAGGCGCAGGGAATAGCCCTTGCAAGACAAAGACTAACTTCAAGTCAACTGGTTCTTGCGGTGTTCGACTGCTCAAAAGAAGAAACCGAAGAAGACAGACTTTTGCTTAAAGAATGTGAAGATAAACCCCTTATAGTTATCCTTAATCAATGCGATAAGGGTTGTAAATTCAGCGATGATTTTGCAAAGGGACACGAAGTTATAAAAATGTCGGCTAAAAACGGGGAAGGAAGCCAACAACTGGTTTCTGCCGTTGCCCGTGTAACTAAAACCGAAAATTTAAGTCCCGACAGCGCAGTACTTATAAGCGAAAGGCAGAGGGAACTGGCTAACAGAGCCTATATGGCGGTAAACGAAGCGCTTAACGCTATCAGTTTGGGTGTTACACCCGACGCAGTGGGAGTTCTGGTTGACGATGCATTGACCGCACTTTACGAAATGACGGGACAAAGAGTAACCGAATCGGTTACCGAAGAAATATTTAAAAAATTTTGTGTAGGTAAATAGGAGGAAACTAAAATGAGCGAAAAAGGATTTGTAGTAAACGAGGGCTTTGAAACTAAACCCAAGGTAAAAAAGGCTAAAAAGAAAAAAGGCGCTCCTGCATTAATAAAGGGTTTTGCCGCACTTATCGTAATTGCGCTTATCGTCATTATTTTTTGTGCAACAGTACCCGTATGCAAGGTGCAGGTGCTTGAAACCTGTGTAATAACGAACACCGACGAAAACGTGCAGACCGATTATTATAACGATAAGGGTCTTGTTGAAAGAAAGGTTTATACCTATATGGGTACCGAAAACGGATTTACCGTTTGCACCTATGATAAACACGGCAATATTTTAAAGGAAGAGTCAACCTATCAGGGTGTATTCACCGACGTAAATAACTATATCTATACCCACGGCAAGCTTACCCGTATTGAATCAAAGGATGCCGCAGGCAAACTTCTCGGTTGTTCCGATATGCAGTATAACGAGGACGGCACTCTTGCAATAAAGATTTCTTACGATCAGGATAATAATCCTTTGGCGCAGCATAACTATACCTACGTAGCAGGAAGACTCGTTAAGGAAAACGTTCTTTATCTTGCTAATAACTATGCTGAAGAAATCACCTATACCTACGACGGCAGATTTATGACAAGCGAAGTAAGAAAATCCGACAGAAGCGAAAAGGTTATTAACTATACCTATGATACAAGCGGAAAGGTATTAACCAAAAACGTACAGAACGGCGAATACGTCGTTTATAAGTACGGCTATAAAATAGTAAAGGTTCCCGTTTTCAAAAAGTAATAAAAATGATAACTTATAATGCAGAAAATTATGACGTTGCCGTAATAGGCGGCGGTCACGCAGGTGTTGAAGCGGCTTTGGTAAGCGCCCGACTGGGTGTTAAAACCGTTATGTTTTCGGTAACGCTCGACTGGATAGGCAATCTGCCCTGTAATCCCTCTATCGGCGGTACGGCAAAGGGTCATCTTGTAAGAGAACTTGACGCCCTCGGCGGTGAAATGGGAAAGGCCGCGGATAAAAACACAATTCAGAGCCGTATGCTTAATCGCGGTAAAGGTCCTGCCGTTCATTCACTCAGAGCGCAGATAGACAGAAGAAATTATTCTGCCTATATGAAACACGCTGTCGAAAAGCAGGAAAACCTCGACGTAAAGCAGGCTGAAATAATAGACCTAGTTAAAAACGGTGAAAACTGGGTAGTGACCACGAAACTTGGCGCAAAATATACCGTAAAGGCGGTTATTCTTGCAACGGGCACCTTTCTCGGCGGTAAAATATACGTGGGCGAGGTTAATTACTACAGCGGTCCCGACGGACTTGCGCCCTCGCTTCCTTTGGCGGAGTCCCTTAAAAAATTGGGACTTCCTCTTCGCCGTTTTAAAACGGGTACTCCCGCCAGAGTTGACAGAGCAAGTATTGATTTCAGTCAACTTGAAATACAGTACGGTGATAGCGAAATTACACCCTTCAGTTTTTCCACCGACCCCGAAACCATAAATAATACGGCGGTTTGCCATATTGCCTATACAAACAGCGAAACCGAACGTGTTATAAGGGATAACCTTGACCGTTCTCCTCTTTATGCAGGGGATATTGAGGGCGTTGGTCCACGTTATTGCCCCAGTATTGAGGATAAAATCGTGCGTTTTGCAGATAAAAAGCGCCATCTTTTGTTTATCGAGCCCTGTGGACAGGAAACGGAAGAACTTTACCTACAGGGTATGTCTTCTTCACTTCCCGAAGAGGTTCAGATTCAGTTTTATAAAACCATAAAGGGTTTTGAAAACATAAAAATAATGCGTAACGCATACGCAATAGAGTACGACTGTATCGACCCTACCTGCCTTTCCTATACCCTTGAAATAAAGGGACTTGACGGTCTTTACGGAGCAGGTCAGTTCAACGGTTCTTCGGGCTATGAGGAAGCGGCTGTTCAGGGCTTTGTTGCAGGCGTTAATGCGGCTCTTAAACTAAAGGGCGAACCGCCCGTAACCTTTTCGCGTACCGAAAGTTATATAGGTACCTTAATTGACGACCTTGTAACAAAGGGCTGTTCCGACCCCTATAGAATGATGACAAGCCGAAGCGAGTACCGACTTCTTCTCCGTCAGGATAATGCTGACGAAAGACTTATGCCGACGGGTAGAAAATTAGGTCTTATAAGCGATAGGGACTGGGAAAATTATTTATTAAGAAAAGAGCAAAAGGAAAGGGAAATCGAGCGTCTTAAAGCAACCACCGTTGCCCCAAGTGATGCCCTTAACCAATATCTTGAAAGCGTAGGCACAGCGCCTATGACTACGGGACTAAAACTCAGCGAACTTATCAAAAGACCGCAGGTAACCTATGACGGACTTGCCGCTTTTGATAAGGACAGACCTTCTCTTACCATTGACGTAAGGGAAAAAATCGAAACCGAAATAAAGTATGAAGGATATATTGCCCGTCAAAAATCTGCCGTTGATGAAATGTTAAGGCTCGAAAAGAAAAAAATACCTGAGAATATCGACTATTCAAAGGTTGGCTCACTTCGTCTTGAGGCGGTAGAAAAACTTAAAAAGGTAAGACCTAAAAGTATCGGACAGGCTTCACGTATTTCGGGAGTAAGCCCCGCCGATTTATCGGTGCTTATAATTTACCTCGAAAAAAATAAAAACGGAGAAAATTTATGATAGATTTTCCAATTTCAAATATTTTGCCCGAAATTGAAAAATTCGGTGTGCGTTTAAGCGAAAGACAAATACAAAATCTTAACACCTACGCCAATTTGCTTACCCGGTGGAACGAAAAAATGAATCTCACCGCCATAACCGAGCCTATAGAAGTGGTGTGGAAGCATTTTTTCGACTGTATTTTGTTCTTTAAATACGTTGACGTGCCGCAAAACGCAAAAATTATCGACGTCGGCACCGGCGCAGGTTTTCCCGGTATGGTGTTAAAAATTGTGCGTGAGGATATTGATTTAACCCTTCTTGACGGACTTAATAAACGTCTTGTCTTTTTAAAGGAAGTGCTTGATACTTTGGGACTAAGCGCCAACGTCGTACATCTTCGAGCCGAAGAGGGCGGAAGAAAACCGGAGCTTCGCGAAAAATACGACTTTGCAGTTGCAAGGGCGGTTGCAAATATGAATTTGCTCAGCGAATACTGTATTCCTTACGTTAAAAAGGGCGGAAGCTTTGTTGCTCTTAAAGGTCCCTCAGGTAAGGAAGAAGCCGAAAACGCCAAAAAGGCTATAAGTATTTTGGGTGGCGCAGAAACTTTTGTTATAGATTTTACCCACGAAATGCTTGGGGGCAGAAGTGTGGTAAAGGTAATAAAGAAAACCGAAACACCGCCCAAATACCCCAGACCTAGCGCAAAAATTTCAAAACAACCACTTTAAGCAAACACGAATAATCCGAACCTGATTTTAAAGGCTCAATTTTCGTCTTTGCATTGTTAAAATACTCGTTAATCCCTTTAAAATATCGCAGTTATTAACTACAGTTTATTTTTTTCTACAAACAATTTGTCACTCCTTAAAAAGTACGGTAAAATCATTGCTTTTTAGGGAGTTTTTTGTCGACCTTTTTTTCTTGAAAACAGAAAAAAACTATGTTACTATTTTCTTGCCGAAGGGGTTTCGGCAGGAGGTATAAAAGTGAAAGAGGAATACTTTAAACGGCTTGTATTTTTAAATCCGTCTGAAATAATACCCCCAAAAGACGCAAGAAAAGAATACGACCGTTATAAGCTTTTTCTTTTATCGGAAAGTATAAGAGAAAACGGATTACTTTGTCCCGTTACGGTAAAGGAAACCGAAGACGGCTATGAAGTAATAAGCGGTGAAAAACGCATTAAGGCCTGTATTATGGCAGAGGTTAAAAAAATCCCTTGCATCGTTACCGATTTTTTTGACGGTGAACTTTTCAGAGCAACCGAAGAAAACGCGGGACAGACCGTTTCTTTAACCGAAGAAGCGGACAGGCTTAATGAACTTTGCAAAAAATATTCAATTGACACAGTGGCGCGCACCCTTTCCTTTACTACGGGAGAACTTGAAAAAATAGTAAAGGCAAAAGGTCAATCTGAAGAGCCCAAAAAAGAAATAATTTTGGATACGCCCTTAAAAAAGACCGACAATAAGGAAAACGACAGAAAACTTCCGCCTATAAAGGATACGAGATTTTTCCTTAACAGCGTGCGTAAACTTGTGGAAAGCGTAAAGGATGCGGGAACGCGCGTTAATTACCGTCAGAAAGAAACCGACGATAGCCTTGAAATCCGCATAAAAATAGAAAAGAATTCAGTATTCAGTCAAATGTCGCTTTTGTGACCTTCCAAAATTTATTTTGCCCCTATTCATCCCTATCCCCTTTTTAAACAGAAAGAACTGCAAGAAATTGCAGTTCTTTCTGTTTAAATCACCGTAAGGTGCATATAATCAGTTCGCGAAGCGGACTGTATGTCATCAACGCATAGCGTTGTATAATAAAAGAACTGCAAGAAATTGCAGTTCTTTCTGTTTAAATCACCGTAAGGTGTATATAATCAGTTCGCGAAGCGGACTGTATATCATCAACGCGTCAGCGTTGCATAAAAATAATACTGCAAGAAATTGCAGTTCTTTCTGTTTAAATCACCGTAAGGTGCATATAATCAGTTCGCGAAGCGGACTGTATGGCATCAACGCATAGCGTTGTATAATAAAAACACTGCAAGAAATTGCAGTTCTTTCTGTTTAATTACCGTATAAAAGAGAAAATATCTTGCAAAAAAGTCGTATATTTTTTCCTTGTACCAAGTCTTCGGTTATGATATTATAAAAATATACAAAAAGGAGGTATATTTATGATCGAAAAATTTAGAGGCCCCGAATATATAATGCACCGTTACGAAAAAAATCCCATCATCACAAAGGAAAATTTTCCTGTTGAAGTCGTTGCGGTATTTAACTGCGGTCAGGTAATGTTTGAAGGTAAATATCTTTTGCTTATTGCCGCCATTTACGAAAAACCGATAGCTCCAGGATGCGGAACGGGTATTCACGTAGCTTTAAGTGAAGACGGAATCAATTTTGACATAAATCCGGAACCGCTGTTTAAGGCTGAGGACTGGGTTAAAAATATGCCCGGCAGATTCGACAGTTGGGTAATAGATCCCAGAGTTACACAAATCGGCGATACTTACTATATAGTTCGTCCCGGTCAGTGCCATCCACTTGACGGTAAGGATATCGGACCTTGCGCACTTCTTTATAAAACCAAGGATTTCAAAACTGCTGAATTTATTGAGTGCATTTCTCTGCCTTTAAACAGAGTTCCCTGTCTTTTCCCTGAAAAGATTAACGGCGACTACGTTCGTCTTGACCGTCCTTACGGTCTTGCACGTGTTTGCCCTCCGGGTCATACGCTTGATGACCAACTTACCCACGGTATGTGGATTTCCTATTCTCCCGATATGATTCACTGGGGCAGACACCGTCCTTTCCTTTATCCCTGTATGTCTTACGCTAACTATAAGGTTGGCCCGACTCCCCCTATTAAGACCAAGGACGGTTGGCTTGAAATTATCCACGGCGTATATAAGGAAAACAGAGAATGGTGCTATAGCCTTTCTGCAATGCTTTTGGATTTACAAGATCCCACTAAGATTATCGGCATTTTAGATAAGCCGATTTTAACACCTAACGAGGATTACGAAATCTACGGCAGAGCACAAAACACAACCTTTGCTTGCGGCGCAATAGTTAATGAAGAAAAGGATGAAATCCGTATTTACTACGGCGCAGCAGACGAAAGAATCGGTCTTGCAACAGGTTCTTTAAGCGAACTTTTAAGTGAACTTAAAAAGAATCCTCCCGAGCTTCTCGACGCATACAAAAAATAATAAAAAAACCGAGTCGCAAGACTCGGTTTTTTAGAAAATATAGTCGTTATTGTTCATTGTTAAAAACGTTTTTATGTGATAAAATAAACACGAGGTGATTTAAATGATAGAAAAATTCAGAGGCCCCGAATACATAATGCACCGTTATGAAGGCAACCCGATTATAACGGTTGAAAATTTCCCTGTTCCCGCAGTTTCGGTATTTAATTGCGGACAAACTATGTTTGAAGGCAAATATCTTTTGCTTATTGCCGCAATTTATAAAAATCCGTTAGAAGACGGCTGTGGAACGGGTATTCACGTAGCATTAAGCGAAGACGGTATCAATTTTGATATAAACCCCGAACCGTTGTTTAAAACTATCGATTGGACAAACGGCGCAAAGGGTGTATATGATGGTTGGGTAATTGACCCAAGAGTCACAAAAATTGACGACACCTATTATGTAATGCGTCCCGCGCAAATACGTCCTCCCATAGGACTTGGCATTGGTCCCGGCGCTTTACTTTTTAAAACCAAGGATTTTAAAACAGCAGAGCTTATAGAGTGTGTAGCGCTCCCACCAAACAGAGTGCCCTGTCTTTTCCCCGAAAAGATAAACGGACTTTATGCAAGAATTGACCGTCCCTATAGCGTAGTACGTGTAAACGCCCCCGGTCACAGTCTTGACGATGCGACCACTCATGGTATGTGGGTTTCTTATTCTCCCGACCTTAAATTCTGGGGTATGCACAGACCTCTTTTGTATCCTTGTATGTCTTACGCTAACTATAAGGTAGGTCCTACTCCCCCAATTAAGACCAAAGACGGTTGGCTTGAAATTATCCACGGCGTATGGAATGAAAACAGAGAATGGTGCTATAGCCTTTCTGCAATTTTGCTTGACCTTGAGGACCCGACAAAAGTTCTAGGCGTTCTTGATAAGCCTATTTTAACACCTAACGAAGATTACGAAATCTACGGCAGAGCCGAAAACGCAACCTTCGCTTGTGGCGCAATAGTTAATGAAGAAAAGGATGAAATCCGTATTTACTATGGTGCTGCTGACGAAAGAATCGGCCTTGCAATAGGAAGTTTGAGCGAACTTTTAGACGAACTTAAAAAGAGTCCTCTTGAAAATCTTCCTGCTTTCAAAGAATAAAATAAAACCGAGTCGAAAGACTCGGTTTTTTGTTATAAGAAATATATTATTCTTCGCTGTATTCCGCTATGTATGGGAGATTTCTGTAATATTCACCGCAGTCAAGACCGTAGCCTATAACGAAATGGTCTTCAACGGTGAAAAGCACGTAATCTGCGGTAAAATCAACAACGCGTCTTTCAGGCTTGTCAAGAAGAGTTACAACGTGAAGCGAAAGAGGATTTCTTGCCTTTAAAAGCTTGTGAATATCCTTAAGGGTTCTGCCCGTATCAATAATATCTTCAACTATTACCACGTGATAACCGCTTACGTCTTGTTCAAGGTCCATAGTTATCTGCACAACGCCCGAAGAGGTGGTACCTGCATAATAACTTTTTGCGCACATAAAACCTATTTCACAAGGAACCGATACCGCGCGACATAAATCTGCCATAAATACGAAGGCGCCCTTTAAAACGCTGACCAACAGAATAGGTCTGCCGTCGTAGTAGGAATCGATAACCTTTCCTGCTTTTTTTATAGCTTCCTTTATTTCTTCCTCAGTTATCAGAACTCTTTTAATTCTGCTTTCAAAATCTTTAACGTCTTTTAATTCTTTCATAATACTTCACCGTAAATGTTTTTTTTGCTTGAATTTATATATATTATCCCACAAAACAAGGTCTATTTCAACATTTTTTTGCATTAAAATACACAAATATTAAATTTCTGTTAATTTATGGTTGCAAAACGCAACGTACTATAATATAATAGGAGAGTAAAATTTAATGTCAGAAGAAGTTTGCAGGAAAAGCTCTGCTGCCGAAGGAGTAACACTCTCAGGCTCGGGAAACCGAAAAGACTGTAAACGGATGACACTCTGGAGAAGTCCATTAGATTGGATGCCGAAGGTGAAAGTGTAAAAGCAAATCTCTCAGGCAAAAGGACAGAGCAATTTAAAATCTTTCCCAAAGGGATAGGTTTTGCTCCGGAGACTGTCTTTATAAAATAAAGGCGGTTTTTTATTTTAAGGAGGAATTTTTAATGTTAGACAAAATCGCGCAAATAAACGGCGAAGTTAACGGCGTCGTTTGGGGACCTATAGGACTTGCTCTCCTTATAGGTACAGGTCTTCTTATGACCTTGGTAACCAAAGTGTTCCAGATTTCCCATCTCCGCCTTTGGTGGAAAAACACCATCGGCAGTATGTTCCACAAGGACGTAATCAAGCACAGTAAGGAAAAGGGTTCTATTTCTCCTTTCCAGGCTCTTTGTACTGCTCTTGCCGCAACCGTAGGTACCGGTAATATCGCAGGTGTTGCCGCTGCTATTTGTATCGGTGGTGCAGGCGCTGTATTCTGGATGTGGGTTGCCGCATTCCTCGGTATGATGACCAACTATTCCGAAAACGTTCTCGGTATGTATTTCCGCAGAAAGAACGCTAAGGATGAATGGTCCGGCGGTGCTATGTACTATCTTAAAGACGGTCTTGGCAAAAAGAAGGGCTGCAAATGGATAGGCAGCATCCTCGCTGTTCTTTTCTGTATCTTCACCATGCTCGCTTCCTTTGGTATCGGTAGTATGGGACAGGTAAACAAAATCGTTGCTAACGTAGCAGCAGCATTCAACGTAGAAGCTCTTTCTTCTAAAATGGTATTCGGTGACGTTTCCCTTTATAACCTGCTTTTAGGTGTTGTAATTATGGCTCTTACCGCTCTTATTACCTTAGGCGGTCTTAAGAGAATAGCTTCCGTTGCTGAAAAAATCGTTCCCTTTATGGTGGTTCTTTTCGTAGCAGGTTCTCTCGTTATTATCGGTGTTAACTATCAGGCAATTATTCCTGCATTCAAGGCTATATTTGTAAACGCTTTCGCTCCCGAAGCATTTGTCGGCGGCGGTATCGGCGGCGTAATAGTTGCTATGACCAACGGCTTTAAGCGTGGTGTGTTCTCTAACGAAGCAGGTCTTGGTTCTTCCGTTATGGTTCACTCAAATTCCAACATTAAAGAACCCGTTAAGCAGGGTATGTGGGGTATCTTCGAGGTATTTGCCGATACTATGATTGTATGTACCATGACTGCTCTCGTTGTTCTTACCTCCGGCGGTCTTGAAGGCGGCGTATTTAACGTGGCAACAGGTGAAATTGCAGAAGGCCTTACCGATGCAACCCTCGTTGGCGGCGCATTTAACTACGTATTCCCTTGGGGCAATATCGGTCAGAGATTTATTGCTATTGCAATGTTCCTCTTTGCTTTCACTACCGTACTTGGTTGGTCCCATTACGGTTCTAAGGCTTGGGAATATCTCTTCGGCGCAAAGACAACCGTTATCTTCAGAATTATCCACGTATGCACCGTTATCTTCGGCGCAGTTCTTTCTTCTTCTCTCGCTTGGGATATCTCCGACACCTTCAACGGTCTTATGATGATCCCCAACCTTATCGGTGTAGTTGTTCTCTTCCCGCTTGTTATGAAGATTACAAAGAACTTTGTTGACAGAAAAATTAAGAAACAGGACGTTGCTCCCGTACTTTCTTATGATGCAAATATCGAAGCAGCCGCAGTTGCAGCTTTAGATGAAGAATAATCTCAAATAAATAAAACACGCGGACTCAAATGAGTACGCGTGTTTTTTGTTGACTTAATCAAGGTTTATCGCTAAAATAAAAGCAGGAGATGATATTATGAAACCGGAAGTTATTACAGATGCTTTAACCATAGTCGGCGAGGGACCTCTTTGGGATGACAGAGAAAAAGTCCTTTATATGACCGATATTTTAGGTAAGCGTATAAGAAAAGTTAATATAGAAAACGGCGAAATCGCCGATAGGGTTGTTCCGCAACAGGTTGGCTTTATGTTTTTAACCGAAAAAGGCGAACTTCTTTGTGGCGCGCAAAAGGGAATATACAATTTATCAAAAGACTTTGGTGATGTTTGTGTTCCCGAAAAATTAAAGGGTAACCGTTTTAACGACGGTAAGGTTGGCCCCGACGGCAGACTTTACGGCGGAACAATAAGTTATGACTTTTCTTCTGCTTTTTATCGCTATGACGGTGCTTTAACCGAACTTTTCGACGGTGTCGGCAATTCAAACGGACTTGACTGGGATACCGAAAAAAATCTGTTTTATTATACCGATACTTATACCCATAAAACCGACTGCTTTGATTTTCTTGCAGACGGCAGTATAGTAAACCGCAGAACCGTGTATAACCACGAGGAAGGTTCACCTGACGGTATGTGCATTGACCAAAACGGTAACCTTTGGATTGCGCTATGGGGTGCCGGCAAGGTAATTTGTGTTGACCCCGAAAGAAGCGAAAAAATAGAGGAGATTTTGCTTCCTGCTGCACAGCCGTCCTGCTGTACCTTTGCAGGTGAAAATCTTGATACTCTTGTTATAACAACCGCCGCCCACGGCAGAATTATCAGAGAAGAACCGCTTTCAGGCGCTCTCTTTAAAGTAAAAATGGACGTCAAAGGCAAAAAGCCGTATAGATTTAAATTTTATTGATATACGAAGTTATAAACGTTATTATCATATCGCACAAAATCGGCAGTTTTCTACACTTAAACTGCCGATTTTAATTTTTTTTAAAATAAATTCCCAAATTTGCTATTTCGTTTCGTTATAGATTAATGAAGAAGGTAAAAAGACAAAGTACGGGTATCTTTCTTGACAGTACAAATGCATTTCGGTATAATAAATAAGGTGAAAAGGAACACGAAAGTACCGTCCCCTGTGTTTCACGAATCAGAGCCTTTTGTGGCATTTATTAAGGGGTCATAAACTATGAAAAAAAGCGTAAAAACTGTAATAGTGATATTACTTGCAATAGTTTCTTTGGGATTGGCGATAATTTTAAACGGATTTGTTCAGAATAGGTTGTTACACAAGGCAGTAGAAAACAATGATTATAAAGCGGCTGATAAGGCTATCAGTAGGGGTGCGTGGATTGATACACCAAAGTTTTTAGTGGATTTTATGGCGTTTTATACATATGATCGTACACCTTTAATGACTGCCTGTGAAAACGGTAATAAAGAAATTGTTAAACTGTTGATTGAAAGAGGCGCAGATGTGAATAAAACTGATACGGTTATAAACTTTCATCCCATTGATGCGGCAATACAAACCACAAATTCCAACAGATACGAAATAGTGCTTTATCTCATCTCAAAAGGTGCAGACGTTAATTTGACAAGAGATGGTCCTTCGGATGTTTTGCAACAATCTATGAATACATATGACATGGATACCAAAAAAACGGCAGAAGAAGGGTTTGAAGTATTTTTATATGTACTCAACAATAATGCAAATATAAATTTAAATTTAGTTGGCGGTAATGCTTTGACATATGCTGCATATGTGAATAACGGTACCGTAATAACATATCTTATTGAAAACAAGCTTTATTCTGTCAATGATTATGATGAACATAATAAAACAGCACTAATCGCCGCCGTAAAAGGTAATAGTAGCGAAGCAGTAACGTTGTTATTAAATTATGGAGCTGACACTGCACTTAAGGATGCTAACGGAAAAACAGCATTAGATTACGCAGTGGAAAACGGAAATACTGAGATGATTGAGGTTTTAACGTAAAACACAAGGGTACGGTTCTTTTGTGTTAAGATTTGCGAAAACCAAAGGCTCCTTTGAAAAGGGAGCTGGCAAAACCATAGGTTTTGACTGAGGGATTATTTTTATCACAAACAATCCTCCCACCAACTTATCGTTGGTCCCCCCTCCTTTACAAAGAGGGCTTAAAAAGAGAGAGAACCGTACCCTGTGTTTAGTGAAGTGGATAGTGATGTTTCATTTTTGTGGAATAGAATTGTGGGTGCTTCAAAATGAAAAAAGTTTTTAAAATAATTATTTTATTACTTGTTTTGATTTCGATAATACTGTCAACAATGGTTGTAATATCGGTAAAAAAATATTATGATATAAATAGATTATGTACTTTGATTAATGCTAACAAAACAAACGAAGCAAAGGAAATGATAGGGAAAATTAAAAATGTCAATTCTTTTACAGCACCATTATGGTTGAGAAAAATATACAATATGAATGAATATGACATAAGTACGCCTTTGATAATAGCATGCGAAAAAGGCAATGTCGATATAGTAGAGGCTTTGTTAGATAAAGGTGCGGATCCTAATTTATCTTTAGATGGTGGATGGGCACCGTTGGAGGTATTATATGCTAGAAAAAGCGATAATAGGATCGTAATAGCGAAAATGCTTATAAACACAGGCGTGCAAGTTGATTTGTTCAGGAGTTACAAAAGTGCATTATTCATTGAAGCAGAAAGTTGTATTTATAAAACAACATTCAGTGAAGATGAGAGAAACTTCTTAACTGAATCTATAGTCCTGTTGTTAGAAAATGGAGCTTCACCTATAAATGAAAATGGAGATACAATAATTCATTATCTTGCTTATGGCGGTCAAACCAAAACCATAGAACTGCTTGCTTCAGATTACGGATATTTGTTCGAAAAAGAAAATTTAAAAGGTGAAACACCGCTTGATTGGGCAAAAGAAAACGGAAAATATTCCGAAGAATTAGAAAAACTTTGCAAAACACATGTGATGGTTCGAAACCACTGAAAAAGAGGAACACAGGGGACGGTTCTATGTGTTGGTTTTGAGTAGGTGGTGAAAATCTTTGAAAAATAAAATATTTTTGTCGCTTGCTATAGTTTTTTATGTAATAGCTTCTATTGGATTTGTTGTTATTGGGGCACTAAAAGCGATATATATAATTGATACAGATGTATTTTATAATTATTCTTCAATATGTGTTTTGACCTTTGATATAGCTATAGCATTTTTAATTTTTTTCTTGCCTCAAAAATTAAAATGGTTAAAATTAATATTAGCAATAATTGCCATTTGGATAATTGTTTTTGGATTTATACCGTTAATAACAGGAACAGTTGGAAACTTGTTGAAAATATAGGTGACGGTTCGAAACCACTGTAAGACAGGGGACGGTTCTTTTGTGTTGAGATTTGCGAAAACCAAAGGCTCCTTTGTAAAGGGAGCTGGCAAAACCGTAGGTTTTGACTGAGGGATTATTTTTATCACAAACAATCCTCCCACCAACTTATCGTTGGTCCCCCCTCCTTTACAAAGAGGGCTTTGGGATGTCGAGGTAATTCCCCTA
The DNA here is from genome assembly GCA_015065605.1 of Oscillospiraceae bacterium. Lineage (GTDB taxonomy): Bacteria > Bacillota > Clostridia > Oscillospirales > Acutalibacteraceae > SIG607. The sequence continues at coordinate 11,919 of SVPZ01000024.1, read as the reverse complement.
ACAGGGGAAATGTCCGAAGGACAAAAGGGTCTGGGCACAGCCGTACCGCCATCCCCTACGTTGTGACAATATATTTTTACGGCAACGGTGTAGTAAGACAGGGGACGGTTCCGTGTGTTTCTGTTACGTGTATTGTAAATAAAAAACTCTCTGCAATTTCTGCAGAGAGTTTTTGTTACTTTCGGGTAGGTTTTACATTTGATGCAGGAGTAATATTGCCGTCAATAGTTCCGTTGGTATCTTCAAAACTTTTAATGTTTTCTCTTATTAAAACAAGAACTTGACTATTAACACTTCTGCCTTCATAATCGGCAATATACGAGATTTTGTTTAACATTTCCTCTTCAATTCTGATAGAAACACTCTTGATAGCCATAAATTCACCTCATAATAAATATATTGTATATTTATTTTAGATATATTATGTGTTATAATGTTAAAAACGGATATACAGTATATCTATAAATTGAGGTGGTGTATTATGAAAACAAATACGTGTTGCTTTTTCGGACATAGAGAAATAAATGAAACCGATGAATTAAAAGCAAAGCTTGTTGAGGTAATAGTAGGATTGATTGTAAAGGAAAAGGTCGATACTTTTTTGTTTGGAAGTAAAAGCCGTTTTAATGATTTATGTCACGAAACAGTTACTGAAATAAAAGAAAAATATCCGCATATAAAGCGAATCTATGTGAGAGCAGAATATCCGAATATTAGTGATAATTATAAGAGTTACTTGTTGGAAAGTTATGAGGATACGTATTATCCTGAAAGTATAGCAAACTCAGGCAGAGCGGTTTATGTTAAGCGTAACTACGAAATGATAGATAACAGTCGATTTTGTGTGGTTTATTATGATACCGATTGCGAACCGTCTACACGTAAAAGCGGAACTAAAATTGCCCTTGAATATGCAATAAAGCGGAGCAAAAAGATTATCAGAGTGTTATAAACTCGAGGTTATGTTCTGTTGTGTTCACGAAGTAACACAGGTGACGGTTCTTTTATGTTAAGATTTGCGAAAACCAAAGGCTCCTTTGAAAAAGGAGCTGGCAAAACCATAGGTTTTGACTGAGGGATTATTTTTATCACAAACAATCCTCCCACCAACTTATCGTTGGTCCCCCCTCCTTTACAAAGAGGGCTTAAAACGAGAGAGAACCTTGCCCTGTCTTTTAAAGGGAAGGTGGGTTGCGAAGCAACTCGGATGAGGTGTAGTGATGCAGATTTCCACCTCACCACCGTCTGTGATTTAGCCTTTTTCTCCGAAAACGGGAACCCTTTTGTCCTTCGGACATTTCCCCTAACAGGGGAATTACCTCAAGGAGAAGCCTTTTAGAAAAAAAGAAAGCGAAATAAAAGGGCTTTGCACGAATATAACTGAGGCACACTTCCGTAAGGAAGTGTGCCTCAAAGTGCGCGTCTTTTGTTGTTTCAAAATTTTCTTATTTAAGCTTTAAAAGTCTGTCAGTATCGGCAATAACTATAAGCTTCATATTTTCATTTAAAGCAGAGGCGGGGTCTATATCGGTGGAAATATTGTTATTCTCCTTTATTGCAACTACGTTTATACCGTATTTTTTTCTGAGGTTTAATTCAATAAGACTTTTTCCTATCCAGTCATGTCTTATATCAACCTCTACCATAGAGACCTCGTCGGAAAGCTCTATCATATCAACAAATCCTGAGCTTAAAATATTTTTAGCAAGTCGGATTCCCGATTCCTTTTCGGGAAATACGGTTATGTCAGCGCCCACCTTACTTAAAATCTTCTGATGCATTTCGTCGGCACATTTTGCAATTACCGTTTTTACTCCTGCTTCCTTACAAAGAGCGGTTGCCATAACACTCGCTTCAAGATTTTGCGCCATAGCAATAATAACTGTGTCCATATTTCTGATGCTAAGATGTTTAATCACGTCTTCATCGGTAACGTCGGCGCATTTGCAAATGGGAATAAAAAGACTTGCAGCATTAACAATATCGGGATTGGTGTCAACTGCAAGAACCTGAGCACCGCTGTCAACAAGCTCTTTAGCAACGGCAAAGCCATATCGTCCAAGACCGAATACCGCATAATTTTTATTAATACTCATAATTTTCACCCTATACTTATATCCTCAAAGGGATTTTTAATGATATTTTTATTTACTTTTTTAAAATTAAAGGCAATTGCGAGGGAAATAGGTCCTATTCTGCCTAAATACATAGTGGCAATTATAATCAGTTTGCCAACGCTGTTAAGACTCGCCGTAAAATTCCTTGTAAGTCCTACGGTTGCCGTTGCGCTTACCGTTTCATAAAGAATGTCTATGGGAGAAGAATTGCTGCATACCGACAAAAGAACAGTTGAAACAAAAACCGTTAAAAAGGACATAGAAACAACGGCAAGTGCTTTTGCTATTGATTCTTTTGTAATGTTTCTGTTCATAAGGGAGGTTTCATTGCGTCCTGAAATTGTAGCAAAAGCGGAGGCGAAAAGAATAAGAAGGGTGACGGTTTTAACACCGCCTGCCGTACCTACAGGAGAACCGCCTATAAACATAAGGAAAATACTTAAAAAAGCCGATGGATTGGTAAAATTTTCCTGAGGCATAGTGGTAAAGCCCGCCGTACGCGTAGTTACCGATTGAAAAAAGGAGGATTGGATTTTTTGGAATAAAGTGTAATCCTTAAAGGTAAGAGGGTTGTTGTATTCAAAAATAAAAATCAACACAGCTCCGCCAAAAATAAGAAGGAGGGTTGTTATAATTGCTAACTTACTGTGAAGCGTTAAACGTCGGAAAACCGATAATCCGCCTTTTTTTATATTTTTTGTTACTCTGATAACGTCCCACCACACTATGTAACCTATACCTCCAAGTATGATAAGAAGTATGGTAACAAGGTTTATAACGGGATTTTTGGCATAATCGTTAAGACTGTTTGGGCCGATTATATCAATTCCTGCATTACAGAAAGCGGAAACGGAGTTGAAAATCGAAATCCATACGCCCTTTAAACCGAAATCTTTAACAAAGACCGGCATATAAAGAAGTGCGCCTATGAACTCAATAATAAATGTACCTGCGAGTACTTTTTTTACAAAACGTATAAGTCCTGACAGATTGTTAAGGTTAAAAGCGTCTTGAATGAGTAATCTGTCGCCCAAGTTCATTTTTTTGTGAAAGGCAATCATAAATCCCGACATAACCGTGATAATTCCAAGTCCGCCAATCTGAATAAGAACAAGTATTACGGCTTGTCCGAAAATACTCCAGCCGGAAAAGGTGGGAACGGTTACAAGACCTGTAACACAGGTGGCTGTGGTGGATGTGAAAAGGGCGTCTAAATAGGATATTTTTACTCCCTCAGCCCAGCTTATAGGCAGGGAAAGTAATAGGCTGCCAATTAATATGGCGGCAAGGAAGCTTAGCATTATTATGTGAGAGGTGGAAATTGAGAATTTTGCTTTTGCTTTCATTTTTACCCTCCTTTATTTAAACAGTATAGCATAAAAACACGGATAGTACAAGCCATCCGTATTTTTTATCAAGATATTCTTTTTATAATTTCATTATGCGCCGAGGAACCTATTACAGAAATATCATATTCTATAAGGTCGGTAAGATTCTTTTGCTTAAAGTAAAGAATTTTTTTGACGCTTTGGTCAATTCTTTCATCACTGAAATTTTCGTTAATAACCTTTAAAGCAGTATTATAGTCTTTTGGCATAAGAATTATATCTACACCTGCGTCTATTGCCATTTTTACGGCTTCCTCTTCGCTGTAATTATCGGTCAGCGCCTTCATTTTAAAGGAATCGGTTATAACAATGCCTTCAAATCCCATTTCTGTTTTAAGTAAATCGGTAATTACTATTTTTGAAAGGGTGGCAGGGTTATTGTTGCCCGTTATTTGCGGTAAGGCAATATGTCCTACCATAATCATTTCAGCGCCCTTTTCAATAGCATTTTCAAAAGGAATCAGTTCGGTTTTATAAAGTTCTTCCTTTGTTTTATTGATTATAGGAAGCTTATAATGCGAATCGGTGGCGGTGTCGCCGTGACCGGGGAAATGTTTAAAGCAGGGCATTACACCCTTTTCCATTAATCCGTCGGCAACACTGTTTGCCATAACACTGACTACCCTTGGGTCTTCGCTGAAGCTTCTCTTTCCTATAACGGTATTGTCGGGGTTAGAATATACGTCAAGGCAGGGCGCAAAGGTAAGATTTATACCCAGCGCCGCCATTTCGGTTGCCATAACCTGTCCGACGTCCTTTGCAAGAACGGTATCACCCGTGCTTCCAAGCTCATACATAAAGGGAATATCGGTGGCTTTTGGACGTTTAAGAGCAGAAAGTCGTTGAACTCGTCCGCCCTCTTGGTCGGTAGATATAATAAGGGGAATTTCACTCTGCGCATTCAGAGAATCTATTAAAGCCTTTGTTTCTTCGCACGTAGTAAAATTTTCATCAAATAAAATTACGCCTGCAGGGGCAGGAGAAGGCAAAACGCCGTCGTTTTTTATTTCGGTAATTATCATCTGCGCGATTTTTTCTTCTCTTGTCATACGGCTTAGCAATTCTTCAACCTCCAAGGCAAAATAATCTGTTTCTTCCTTTTCGGTTTTTTTGGGCTCTTTTTTACAACCCGAGAAAGAAAAAAGCGCTAATGTGCATAAAAGTAAAACAAAAAACTTTTTAATCATTTATAAAAATCTGCGCGGAAAGAGGCATAGCAATTTCGGTTATATCGGCATCAATTTTACCGTTACCCATAATTCTTCCCATACAGTCCTTAACGGTGTAGTTTTTATTTTTTGCACCCTTAACGGTTATATAATCCTTGCCCGAAGCGTTTATAATTACGGCGGTATCGGTATTTACCTTTGCAACAGTGTCGGTGTAAACCACTGTAACGGCTTTATCGTTTAAAGTAGAGGTTGCAAGAGTATAGTTGCTTTCGGGATGCTCTGCAGTAAGTTTTCCGCCGATTAAAACGTCCTTCCATTCTTTCCAGAAAGAAATGTAATACTTAAGCATTTCGATATGGTCTTCGGGAAGCTCTTCAATAAGCATAGAAATCTGAGGAACGGCAAAAACACTGCTTACGAACTGCAAAGCGGCATTTTCAACAGGGTCGTCAAGATGCCAGAGCAGCATATCGGAATGAACTGCGGTATTGCCCGAAGTAAGTCTTAAATTTATGGAGTCGGTACGGTTTTTAAGAGAATCGTTGGGACAGTCGGTAACCCTTAACATATTGCCGTACTTTCTGATACAGGGACCTACGTAGGTCTGACGGAATTCAAGAAGAATATCGGGGTTAATTTCGTATAATTTGTCGTGAACTGCGCACATAAGAATATCAATAGCATCCTCTAAGGATTCGGTATCGCGACGGCTATCGGGCTCTAAAGACTTGCCTTCAAGTCTGAAACGGTCGATAAAGTCGAGCTTGAGTCCGTCTAAATCCCATTCCTTAACGGCAGTAACGTAGATATTAATAAGAAAATCGCGAACCTCTTTATAGCGGGGGTCTAATGAGAAATAGGTCTTTTTATCGCCTGTTCCGTCGAGAAGCATATCCTTAAAATGCTTGTAGTTTTTCGCGTAAATTCCCATATAGGGAACGGAATACCATATCATAACCTTCATACCGGTATCTTTAATGCGTTTAACGAAGGTTTTCATATCTCCGATTTTTTTAGGCGCAGGCTCCCAGTCGCCGCAGTATGCGTAACCGCCGCTGCCGTCCTCGGTCTGCCATCCGTCGTCAACTATAACAACGTCCATACCCATATCTTTGGTGAGCGTACATTCTCTTACAATGCTTTCAATCTCTAACTTCTGATGATAACTGTACCAAAGGGAGTTAAGGGGAGTTTTAGCAAGTTCGGGAACGAATGCGGGGGTATAACCGCAGTCGGTTTCCCACCAGTTTACAGCATCATATATACTGTCGTAATAGGCAATGGCGCGTGTATCCACACGTATTGTAGCAGAATAATCGGTAATAGCGGTGGTGAGATTAGTAAAGAAATATGCAGTTACTTCGCTGTCTGCTTCGCTCTCTCTGACACCGCTTGTTATTCTGGTAGGGATTTTTGCATCGCTTATATTAATGCAAAAACGGTTTTCACCCGAAAGAGAGATAAGCTGTTGAAGAGGCATCCATGAAGCAAGACGGGCATCGGTGATGCGAGGAAAATAGTTTCTGTCAAGACTTCTAAGCCCTCTCATAGAAGGAGAAAAAACGGAATAAGTATCGACGGTGGAAATTCTGAAGCATACACCGAATTCCTCAGGGGTAACGGGAGTATCGCTGTGCCATTTCACGTCAACGTAAAGTATATCGTTTTCCTTTCTTTCGCTAAGGGTAACGTTATCTTTTTTGCCTACAATCCAATATTTCATAAAAAACACCTCTCATGTTTATTTCTTGCTCCATGTTTTTAAAGAAAACGCAAGTAGTATGGGATAAATTTCAAGTCTGCCCATAAGCATAGCAAAAGACAGTACAATTTTTGAAAAAGCGCTGTAGTCGGCGTAACAGGACATAGGGCCAACACCGTCAAGACCGGGGCCTATATTATTGAAACAGGCAACGGTAGCGCTGAAATTTGTTTCCATTGACATATTATCTACCGATATAAGTAAAAATACCGAAAGCAGTACAAGTACGTAAATGGCAAGATATGCCGCAACTGAGTGACGGGTTACGGTATCAAGCGCCTTTCCTTCAAACTTAATGGTTCTTATAGAACGGGGGTGTATAAGACGCTGACACTCTTTTTTAAGGGTTTTTGCAAGAATGATAATACGTGATACCTTGAAACCGCCTGCCGTTGAACCTGCACAAGCACCTATCAACATAATTATAATAAGCAAAGTTTTGCATAGAGCAGGCCATAGGTTGAAATCTGTTGTGGAAAATCCCGTTGTGGTCATTATGGATGAAACCTGAAATGCCGAATGGCGAAGCGCCTCGGAAAAGCCATTAAAGGAACCAAGTACGTTATAGGTTATAATACCTGTGCTAACAGCGAAAATAGAAAGATATACCCACAGTTCTTCGCTCTTTAAAGCATTTTTAAATCTTCTTATAAGAAACAGATAGTAAAGGTTAAAGTTTATGCCGAAAATAAGCATAAATACGGTAATTACCCATTGAATATAGGGGGAATAATCGGCAATGCTGGTGCTTTTTATTGCAAAGCCGCCCGTTCCTGCTGTGCCGAAAGAGAGAACGCTGCTTTCGAATAGGTCAAGTCCTCCGCAAAGCAGAAAAATAATCTGCGCAAAGGTCAGCAGAATATAAATAAGATAAAGTACCCTTGAGGTATCTTTTACCTTAGGCACCAGTTTTCCTACAATAGGGCCGGGCATTTCCGCTTTTATAATATGAATGGAGCGGTCGGACATATTTGGTATAACCGCCGTAACGAAAACGAGTACACCCATACCGCCTATCCAGTGTGTAAAGCTTCGCCAGAAAAGATTTCCTTTTGCCATAGCGTCAAGCTGTGCGCCGGTTAAAATCGAAGCGCCGGTGGTAGTAAAACCGCTGACCGTTTCAAAAAAAGCGTTGAAAAAGTTTGGTATATCGCGGCTTATAATAAAGGGAAGACAACCGAAAAGTGACATAAATACCCAACAAAGAGCCACTATAACAAGTCCTTCTTTTGCATAGATAAGAGTATTTTTCGGTTTTGTTACAAATCTCAGCAGAGTGCCGAAAATAGCCGCAAGACCTGCTGCAATAAGATATGACCAAACGGTAGATTCGCGGTATATTATAGAAACAAGAGCCGGAAGAAGCAATAAAAGCGCTTCTATTTGTAAAATAATTCCGGTTATTTTAAAAACCATCGCTTTATTCATAGTGCGCCTCTTATTCTGCTATATCGTTAAGGTCGTCAAGACCTTTAATAGCCGTAACAACAATAACCTTGTCACCGCTGAGCATACAATCTTCACCACTGGGGATAATGGTTTTTCTTCCGCGGATAATACCCGCTATACGTGTTGACTTTTTAATTTTTAAATCCTTAAAAGCAATTCCGTTAAGAGAACAGTCACTTTGCGCTATAAATTCAAGGAGCTCGGCATTGCCGTCCATAATTTTATAAAGGGTTTCAATTTTACTGCCCAAGGAGTTTTGAAGACCTCTCGCATAACTTACCATTACGTCGGAAATAAGTTTTTTGGGTGTGACTATAGTATCAAGCCCAAGTCTTTGAGCCATAGCGACAAATTCTTCACGGTTGGCTTTTGTGATTACCTGAGGTACGTTCTGACTGGCGGCAAAGTAAGAAATAAGTATATTTTCTTCATCCATTCCCGTCAGGCTTATAAAGGCATCGGTGTTTTGAATACCTTCTTCTAGTAGTAATTCCTGTCTTGCACCGTCACCGTGTATAATAACGGCATTTGGCAGAGATTCGCTGAACTGTGCGCATTTTTCACCGTCAAGGTCGATGATTTTCACGTTACTGCCGGCATCCAAAAGCATTTTTGCAAGATAAAATGCGGTTTTACTTGCGCCGAGAATCATAATGTTCTTGCTTCTTTTACGGGGAGTGCCCAAAATTTTAAAGAAGTTCATAATTTCGGCGGGACGAGCCGTTACACAAATTCTGTCGCCGCTTTTAAGAACGAAATTACCGTCAGGAATATACACTTCGTCATCGCGCTTAACAACACAGATAAGAAGATTAATCTGATATTTTTTACGGAATTCTATAAGGGAAAGACCGTCAAGCGCCGAGTCAGCCTTTAATTTTATTTCAACCATTTCAAAGTTTCTGCCTGAAAAGGTTTCAATCTTTGCGGCAGAGGGAAGCTTTAAAAGTCTATAGAGCTCCCTTGCTGCGTTAAGTTCGGGATTTATAGCCATGGAAAGACTGAGTTGTTCCTTCATAAAGCCCAGACTTTTATCGTTATATTCGGGGTTTCTTATTCTTGCTATGGTATGGGAAGCGCCCATTTTCCCTGCAAGAAAACAGGAAAGCATATTCATTTCGTCGCTGTCGGTGACCGAAATTAAAAGTTCTGCTTCATCTACGCCTGCTTCTTCAAGGGTTTCACAGTCGGCGCCGTTGCCCACTACCCCCATTACGTCGTAAATGGTGGTTATTTCTTCAATAATAGCAGGGGATTTATCAATCGCCACAACGTCATGATTTTCTTTTACAAGTTCTCCTATTATGTTGGTGCCGATTTTTCCGCAGCCTACAACAATGATTTTCATACTATGCCTCCGTAAACAGAGAATATATAATATAGTATTATACTACATATATTCAAAAATTTCCATATAAATTTTAAAGCCCCGATACAAAGAGTATCAGGGCTTTAGTTTATTTTTCAATAAAGGTTATAAAATGATAACTTTCAAGAATCTGAAAGTATCGGGCAAGTCTTTCATAAAGAGGTTCAGCCTTTTCGCCGAAATGCTCTTTAACAAGAACGCCGAGGTCAATTATATTTTTTTCTCCGTTTAAATGGGGCCACAAAAAACTTCCCATTTCATCGAGATGCACAAAGCTTTTTTTCGGTTTGTTAAAAAACTTTTGCGCAAGGCGGTTTGCCCAACCTTTATTTTCTATCTCTAAAGTTATTATACCGTCTTTTTCTTTCCAATCAATAAGGTGACTTCTGAGCGGTACCTTTTCAAGATAGTTTTTACTTATAACGTTTTTCTTTTTTGCCATCAGTCTTTTTTGTCAGTCTTTTTTGCAGAAAAGCAGAAGGCAAGGAATACTGCAATAATTACGGCAAAGAAAACAATGCCGGAAATACCGGAGGCAAGGGGAGAAAGTTTGCTTACAAGTGCGGAGAGGTCAATTTTATCCGACACACCCACAACGGCAAGAATAGCAAGGATGATACCTACAAGACCTTCACCTGCAATCATACCGGAGCTGAAGAGAATACCCTTGTTAACGGCAACTTCTCTGCGCTTTTCGTTCTTGATTTTATCCATAAAGAAGCGGATGATACCACCAACCATAATACAAGCGTTAAGCTGTACGGGGAGATAAATACCGATAGCAACGGGAAGAACGGGTAAGCGAAGAATTTCAACGATAACAGCGATAAATACACCGATAAGGATAAGTCCCCAGGGAAGCTTACCGCCCATAATTCCTTCGATAACCATTTTCATAAGGGTTGCCTGAGGAGCGGCAATTTCTTCACCGCCAAAGCCCCATGCAGAGTCGAGAAGATTAAGGGTAGCGCCTATAGCGAAAGCGGCGGCAACAACACCGATAACTTCACCTATCTGCTGCTTCCAGGGAGTAGCGCCGAGAAGGAAGCCTGTCTTAAGGTCCTGACTGGTGTCACCTGCAATAGCGGCAATAATACAAATAATAGAACCGATAGCAATGGCAGCCTTCATACCGTCAGCGCCTGTGGTTCCGGTGAACTTAAGAATAAGCGTAGAAATAAGAAGTGTTGCAATTGCCATACCTGAAACGGGGTTGTTACTGCTTCCTACGATACCAACCATACGGGAAGAAACGGTTGCAAAGAAGAAACCGAATACAACTACGATAACTGCTCCGAGAGGAGATACGGGAACGGCAGGAACAAGCCATACGATAATGGTGAGAAGCGCTATCATACCGATAACAAAAGCCATATTGATATCCTTGTCGGTACGAAGAGTAGATGCTTCGCCTTTTATAGACATAGCCTTTATAGCGTCCTTGAAGGTGCGTACGATAAGAGGTAAGGACTTAATAAGACTTATAATACCGCCTGCGGCAAGTGCGCCTGCGCCAATATAACGAATGTAAGAAGACCAGATACCTGCGGCACCGTCAGCGGCAAAAATTTCGCCGATAGTAGCGCCTGCGCTGGGATACATAACGATATTAGCACCGAAAAGAACAATAATCGGGATAAGCACCATCCAGCTTAAAACACCGCCTGCAAACATAAACGAAGAAATTCTGGGACCGCAGATGTAACCAACGCTCATAACGGCGGGATAAATCTGAGTACCGATTGCAGAAGGATAAAGCTTTTTGATGTTAAGGGTGATTTCACCGGGGATAACCTTAAGTCCGTCAATTATAAACTTAAAGAGTGCGGCAAAGCCCATACCTGCAAATACGGTGGAAGCGTTGGAACCGCCTTCTTCACCTGCAAGCATAACCTCTGCACAGGCTTGTCCTTCGGGATAGGGAAGGGTGTTGTGCTCTCTTACTATAAGGGCGTTTCTTAAGGGTATCATAAAGAATACGCCGAGAAGACCGCCGATAAGAGCGATGATGGTAATGGTAATAAGACTGGGCTTTTCCATAACGCCTTCCTTTGCCCAAAGATAAAGGGCAGGCATTGTGAAGATAGCGCCTGCGGCAAGAGATTCACCGGCAGAACCTATAGTCTGAACCATATTGCTTTCAAGAATTGAGTTTTTGCGCATAATCACTCTGATTACGCCCATTGCGATAACCGCCGCGGGAATAGATGCCGAAACGGTCATACCTACTCTTAGTCCAAGGTAGGCGTTGGCTGCGCCGAATATTACTGAGAGAAGAACACCCATAATAATCGCGGTAACGGTTATTTCAGGAGTAACTCTTTCTGCAGGGATATAGGGCTTAAAATTGTTTTTATTATCCATAACTTTCTCCCTTTTAGGTTTTTTGTATGAAGTTACACACAAAAAATTATATCAAAAACAATTCAATAAATCAATCTTTATTTTTTATATCAAATTATTGTTTTCGTTTAATATATAAAATCGGTCAAAATATTGTTTGAAAACTATTCCTTTGGTGGTATAATATGGTTGTAAGCAAACACGAATAATCCGAACCTGCCTAAAACGGCATTCTTTGGGCACTTTTCGGTTTGTCATCACCCGTAGGCATTAGCCTGACGGATTCTTCCGCACCAAAAATCACTCCAAATTCTGCCCG
>SVPZ01000023.1 GCA_015065605.1 Oscillospiraceae bacterium | reverse complement strand
ATTATATACTCGTGGGTTATATTTATTTTTCATCAACTTAATTATACCACAAAAAAGACTACATTCCTATCCTTTCGGATTGGTTTGTAGTCTTTTTTTATTTGGGTCGTTTTTTTACAGCCCCTTTAATTTAGTTTGCGTTCTTACCGCAACAACGTTTATATTTAAGTCCGCTTCCGCAGGGACAAGGAGCATTAAGAGGTACGGCGCCTTTACCTCTTACGGTTTTAGTACCGTCGGTAGAGGTTTCTTCCGCAACCTTTTTGCGCTGAATATCCTCTTCCCTTCTTATCATTACCGAAAGGGTGAGTTTTGCTGTTCTGTCTTTGATTTCGTCGTTCATTGCATTGAACATATCGGCGCTTTCATTTCTGTAAGCAACAACGGGATCGTGCTGACCGTAAGCGCGAAGACCGATACCCTGACGAAGCTGATCCATAGCGTCAATATGATCCATCCAGTTTACGTCAACGCTGGAAAGAAGAACAACCCTCTCCATTTCGCGCATGGTATCTATTCCGAATTCCGCTTCTCTTTTTTCATAGCGTGCTGCCGCCATTTCTTTAAGAGAGTCAATAACGTCCTTCTGTGTTAAGGAGTTCTTTTGGTCGGTAGTATAGTTGAAATCGGTATCGGAGCAAATCCAACCGCGGAAATATTCTCTGAGTCCGTCAAGATTCCAGTTATCAACGTCAACGTCGGTTATAAAGGGCGCTGCGTTTCTTTCGATACTATCGTTTATCATACGGCGGATAGAATCTTTAATATCCTCGCCGTCAAGCACCTTATTACGCTGAGTATAAATCATTTCACGTTGCTGATTCATAACGTCATCATAATCAAGCACGCTCTTACGGGAAGCAAAGTTAATTCCTTCCTTCTTTTTCTGAGCGCTTTCTATACTTTTAGATAACATACCGAACTGAAGAGGCATATCCTCGTCAACCTTTAAGGTATCCATCATAGCGCCGATTCTCTCACCGCCGAAAAGTCGCATAAGATCGTCTTCAAGAGAGATATAGAAAATAGTTGTACCGGGGTCGCCCTGACGTCCCGCACGTCCGCGAAGCTGATTATCAATACGTCTTGAATCGTGGCGCTCGGTACCGATTATACAAAGTCCGCCCGCTTCCCTTACCTTTTGCGCTTCGGGAGCAATCTGAGCCTTAAAGCCGTCGTACAAACGTTTATATTCATTTCTTGCCTTGGTAATTTCAGCATCATCCGTTTCGGCAAAGCCGGTAGCCTCGGCAATTATTTCATCAGAAAAGCCCTGATGCTTAAGTTCCGATTTTGCAAGATATTCCGCATTACCGCCAAGCATAATATCGGTACCGCGGCCCGCCATATTGGTAGCAATGGTAACTGCGCCCAGTTTACCTGCCTGAGCGATTATTTCCGCTTCCTTTTCGTGATGCTTAGCATTAAGCACGTTATGAGGAATCTTCTGCATTTTTAAAAGTTTACTTAAAATTTCGCTCTTTTCAATGGTTACGGTACCTACAAGCACAGGCTGACCTTTAGCGTGGCACTCCATAATATTATTTATAACAGCCTTGAATTTAGCAAGTTCGGTTTTATAAATAATATCATCCTGATCATCTCTTATAACGGGCTTATTAGTGGGGATTTCAATTACATCAAGCTTATAAATCTGTTCAAATTCCGCTCTTTCGGTAGTAGCTGTACCGGTCATACCCGAAAGTTTATTGTAAAGACGGAAGAAGTTCTGGAAGGTAATGGTAGCAAGAGTTTTTGATTCCTGCGCCACCTTTACGCCTTCTTTTGCTTCAATAGCCTGATGAAGACCCTCGTTATAGCGTCTGCCGAACATAAGTCTGCCCGTGAATTCGTCAACGATAATTACTTCGCCGTCTTTTACTACGTAATCAACGTCACGCTTCATAACACCGTATGCTCGAATAGCCTGAGTAACGTGGTGAGAAATGGTGATATTTTCAGCATCGTTAAGGTTTTCAATACCGAAATACTGCTCTGCCTTTGCTACACCCGACGGAGTAAGGGTGGCAGTTCTTGCCTTTTCATCAACAACGTAATCGCCGTCGTAATTGTTTTCTTCATCACTAACCTTATCATTGGTTTCCTTAACGACGAATTTTTTGAGAGTTTTCACAAAGCGGTTGGTTTTTTCGTAAAGGTCGGTGGATTTTTCACCCTGACCCGAAATTATAAGCGGAGTTCTCGCTTCGTCAATAAGGATTGAGTCAACCTCGTCCACTATGGCAAAATTATGTCCGCGCTGAACCCTGTCGGAAGCATAAATTACCATATTATCTCTAAGATAATCAAAACCTAATTCGTTATTGGTACAATAGGTAATATCTGCATTATAAGCCTCGCGTTTTTCATCTTTATCCATTCCATGAACGATAAGACCTACGCTAAGTCCCATAAAACGATAAATTTTACCCATCCATTCAGAGTCACGCTTAGCAAGGTAATCATTTACCGTTACAATATGAACGCCTTTTCCCGAAATTGCGTTAAGGTAGGCAGGAAGGGTTGCAACCAAGGTTTTACCTTCACCTGTTTTCATTTCGCTGATTCGTCCCTGATGAAGAACGATACCGCCGATTATCTGCACGGGGAAATGACGCATTGAAAGAACTCTGTCACCTGCTTCTCTACAGGCGGCAAAGGCTTCGGGCAAAAGGTCGTCAAGACTTTCGCCGTTTTTATATCTTTCTTTAAATTCATTTGTTTTGGCTTTAAGTTGGTTGTCGCTCAGCGCTTTATACTCTTCTTCAAGTTCTAAAACCTTTTTTTGAAGAGGAAGAATTTTCTTGATTTCTCTTTCGCTATAATCGCCGAACATTTTAGTAAAAAGTCCCATTAATATATCTCCTTAGAGTATTTACCATATATTATATACCATTTTATTTTTCAAATAAAGTACTATTTATGAACTATTATACACTTTTTAACCCTTTTTGTAAAGTTAAAGGCAAACTTTAAGCATAAAAATCTTTACTTCGGAAAAAATATCAGTAAAGGAGGAGTGTATATGAGCAAATTTTGCACCTTTTTAGAAGGAATGGCATTGGGCGTTGCAGTGGGCGTAGGAATTGCGGTAACAGGCAAACTTATGATGAACAGCGATAAAAAATCCGCCTGCGGCAAAAACAAAATCGAAAAAGCCGTAACCGAATTCGTTGACGGAATCGAAACCCTGATAAAATAAAAATACTGCGGAGAACAAAAAAGTTCTCTGCAGTATTTTATTTATTCTACGTGTAAAATATTTTCGTTTTCGGTTTCGTTATTTTCAACCGTAATATTTTTGCAGTTTTTAATAAATACGTCGTATTTCTTCATTCCGTTAAGTCCACCCTCACCGCTGCAGTTGAGGAAAAGGTTATCGGTAACGGTTATGCCGTCGGTACCGCATACACATACGCAAGAAGCGGGAATATCAACGAATTTATTATTTTTGATAACGATATTTTTATGTACGCCCGCAGGATAATCAATGCCGTGCGCGTCGTGACTGCATCTTACCATAACAGCGCCCTGAACGGCGTGCTGAACATCGTTTTTAGACATGGCGCATTTATCAAAAATACAGTTTTCAATAAGCACGTTTTCACAAGGTCCTACCTCGTGCCATACGCGAATATCGGGAGCAAGAAGTATTGCAGAAGCGCTCATACCAAAGAAATAGCAATCTTTAACCGTTACGTTGTTGGTCTGGAATAAAAGCGCTCTCGCTCTTGTGTTTCTGACGGTAGTTCCCGTAACGGTAATTTTTGCAAGATACTCGTCGTTGCCCACAACGTCGCCTACCTCTAAAGTACCGTCAATATGGTCAAAATAAATGTTTTCGCCGTCGTAATCCTTGACGGTGATTTTTCCTTTTCTGAGGAAATCTGCACCGTAAACCGAAATTTTGTCGCCTTTTCGGCACCAATTTTCTTCAAGCGGAATGTTGAAACGGTGATTAGACACCTTTATTCTGCCGTCAGTCAATTCATCAACAAAGCCTGAGGTAGAATGAATATTAAGGGCATCGTCGCCAAGACCGTCAAAATAACAATCCTCTACGATACATTCTCCCGTAAGACCCAGAAGATGTATGCCGTCGATATTTGACGCCCAGAAGCGATGACTTCCTTGAGGTACCACAACTCTGTAACGGCGGATGGTGAAGTTATTGCATCTCGGGAACACAACCACCATATAGCCTGCAGAGTTATAAACGGTAATATCCTCCATAACGGTATCGTCGCAATTGGTAAAGGTAATGGATGAACGGTTTAAAACCGTAAAGTTTCCAAGACCGTGACGGATAACGAAATTAGCGCCAATGGGAAGATTGTTAATCATTTCTTTTTGGGAGCCGGAATACTGTATTCTAACGGTATTTTCACCAACGGATTTATATTCACGCTTTGTATAATCTGCAAACAGATAGTCGGGAGAGCAGTCCTCGTCAAGAGAGCAGGAAGCAAAAATCGTTTGACTTGAATCAAGAGTGCAACCGTCGAAAAGCATAACGTCAATGGTAAAATCTTCAGCACTTTTATCAACCACTGTTCCTGCGCAGTTTACGGGATTATCGGTATCGAAGGTAAGCTGTTTAAGGGTGATGTTTTTACAGTCCTTAAACGCAAGAATACCACTAAACTCCCAAAAGCCGACCTTTGGGTCGAAATGGGCGACAATAGTCGCGTCGTCACCGCAGATAATAAGATTATTCTTATTTTCAATTTTTATCTGTCCGTCAACGAAGTATTTTCCGCCTTCGAAGAAGACGGCGTCACCGTCCCCTGCTTTTTCTATAGCTTTTTCTATTTCTTCCTTCTGAGAAGCAGGATATTTTGATTTAATTTTAATAATGTCGTTCATAAAACCACCTATTCATCGAGTTTAAGAACTGCCATAAATGCATCGGGCGGTACCTCTACCTTACCTAACTGACGCATCTTCTTTTTACCTTCCTTCTGTTTTTCAAGAAGCTTCTTCTTACGGGTAATATCACCGCCGTAGCATTTTGCAAGAACGTCTTTTCTCATAGCCTTAACGGTTTCTCTTGCAATAACCTTGCCGCCTACCGCAACCTGAACAGGCACTTCAAAAAGCTGACGCGGAATATATTCCTTTAGTTTTTCAGCTATTCTTCTTGCTCTGGCGTTTGCATTATCAACGTGAACAATAAAGGAAAGCGCGTCAACCACGTCGCCTGCCAGCATAACGTCAAGTTTGATAAGACGGCTCTTTTCATAGCCTTTTGTTTCATAATCGTAAGAAGCGTAACCCTTTGTACGTGATTTCAGAGCGTCAAAGAAGTCGTAAACTATTTCACCTACAGGCATAATATAGTGAATATCAACTCTGTCGCCCATATACTTCATATCGGTATAAACACCGCGACGTTCTTCACAAAGCTGCATAATCGCGCCAACGTAATCGTTGGGGCTATAGATATGCACGTCAGCAACAGGTTCAAGCGCTTCAACAATACTTGCGGGATCGGGATAGTTGGTAGGATTATCCACGTCTATGGTTTTGCCGTCGTTTAAGGTAAAGCGATAAACAACGCTGGGCGCCGTAGTGATAATATCGAGATTATATTCTCTTTCAAGTCGTTCTTCGATAATTTCCATATGAAGAAGTCCTAAAAATCCGCAACGGAATCCAAAGCCCAACGCCTTACTGGTTTCGGGCTCGTAAAGAAGCGAAGCATCGTTTAGCTGAAGCTTTTCAAGAGCATCCCTTAAATCGCCGTAGCGTGCGCCGTCAGCAGGATAAATACCGCAGAAAACTACGGGATTAACCTTTCGGTAGCCTTCAAGCGCTTCTTCGGCAGGATTTTCTGCCAAGGTTACGGTATCGCCTACACAAGCATCCTTTACGGTCTTAATGGAAGCGGCAAGATAGCCAACCTCACCCGCTTCAAGACAGTCGCAAGGCATAAGACAGGTAGCCTGTTTTCTGCCCACTTCTACCACGTCGAATTCGGCGCCCGTAGCCATCATTCTTATTTTATCGCCTGCTTTGATTTTACCCGATACAACTCTGAAATAAACTATAACACCCTTATAAGCATCATAGTAAGAGTCAAAAATCAAAGCCTTTAAAGGTCCGTTTCTATCTCCCGTCGGAGCAGGAATATCGGTAACTATACGTTCCAAAACCTCTTCAACGTTTATTCCCGTTTTTGCGGAAATCTTAGGAGCATCCTGAGCGGGAATTCCTATAACGTCTTCTATTTCGTTGATTATTCTATCGGGCTCGGCAGAGGGCAAATCTATTTTATTGACTACCGGCAGAATTTCAAGTCCGTGGTCAACTGCAAGATAGGTATTGGCAAGGGTCTGCGCCTCAATTCCCTGAGAAGCATCTACCACAAGTATTGCGCCCTCGCAAGCGGCAAGAGAACGTGACACCTCGTAGTTAAAGTCAACGTGACCGGGGGTGTCAATAAGATTAAGCTCGTACTGTTTTCCGTCACTTGCAGTATGATAAAGAGTAACCGCGTGGGCTTTTATGGTAATTCCACGCTCTCTTTCAAGCTCCATACTGTCAAGTATCTGCTCTTCCATTTCTCGCTGAGCAACCGAGCTGGTAAGCTCTAAAAGACGGTCGGCAAGAGTGGATTTTCCGTGGTCGATATGCGCCACGATACAAAAGTTTCTGATTTGTTCTAATGGAAAGGACAAAGCAATTCTCCTAACATTGTATATTCAATGCTATTGTATCATAATTTTAACGTTTACGCAAGAAAATTAAAAGCCAAAAATAAATGTAAATAAAGCATAAAAAATAGGCTCTACACAAGGTAGAGCCTATCTGAATATTAAATTATTCGGCAGGGCCTAATTCGCCAAGACCTGCAAGGTTAAGTTTTAATACTGCAAGGTCGGTAGTATCAATTTTACCGTTGCCGTCACAGTCGCCGCCAAGACCAACTTCGCCAAGGCCTGCAAGGTTAAGCTTTAATACTGCAAGGTCGGTAGTATCAATTTTACCGTTATCATCGCAGTCGCCGTAAATGAATGCAGGAGCAACATATACAGTGTAAGCGCCGCCGTTAACAAATTCGGAAGCTATCTTGCCGTTTTCGTCTGCCCAGTTTTCAACGGGATTTCCGTCTGTATCAACTATGAGAGGAGCAATAATTTCTTCGTCAAGACCTGCATAAACAGTGATAACGTCACCCTTAAGGATACCGCCCTGTTCGTGAACAGCGCCTTCGGGAAGAATGAAAGTAGCGTACTGTACTTCGGTAAGAGCAAAATCATCGAAGTAAGCTACGTCACCAACTGCAACATCACTCTGATACAAAGACATAAATAACCAAGCAAAATCATTCTTTGATGCGAGGTTGGTAAAGTAAAGTTCTGCCTCTACCCATTCGCCAACAGTGGCATCGGTACCGATCTTATAAGCCGCATCAGAATAAGCCTTATACTGACCTGCATACCAGATATTTGTGTAGGAACTGGTAATCGGAAGAACTATATACTCTTTGGTAAGAGTTTCGGGCAAATAGTACTTAAAGGATACCTTGTAAGTCTTGCCTACTTCCAACTGCCAAAGGGAAACGGTGTGATCCATATAGTTATTACGGTTGCTGTAGTATTTGCCTTCTTCAAATTCAGGTGCTTCTTCGAAAACATCGGAAAGTTTAACCCAATTATTTTCTTCGTCGCGCATAAATTTGCCGGACCAATACTCATTATTTCCGGGGGTAAGCCAAGCAATAGTAGTAACTGCTTCGTCACCTTCACCTGAGGTAACCTCTTTAAGAGCCTTAGCGGCGGTTACGGGAGTATAGTCGTTATCCTGAGCCTTAACAACCTTATTACCTGCTTCAAGCTCATCGGTAATAGTAATATTAGTGGCAGAAGCGTAATTATGACTAACGTAATTGTTGAAGCCGATTACTGTATCCTTAACAGAGTAAACAGTTACGTTTTCTTCAAAGGTCTTGGGAACTGCAACGTAAGAATCAGCATTTAAAGACCAGTAGCAATCATAACCCTTAACACCGGCAATTTCGGGATAGGAAATTTCATCACCAACTTCGTAAAGTTTTTCATTGGTGGTGTCACCGTTTACGTAGGTAACGGTGCCGAGTTCTACTTCTTCGATAACGATATCATCAAGATAGATTTCGTTGGTAAATAGTTCAGTGTTACCGTTAAATTTAAGGTCAAGTACCTGGTCGCAATTTGCCAAGTTTCCGCCGTAAGCATTGTCAGCAACAACGTACATTTCACCTGTTACCCAACCGTCAGTTGCGCCTGCGGGGAAGGTAAAGGAGCCTGTAAGTGCTGCAGGGCTTCCCCACCAAATGTTGCCTTCGGGGAAAAGACGGGCAGAAAGGGTGGATTCGGTAGTATTATTTTCGGTTGCCTTATATTTAAAGGTAATCTTATAGTTAAAGGTATAGGATTCAGCAGCAGCGTATTTACGAATAACGTTCATACCGGTTTCGGAGGAAACACGCTTTAAAGCAATTGCGGTACCGTCTGCAATAGTTTCAGCGGTAGCGGGAACGAATTCGGGAACTTCGTCTAGTTTAACGAAGCTATCGGTTTCGGCGTCATATTTATATGCGCCCTTTGTAACAGCAGTGTTATAGTGAGCCTCGGTAACAACCCACTGGAAACCGTAGTTTCTGAGTCTCATAGACTTTTTACCGCTATATGCTTCTTTATCGCTTACAACTGCGTTCATTTCGTTATCGTAGTTGATAGTACCGGGATAAAGTTCAACAGCGTTGCCTACATAATAAGGACTATTTTCGTAAGAAATTACAGGACTCTCATAAGCGTAAATGGTAATATCTTTTTCCTCGTCAAGAGTCTTGGGAGGTGCTACGTATTCGGTAGCAGAAGCAGACCATACGTTATCTGTGTTAAGAGAAGCAGTAAGAGCAGGATAAGGAATTTCTTCGCCAACTGCAACACTTGCTACAGAATTCTCAGTTCCGTCGGCATTCATAAAGATAACCTTACCAGCGGGAACTCTTTCGATTTCCATATAGTCAAGCTGTACCATAGAGAATGCAAAAGCATCATTAACTTCATCGCCGTCGGTATCAATAGCAACCTTATTTACACCGCCAATATCTAAACCGATAGCAGGAACGTGATCGTCTGCAGCCTCGGGGATAGTAACAATTTCTGTTACGGTAGTCCAATCTGCAACAACTTCGGTAACGTAGTTGGTTTTCAAAGTTTTCTTTGAAAATACTTTATCCTTGGTAGAAGACTGATTTGCATGAGCATTAGTAATACCGTAAGCCACTTTAATTGACATATCCTTTCCGTTATGGAGAGGAGCTTTATAGGAATAGGTTATTTTATAGGTATCTCCTGCCTTGGGAACAAAGAGGGTTCCGTCAGCGTTATAGAAATATAGACCGCCGGGCATACCCCAGGTTCTATCACTATAGAAAGAAATAACACCTGCAGGATATTCAGTTGAAAGACCGTTTCTGATAAGGTCGTTTTTAAGGTCGTCTGCAGTCCAAGCAGGAGTTCTGCTTGCATCAACGGTTGTAGTATAACTATTCTTATAACTGTATCCGCGTAGGGGCCAGAAATCACCTGCGGGAGTAACCTGAACAGCAGTAGCGGGATAAGCGGTATCAAAGTCCATTCTTAAATCGGTTCCGTAATCGGCAAAGCGCGCATACACGGTTTTAACACCGTATTCAAGAGCAGTACTTGTGAAAAGTTCGGTATATTCTTCATCGTTATACCAACCTACGAAGTATTTTCCTTCGGGAGCAGCAGGAATAACGGTTTCAAGTGCGATTCCTGCATCGCCCTCAACGGTCTTAACAATTTCGCCGTTTACACTGTAGGAAAGAATAGATTTAAAGTTTTCGCTGATTACTTCAATAGAAATTATCTGCCATACGGAAGAAGCAGCAGCTGTTTCTTCGGCAGTTGCATTTGAATAAATAGGATAAGATTTGTAAGATGCAACGTTACCGCCACCGAAAACAAAGGAAAGATAGTTGTTAGCATCATCATAGGTATCGTCGGAAGCATCATCGGGTGTTTCATCTTTAAAAGCGGTCTTTACGCTATAGGAATCGGTTTCCTCATCATAGGTAGCAGCCTCTTCGGGAATAGAAACAACGTTGGTCATATCTCTATAAGCGTTAAAGGATTTAGCAGCATGAGTGCAAACAATAGGTTTTTCCTCGGTAGAATACTCGGAACAAATACAGTTTAAGGTAACGTTATTTGTTGAATAAGAGCCTTCCTTTAAGTTAGCAGACCAAGCCTGACCGGAAACTATACCGCCACCTATTGAGCAATACGGTGAATAAGCAGACAGTTCAGATGCAGAAGCAGTAACCTCTCCGGTAGTAGCATCCTTTTTATATCTTAAACCGTTAACCGTTGCAGTGGATTTAACGTTTGTAGTACCTGCGGATACAGAATACTGTCCCCAAGTATTACAGGAAGGGTTAAAGAGCTTAATATTAACAGAATAATCAACACCGGGAAGCATTTCAAAGGGAGTACCGTCCTTGGTCATAGGAACAAATACAAGGTTTTCAAAGTTTTTGATTTCTAAAACGTCGTAATTTGTACCGCCGATAGCAACGTTCTTGTACTCATATGTAGCAAGAGTACTGTTAGCAGTTCTGTTAAGCCATAAGGGATAGAAATTATTACCCTTATAGGTTGCCTGACCGGTAGTATCGTCGGTCTTGTTACCGGCAACTGTATATTCGTATCTGTCGCCGTCTTCGCCAAAGGTAAACTTATAATAGTCGCCTAAGGCTGTGCTAACTGCAACTTCTTCGCCTTCAGCTGCCACTGCGGGAATTGCAGTGAACATTGAAAGAAGTAAAGCAACCGATAGCATAATGCTTAATAACTTTTTCATATACATTTCTCCTTTTATATTTAGGTATTAAAAGTGTAGCATATGCATTATTATTTGTCAACAAATTTATGTTTTTTTGTGCAAGTAGCACACAAAAAAAATACACCTTGGCAAAAATGCCAAGGTGTATTTTATGAAATTTGATTATACGGCAGGGCCTAATTCGCCAAGTCCTGCAAGGTTAAGTTTTAATACTGCAAGGTCGGTAGTATCAATTTTACCGTTACCGTCACAGTCACCGCCAAGACCAACTTCGCCAAGGCCTGCAAGGTTAAGTTTTAATACTGCAAGGTCGGTGGTATCAATTGTACCGTTATCATCGCAGTCACCGTAAATGAATGCGGGAGCAACGGTGTAAGTGCCGCCGTTAACGAATTCGGTAACTCTCTTGCCGTTTTCGTCTGCCCAGTTTTCAACGGGATTGCCTTCTGCATCAATTACGAGAGGAGCAACAATTTCTTCATCCATTTCAGCATAAACGGTAACTACACCATCCTTAAGGATGCCGCCATCTTCGAAAGTAGCATCTTCAGGAATAATGAAGGAAGCGTACTGTACTTCGGTAAGAGTAAAGTCATCGAAGTAAACGAGTTCGCCGGTGAAGTTTTCAGCTGCAGCTACGTGGATATAAAGAAGATCATATCCATTAACGGTTGCGCCGGAAACAAAATAGAATTCACCGTCTAACCATTCGCCTGCTACTGTATCGGTACCGATTACGTAAGCAGAATCGTTATATGAAACCTTATATTCAGGACCCCAAAGGTTAGTACCGTTGGTGTAAGGAGTAAGAGTAACGTTTACGCCAAGCTCTACGGGAACAAAATACTTAAAGGAAACCTTGTAAGCTTTGCCACCGGGAGCGCTCCAAAGAGCGATAGAGCTTTCATTGGAGTTGCCGCGTTTTTCAAGGTAGGTTCTGTCTTTCCAAACGGGAGCTTCTTCGCCGCCGAGAGCAACGATTTCACCCTCTGCATTAAATTCATAGTACTTAGTCCAGTCAGTTGCCCAAGTAGCAGGTTCTTTGGAAACATAGGTATAACCGTTATTTTCATACTTAAGGGACTTGTTACCGGAGAAAGCAACTTCTTCGCTAACAGATACGTTAAGGCAGTTCTTGATGTAATCTACCTTATCGCCGCAATAGCTTTCAAAACCGATAACGTCGGAAAGAATAGCGTAAACGGTAATATCTTCAGAGAAGGTTTTGGGAGCAGCAACGTATTCGTCAGCAGAAAGTGACCATACCATATCGCCCTGTCTGTCGGAAGGAAGGGCGGGATAGGAAATTTCATCGCCACTCACATAAACGTTATTGGTAGTGGTTTCGCCGTTTACGTAGGTAACGGTACCAAGACCTTCTACCTCTTCAATAGTGATATCGTCGATATAGATTTCGTTGGTGAAGGCTTCTGCATTACCGTTAAACTTAAGGTCGAGAACCTGTGCTGCTTTTGCTATGCTGCCGCCAAAAGCATTTTCTGCTCTAACGTACATTTCGCCCGTTACCCAACCGTCAGTTGCGCCTGCGGGGAAGGTGAAAGAACCAACAAGAGTTGCAGGACTTCCCCACCAGATGTTACCCTTGGGGAAAAGACGGGCAGAAAGGGTGGATGTAGTAGTATTATTTGCGGTTGCCTTATACTTAAAGGTAATCTTATAGTCGAACGTAAGAGATTCAACTGAACCGAAATCACGGATAACGTTCATACCGGTTTCAACAGAAGTACGTTTAAACGCAATAGCGGTACCGTCTGCAATAGTTTCAGCGGTAGCGGGAACGAATTCGGGAACCTCGTCGAGTTTAACAAAGCTATCGGTTTCGGCGTCATATTTATAAGCGCCGGCAGTAACAGCAGTGTTATAGTGAGCCTCGGTGATAACCCAGTGGAAACCGTAGTTTCTGAGTCTCATAGACTTTTCGCCACTGTAAGCCTCATTATCGCTTACAACAGCGTTCAATTCGTCGTCGTAAGCAATAGCGCCGCCGTGGAGAGCCACGTTTGCGTCACTGGATACGGGATAGTTTTCATAAGAAATTACAGGACTCTCATAAGCGTAAACGGTAATTTCTTCTTCCTTTTCAACGGTCTTGGGAGGTGCTACGTATTCGGTAGCAGAAGCAGACCATACGTTATCTGTGTTAAGAGAAGCAGTAAGAACAGGATAAGGAATTTCTCCGCCAACTGCAACACTTGCTACAGAATTTTCAGTTCCGTCGGCATTCATAAAGGTAACCTTACCAACGGGAACTCTTTCGATTTCAATATAATCAAGTAATACTGCAGAGTAGTCGTAATACTTAACAGTTTCTCCGTCTTCTTCATAAACAGCTTTTTTACCTACACCGTTAATCTGAAGAGCAATAGCGGGAACGTAGCTGTCGCTTGCCTCGGGAACAGTAATAAATTCGGATACTGTAGTCCACTCGGTAACGGGTTCGGTAATTGTGTTATATTTCAAGATGGATTTTGTAACGCCCTTATCACCGGTAGTAGTCTTATTTGCATGAGCAATAGAAATACCGTAACCTATGTTAATTGCCATATTGCTTCCGTTATGAACGGGAGCCATATATTTATAGGTAACTTTATAGGTATCTCCTGCCTTGGGAACAAAGAGGGTTCCGTCAGCGTTATAGAAAGTTGCACAACCGGGCATACCCCAGGTTCTATCACTATAGAAAGCGATAGCGCTTGCGGGGAACTCGGTAGAAAATCCTGCGCGCTCTAAATGAGCTTTAAGCTGACCTTTGTTTTCCTGGCTATCATAGGAACTACCCTTATAACTATAACCAAGCAACGGATAATATGAGCCGCCTGCATAACTCATAATTGCAGTAGCGGGCATTTTGCCGTCTTCGTAGTCATTTTTAGCATAAGTGCCGTAATCAGCAAAACGTGCATATACGGTTTTAACACCGTATTCAAGAGCAGTACTTGTGAAAACATCGGTATAAGCTTCATCATTGTACCAACCTACGAAGTATTTTCCTTCGGGAACGGTGGGAACAACTGCTTCAAGCGGGGTCTCAGCGTCACCCTCAACGGTCTTGATAATTTCACCGTTTACGCTGTAGGAAAGTTTTGACTTGAAGTTTTCGCTGGCAATTTCGATAGAAACAATCTGCCAGATGGACTCTTCACCTGCTGCTGCGATTTCTTCAGCAGTTGCATTTGAATAAATAGGATAGGTTTTATAGTTTGAAACCTTTCCGCCGCTTAAAGTAAATGCAAGGTAGTTATTACCTTCAACGTAAACGTCGTCGCTTGCATCGTCGGGTGTTTCATCTACGTAAGAATACTTAGTAGAATAGGAATTATTTTCCTCATTGTAAACACCGTTTGCCTCGGGAATGCCCAAAATGTCGGACACTTCTTTATAAGGGGTAACGTATCTTGAACTATGAGTACATTCAATGGGGTTTTCTTCGGTGGAATACTGTTCACAAATACACGAGGCAGCAATATTGTTTTTGCCATAGCTGCCTTCCTTTAAGAATGCAGCATAAGAGCCGCCGGAAACAATACCGTTACCGCCGCCTGCTCTGAAGGGAGCGCCAACTATATTAGTGTTTTTAGCGGTAGCTTCGCCATTACTCCAGGTTACACCGTTAACCTTTTTGCTGTAACTATCAACCTTGTCGTTAAGAGTGCCGGCAACAGTCATCAGCTGACCCCAGGTATTACATACAGGGTTAAAGAACTTAACGTTAACGTTATACTTTACACCGGGAACCATTTCGAAGGGTGTACCGTCTTTTGTAAGAGGAACAAAATAGCCGTTATTTGAAAGCTTAACTTCCAAAACGTCAACGGTTTCACCACCGGCGATAGTAATGGTCTTATAATCGGCAGAACCTTTAGAAGCGTCGGCATTTTCTATCAACAATGGATAGAAAGTGTTTTCCTTAAAGGTAGCCTGACCGGCTGTATCACCGATAGTTTTGTTAGCTACAGTATAATCATACTGGTCGCCGTCTTTGCCAAAGGTAAACTTATAATAGTCGCCTAAGGCAGTGCTAACTGCAGCTTCTTCGCCTTCAACAGCCACTGCGGGAATTGCAGTGAACATTGAAAGAAGTAAAGCAACTGATAGCACAATGCTTAATAACTTTTTCATAAACATTTCTCCTTTTTATAATTTTGGTAATAAAAGTGTAACATATGTATTATTATTTGTCAACAAATTTGCACATTTTTGTACAAATAGCATACAAAAATACACCCTGACATTTCTGCCAAGGTGTATTCCGTAATTTTAATTATTCGGCAGGGCCTAATTCGCCAAGTCCTGCAAGGTTAAGTTTTAATACTGCAAGGTCGGTAGTATCAATTTTACCGTTGCCGTCACAGTCACCGCCAAGACCAACCTCGCCAAGGCCTGCAAGGTTAAGCTTTAATACTGCAAGGTCGGTGGTATCAATTTTACCGTTATCATCGCAGTCACCGTATATGAATGCGGGAGCAACGTATGCAGTATAAACTCCGCTACTTACGAATTCGGTGACAATCTTGCCGTCGGCATCTATCCAAGTTTCAACGATGTTGCCATCAGCATCTACTACAACGGGAGCGTTAATCTCTTCATCGATACCGTAATATGCAGTGATAACACCATCTTTAAGTGTTCCTTCGTAAACTTCAGCAACAAAGCCTTCGGGGATTACAAAGGAAACAACCTTAACTTCTTCGATAGCAAAGTCGTCGAAGTAAACAACGTCACCGCTTGCAACTGCAGGGTTACTGAAGAGCATATACAGCTCAGTATAGGCAGATGCATTATTAACGTAAATTTCAGCATCTGTCCACTCGCCTACGGCAGAATCCTTAGAGATTACAGCTTTTCCTGCATAAATAGCAGAAGGAGTCCAGATATTGGAATTACCGCTTACTACCGCTGTCACGTTAATATCTGCTGTAATATTTTCTACAAAGTATTTATAGGTTACCTTATACGCTTTATTCTTTTCTATTTTCCAAAGTGCCATACCATGGTCTTTTTGGTTATTTCTGTCGCGATAATACTTGCCTTCTTCAAATTCAGGCGCTTCGTCACCGGTTACTTTTACCCATGCGTTATTTTCTTCATCATAGGTATAGCAACCCTTCCAGTAATACTGATTATTAGGATCAAGCCAAGCAATAGTAGCATTTTCGCCTTCTCCTACAACTTTATTAGCAGCCGCTGCAGTGACTGCTGTATAGTCAACGTCTTCATATCTGAAGGATTTATTACCGCTATATGCCTTTTCATCGCTTACGCTGATGTTAACACCGGATCCGTAGGGATGACTTGCATAGTTTTCGAAGCCGATCACAGCACTCTTATAAGCATAAACTGTAACAGAACCATCGAAGTTTTCGGGAACAGGAACGTACTCGTCAGCAGAAAGCGACCATACGTGATCATAATTAATGTTTGCGCTGAGCGCAGGATATTTGATTTCGTCACCCTTAATACCCATAACCGTAGTCTGAGTTTCACCGTTCACAAATGTAACGGAAGAATCAAGTTCAGTAACAACTACTTCTTCAAGATAACTCTTGAATGCGCTTGTCACTTCAAAAGGATATACCTTTCTTCCATCGTCAAGCTCATAGAAAGTAACTTCATTAGCCTCTGCAACCTTCTTAACTTTAAAGCCGTTAATAACATAGTGGAGTGAAAGAACGGGAACCGCATCACTCAAATCACCGGTGTTAATGGTAAATTCAAGTACCTTTTCGCCTGCTTCATTAACAACAGCAGCATTAGAAGCCTTAACGCCGTAAAGACTGGGAACAATATCATTAGCGCCTTTATTTACGTTAGCCATGGTTCTACCGGCTACAACACTTACGAAGGTAGCACCGGTGCCAACCTCGGTAACGTTCATTTTAACGGTTACTTTATAGTCGGTGTTACTCTTAGGAATAAAGGCAGAACCGTCAGCATTTTTAATAACCGTACCGGTATTTGCGGCCCATCCGAGATTTACCTCTTCTCCTACTTCCATATCTGCATAGGTAGTAGATTCTTCTGCGTCAACGCCTGCAACGTAAGGATAACCCGCATTTATAATGGCATCGGTTCTCTGATTAAGGCCGTCGGTCTTTCTGGGATCAAAGGCATAGGAGTTACCGTTAGCCTTAGCGATATACAAACCGTCTGCAGAAGGAGTCATAATCTGCCAACCGCCTTCGGTAACGGTATTTGAATAAACACCGTTATTCATAAAGGCAATGTTGTTTACGCCATTCATATTTGCGTCCTTATAGTTAAAGGTGCCGCCGTTTTTATAGTCAGCATATTTTGCATAAAGGTTAATAGTTCCGCTTAAGGGAGCCATAACAGAAGCACCTGCAGGAACGGTGCAAGCCTCATCGGTGTACCAACCTGCAAAGTATTTTCCTTCGGGAGCGTCAGCTATGCGGTCTATGCTATAGGCAACGCCTGTTTCAACGCCTTCGGTAATAACGACATCTTCGGTTACGCCGTCATTATAATGATAAACAACCTTGTTCTCTACAGCGAAATCTTCAACGGTAACGTCGTCAATATAGATAGTTGCGTTTCTTGCATTAGCTGTTGTTGAAGTGGGAGTGTTAATCTTAACAGCTATAACCTGATTGCCTGCGCCGCTGTTTGCAGAAACTGCTTCAAGGTCTTTAGCGACAAGAAGCATTTCGAAGGTCTGCCAACCGTCGGTAGGTGCAGCGTCAATGCTTACGGGAATGCCCACGGCAACAGGAGAACCCCACCAGATATTAGTTGCATTGAACTGTATCGCATTAACAACAAAGCCTAACTGATTTCCTTCGGGGATATAATACTTAAAGGAAAGTCTATAGGTATAGTTATAAACGGTTGCTTTGCCGTCTGTCTTAGAATTACCTAAATCTTTTACAAAGAAAGCGCCCTGCTCAACCTCACCTGAACCTCTGTTTTTATAATACTTACCTGTTTCAAAGGCAGGAGCAGCATCACCGGAAAGTTTTGCAAAGGTATCGGTGTCGGCATCATAGCTATAATAATTTGTCCATTTTGTTGACCAATCTTTAGGCTCTGTTGTAATTTCGTTAAGGTTATAGTTGTGATATTTAAGGGATTTATTACCCGAATAAGCCTTTTCGTCGGTTACCATAGAGTTAGTGAGCCAAACATTTTTAACGTAAGCGTTGCCAAAAAGGTAATTTTCAAAGCCTACAACACCGGTATTATACGCATAAACAGTGAAATCTTCGTTGCCTGCAATCTCGGGCACTGCTACGTACTTATCGGGAGCAAGTGACCAAACAACGTCGCCGTTCCTACTTGCGGGTACAGCAGGATAATCCATCTTTTCGCCGGGAAGATACACAACAGTCTTCTCTTCGGTACCGTTTACAAAGTTAACGTTGGTAAAATCATAGGTAGCATCGTAAATACGAAGTCCTGTGATATAGTATTCGGAATAACCTCTGTGGAACCAATTTCCTTCGGCATCCTGAATATTTTCAACGGACTTTTCATCCTTACCGGGATAATAGTAAGTGCCATATCCACCGGGGAGAGAAAGACCTAAGAAGTTGTTATAATCAACACCGTTAAAAGTGTAGCTTCCATCTTCATTCTTAATTACGCCATAGGTATCTTCAAGTACTTCGTCGCTTGCAAGATTAATGGTTTTTTTGATAGAGTAGTTAACACCGTTTGCAGAAATACCGTTATCGTAAACAACATCGTCTCCCGCAGATGCATTTTCTTCCATAGCGGAAAAAGAAACGGTAGTGGTTGCTTCTTCGCCTTCACCTTCGGTTGTAACCGTTTTGCTGTATGCATCTAAAACAGTCTTGTTTTTATCTGATGCAACGCCATCGGGTCCCTTGTCCCAATACAATAACTGATTACCCGCAAAAAGGGAACCAAAACCCAAAAAATTATTTCCACCTTCTGCGGCCCAGCCTAAATATTTTTTGGTTACTACAGCCTCGTCACCCTCACCCTCGGTGGTTTCATAGTAAGCAGTGTAACGAGGAGCAGCATTAGTGCTTAATCCTTCAAGGGTGGTAAAAGGTTCGAAATGAGGTCTTGCCCATGCGCCGGAAAAACGGGTAATGGTAAAATCCCATTCTATAACGTAGTTTTTTCCTGATTCAAGAACAATAGGAGTACCGTCCTTTTTAAGAGGAGTGAAAACAAAGTTATGATTGCAATTGGCAGTACGGATATAAAGACCGTCCTTATTGCCGATTTTTCCGTATCCAATTACGTTGTTACCCTTGGTGCTTACAGCAGAAAAGCTTTCATAAGAAACACCTTCGGGAAGTACGGGGTTTGCATAGTCTGTGTAAAGAGTGTCTTCTGAAAAATCAAACTTATAGTATAATTTTTCGTTAGTTTCTTCAGCTGCTACAGGAATGATAAACATTGTGAGCAACAAACATACACTAAGCAAAATACTTAACAGTTTTTTCATAATGAATTTCTCCTTTTCATTTTTTGGTTGAATTATATCATATTTTTGTAAAATAGTCAACAAAAATTAGCCAAAATAACAAATTAGTACACTTGTATAAAAAATAAGTGCACAAAAGTAATGCGGCGCAAATTATTGCGCCGCTTCATTCATTTCTTCGCGCTTTAAGTTAAGTTCTTCCCACTCGGTATAAAGCGCGCTTATTTCTATTTCCTTTTCTTCAATTTCCTTTTGAAGTTCACCCAGTTTCAAATAATCGGAGGCTATTTCTTCGCTTAAAAGCTCCGCCTTCATTCCCTCCAAAAATTCTTCCGCAATAGCTATGGTTTCTTCGGTTTTTTCTATTTTTTTATTTATTTTTGAAAGTTCTTTAAAGGCCGAATAATATTTTCCTTTTTTAACGGGGTCTTTTTCTTCACTTTTTATATTAGTAGCCTGTTGTTCCTTTGCTTTCTCGGTTTCCACGTACTCGTCATATCCTAACTTTAAGTGACGGGTTTCGTTTTCGCCGAAGACAAGAAGGCTATCGCAAACCTCTTTTATAAAATATCGGTCGTGAGATACGCATATAAGTGTACCCGGATAGTTTTTAAGCATCCTTTCGAGCGCCTGTTTGCCTACGATATCCATATGATTTGTAGGCTCGTCGAGAATGAGAAAATTAGGCTTCTTTTTAAGCATTTTACAAAGACAAAGCCGCACCTTCTCACCACCCGACAGCACGTTAACCTGTTTAAACACGTCTTCCCCTCTGAAAAGGAAAGCACCAAGGTCGCTTCTTATCTCGGTCTGAGTCAGTGTGGGAAAGGTATCCCAATAATCGTCAAGCACCGTTTTATCACTTACGTATTGCGCTAAATGCTGATCAAAATAACCTATACGAAGATTAATGCCCTGAATGATATTGCCCGAAATAGGCGGAATAATTCCCATAACGGTTTTAAGCAAGGTGGATTTTCCTTTTCCGTTGGCGCCTATTACACCTAACTTCTGCCCTCTCTTAATAAGAAAGTTTACTTTGCTTAAGACTTCGCTATATCCTATCTTTAAATTTTTAACCTCAAGCACGTTACCGCCGCTCATCAGTTCGGGAGTAAAATCGGCAAAGAATGAACGGGTGTCGCTTTCTTCGGGAGGGGCGATAAGCTCCGTCTTTTCAAGACTTTTAATACGGGACTGCACCATAGCCGCCTTGGTTGCCTTGTATCTGAAGCGTTCTATAAGCTTTTCGGTTTTTTCTATTTCCTTTTGTTGCTGTTCGTATTCTTTTCTCTGTTTTTCCTTTTCCTGTTCTTTTTTCTTCAAAAATTCGGTGTAGTTACCTATGTATTTTTTAATTCTGCCGTATTCAATTTCATAAACCACGTCGGAAATACGGTCGATAAACATCTGATCGTGAGAAACGAATATAACCGCCGACGGATAATTTTTAATATACCCCTCAAGCCACTCCACCGTTTCTAAGTCAAGGTGGTTGGTGGGCTCGTCAAGTAAAAGCAAGTCGGGCTTTGATAAAAGAAGCTTCATAAAGGCAATTTTAGTAAGCTGTCCTCCCGAAAAACTGCTGAGCGGACGCTTTCTTTCTTCATTGAAGCCGAATTTTTGTATAATAGTTTCTTTTTCTTTCTGATAATAATATCCGCCGAGATTTTTATAAAGTTCCTCAAGCAGACTGTATCTTTCGACAGCGTTGCTATCTCCCCTATTTAGCAAATCGGAAAGAGAATCCATTTCCGCTTTTATGGAAAGTATGCGTTCAAAGGCTTTTTCAAGTTCGTCTTCAAGAGATATATTAAGGTCGTCAAAGGAAATCTGTTTTAAGTAACCTACAACGGTATCGCCGCTTACGCTCACTTTAGCGTCGCCCTCTGATTCCAGTTCGCCGCATATCAGTCTTAAAAGGGTGGTTTTTCCGCAACCGTTTCTGCCGACAACTGCCACCTTTTCCTTGTTTCTTATTTCAAAATCAATGTCGTAAAGCAACGTCTGACCTGCAAAAGCCACAGAAGCGCCTTTAAGTGATAGATACATTTAATTCCTCCGAAAAAGTTATCTTTTTTATTTTATCATAACTTATCTTCCGCGGTCAATACTAAAGGCGGGAGGAATTTTATGAAACTCAAAAAAATTCTTGCATTTTTTCTGATTATTATACTTTGCACCGTGTTTTTTATGGGAACGGCTTTTATTTTTTCAAGAAAGGTACTTTTAGGCGTTGACGTACCAAAAACCGACGTTCCTTACGTTGACGGAAAATTCTTACCGTCCGACACCACCGTGCTTATAACCTTTTCAGATGACAGTTGCGCCGTTATAGAACTTCTTTTCAGCAAAAATTTCACAAATATACTCTTGTTAAATAGTTTTAAGGAAAAAGATTTTTCAAAATACGGATATTTTCCCGAACACACCGTTGCCTGTGATTATTCTTTTTTAATGAAATTTATCGACACTCTCGGCGGCATTGAAATTGATGGTGAAGATTACGTCTTAACGGGGGTTCAGGTATGTAATCTTCTGGCTAATAAGCAAAGCTTTACCGCCAAAACCGATATAATAAACGGGGTTATGAATAAAATTTCAAAAAATGGGTTGAGTGAGGACTCTCTTTATTGTATAATAGATAATACGGTAACAACGCTTTCCGTACCTGCTTGTTACAATTGGAATATATGGGTGGGAAAGTGTTTTAGTTCCTATAATATTATTGACGGGAGAAAGAAACTTGACTCAAATCCTTAAAAGAATAACCGCTTTTCTGCTCTGCCTTTGCCTTTTTCTTTCCTGCGGATGTAAAGAGCAAAAAAGCCCCGACAAAGAAGCCGCTGTAAACAGTGAAGCAACCAAGCCCACCATTCCTCAGGTGGTAACCGACGAGGTAACCGCCGTAGAGGGCAGCGAGGCAGTCCTGAGCGCAGAAGAACTGAAATTTGCTTATTCCTACTCCTTTTTAAGTGAAATCGAAAAAAAAGTGTATAGAAAAATGCTTAATATGGTACGCAATCTGACGGTAGGCTGGATTGATATGGGTTATATCATCAATAATCCCACCGTCGTCGTTGCCAAAGCATACCGAGCTATGTGTAATGATTTTCCGCAGTACTACTGGATGCCGGTATCCTACTACATAACAATGAAGGACGGCACGGTAGCAGTTGCCTTCAAGCGCAACGATGCCGAGGACGGCTACGGTTTCACAAAGGATGAACTGGAAAGCAATAAAGAAGAGGTAGAGGATGCTATCGACAGAATTGTATCAAAAGCCTTGAAAGCCGAAAACGATTTTGAAAAAGAAGTAATTATACACGATATGCTCTGCAAAACGGTCAGATACGACAGCGAATTTGACGACGGAAACGCTTCTATTTATTCCATATACGGCGCTCTCATAAACGGACACGCGGTATGCGAGGGTTACGCCCGCGCATTCAAATTGCTTTGTCAGACGGCAGGTCTTGAATGTATTCTTATAACGGGCGACTCAAAGGGTGTCGGCCATCTTTGGAATATGGTAAAGCTTGAGGGAAACTGGTATCACGTTGACGTTACGTGGGATGATTTAAGAGAAGAGCCTCACCACACCTATCTTAACCTTACTACGCTTCAAATCAGAGCCGACCACGATATCGACCTGACCTATAATGACGCCGATATTTCCTTTATTTCCCAAGGAAATTCCTTTAACTTCAGTATTCCGGATGCAAACAGTACCGAACATAATTTTTTCATCAAAAGAGGACTTATAATTAAGGATGACCCCATAAATCCCGTTGCAGAAGAAATTGTCAAGAAGTTTAAAGCGGGTGAAAAACACGCGGAATTTATGTTCTGTGACGAACAGGTCGCCGAAGATTTTAAAACCAATTACGAAAAATACGTTGTTGAAATTCAAAATAAATGTATTGAAAAAACCCTTATAGTAAAGTTTAAACTTAAAACTCTTTCTTTTCCGGGGGACACCTGTGTCATTTATTTTGAAAAAACGAAAAAATAAAGGAGTCCGGTGACTCCTTTTTTATTTGACAAAATTTACGTAGTATAATATAATAATTATAATTATATGCATAAAGAGGAGTTACTTATGGAAAAAATCACAGATTATTTCGGTTCGCTTGTCTTTAACGACGCGGTAATGAAGGAATATCTTCCCGAAGACGTTTACAAGGCGCTTAAAAAAACCATAGAGCAGGGCAAAACCATTGACCCCGGTATTGCAGGCGACGTAGCGCAGGGAATGAAGGAATGGGCAATAGAAAAAGGGGCTACCCACTTTACCCATTGGTTCCAGCCTATGACGGGCATTACTGCAGAAAAGCACGACAGCTTTATAACTCCTACCGAAGGCGGACGCGTTCTTTTAGAGTTTTCCGGCAAGGAGCTTATTAAGGGCGAAGCCGACGGCTCTTCCTTCCCCACCGGTGGTTTGCGCGCCACCTTTGAAGCAAGGGGATATACCGCCTGGGACCCCACCTCTTATGCATTTGTAAAGGACGGCTCCCTATGTATTCCCACCGCCTTCTATTCTCACGGCGGTCACGCTCTTGATAAAAAGACACCTCTCGTACGTTCCATGCAGGCGCTTAACGACGCTTCTCTTCGTCTTATAAGACTTTTTGGAAATACCGATGCAAAAACAGTAAAGCCTACCGTTGGCGCAGAACAGGAATACTTCCTTGTTGATAAAAAGCTTTACGATAAGCGCGAAGACCTTCGTTTTTGCGGCAGAACTCTTTTTGGCGCCCCTGCCCCCAAGGGTCAGGAACTCGGCGACCACTATTACGGCGTTATCCGTCCGAGAGTTTCCGCCTTTATGAAGGAACTGGATAAAGAACTCTGGATGCTTGGCATTCCCTCTAAAACAAAGCACAACGAGGCTGCTCCCGCACAGCATGAAATGGCGCCCGTTTTCACGACCGTTAATATTTCCACCGACCATAATCAGCTCACTATGGAAATACTCAAGAAGGTTGCAGAAAAACACGGTCTTGTTTGTCTTTTACACGAAAAGCCTTTTGGTAATCTTAACGGAAGCGGTAAACACAACAACTGGTCGCTTTCTACCGATACAGGTGTTAATCTTTTAAATCCCGGAAAAACTCCGTGTGAAAATTTGCAGTTCTTACTTATTTTAACTGCAGTTATTTCGGCAGTAGATAAGCATCAGGATCTGCTTCGTCTGTCTGTTGCCTCTGCAGGAAACGATCACCGTTTAGGCGGTCACGAGGCGCCTCCCGCCATAGTTTCCATGTTCCTTGGAAATGAACTTACCGATATTCTCGATTCTATTGAAAACGGAACCGAATACACCGCCAAAGCAAGAGAAAAAATGGATTTCGGTGTTAAAACCATGCCCTCTTTCAGAAAGGCTACCACCGACAGAAACCGCACCTCTCCCTTCGCCTTTACGGGAAACAAGTTCGAATTCCGTATGCTTGGTGCGCCTATGTCTATTGCAGGCGTAAACACCATACTGAACACCATCATCAGCGAAGCCTTTGACGAATTTTCCGATAGACTTGAAAAGGCGGAAGATTTCGACAGCGAGGTTCACGCAATTATCCGCGAATATTACGGACTTCATAAGCGCATAATCTTCGACGGTGACGGATATTCTAAGGAGTGGGAAGAAGAGGCAGAAAGACGCGGTCTTTTAAATCTTCACGATGCCGTAAGCGCTCTTCCCTATTACACCAGCAAAAAGAACGTTGAACTTTTCGGCAAATATAACGTTTATTCCGAAATCGAACTTAAATCAAGAGAATCTATAAACATCGAACGTTACAATAAATGCTTACATATTGAAGGTCTTACCGCGCTGCGTATGGCAAAAGAACAAATTTTACCCGTACTCAGCAAGATTGGCGCCGATTTGTCCCTTAATCTCACTGCCAAAGAGGGCGCAGGATTTACCGCTAAATACGAGCGTAGTATTGCAGAAAAACTTTGCGAACTTACCGACGGTATTTTCGAAGACTGCGCTACATTGAGCGATGCGATAAACAAGGCTGAAAACAGCGACGACATTCTCGAAAAAGCCAAAGCGTACAGAGATTTGGTTATTCCTGCCATAAACAGTATGAGAAGCAAGGTTGACACCGCCGAAACAATGGTGGACGAAAACGAATGGCCCTATCCCAACTACTGCGATTTACTTTTTAGCGTATAAATCTGTTGGGGGTTTTAAAAAATGGAAATTAACGTTACAAAGGTATTCCCCAGAGTATTTTTAAGCAACAAATTGCAAACGGTTTATATAAAGCTTAATAACTGCGATATAAACAATGATTTGCTGGAGTTAAAAATTCAGCCAATGGAAAAATACAGTATTCCTCATACTGAAATTTACCGTATTGACGAAGAAGAACGTTATGCCTATAAAACTCCGGAAAATTGCAGAGAAAACACATTTTCCCTGCAATACAACTTCTCTTCTGAACAATGCTATACCTTAAAGGTAAGGTATAACGGAAAAATCATTTTAAGCACACACCTTTATTCGGTTGATGAAGATTTAAGTAAATTAAAGCCCTTCAAAGGCGATCTTCACGTACATACCTGCCGTTCCGACGGAGAGGGCACTCCCTTTGAGGTTTCTTGCAACTACCGTGCATCCGGTTATGACTTTTTGGCTGTTACCGATCACCACAAATTCAGCCCGTCGCTGGAAGCAAAGGAACAACTTTCTTCCTTAACCGATGATTTTTGTGTGTTTCGCGGTGAAGAGGTTCACAACCGTGATATGGGATATTTCCATATAATAAATTTTAACGGCAAGAATAGTGTAAACGATACAATCGAAAATGACCCTGAATATGTTGAAGCCGAAATACAAAAGATACTTTCATCGTATAACTTTGAAGGAGTAAGCGATAAAAAGTGCGCGGCATTCCGTATTTTTGTTGCCAATGAAATAAAAAAGTCCGGCGGAGTCGCTATAATGGCGCATCCCTTTTGGGAGGCTTACGGCGAATATAATATGGAAGCCGATGATTTTATCTATCATTGGAAAAACGGTCATTTTGATGCCCTTGAGGTTATTGCAGGTTGCGATAATTACGGCAACGGCAACAATTTACAGGAGATGCTTAGAACCGATTTGTTGGAGCAAGGTTATAAAATACCGGTTGTAGGAAGCTCCGACGCTCACTCCACAACCAAAACAGGCTGGTGCCAATTCTTTAATGTTCAGTTTACTATTGCATTTGCGAAGGATTTTGAAGATATTCCAAATGCAGTAAAGCAAGAAAGATGCGTTGCTGTTGAGCGCAAGGATGACAGATATTTCCGCGCAGTCGGAAAATACCGCTATGCAAAGTATGCCCGTTTTTTGATGTCAGAATATTTTACAAGATATCAACGGTTTACTTCTGCCCATTCCGAAGCGCTTTATTCCGGTGATAAGCAGAAAATTGCCCAAACCGAAAAAGCAACGGCTGATTTCAGACAACAGTTTTTCGCATTCTGACAAAAAACGGAGATTTTCGAAAATGAAAATCTCCGTTTTGTTTTATTCTTTCCATATAAAGTTATAATTTATTGACTCACCGCCGTCAACCACAATGCACTGACCCGTACAAAACTTATTGGTAACGGTTAAAAAATATGCCCAATCGGCAATTTCTTCGGGGGTTGCCCATCTTTTAAGGGGTGTTTCGTCCATAATCTGTTCCCACAGTTTTTGATCCTTAATAACACAGTCGTTAAGGGGGGTCAAAACTCCGCCGGGGTCAAGGCTATTACAGGTGGCGCCGAACTTTGCAACGCGCATAGCCACGTTTTTGGTATAACTAAGAACTCCGCCCTTACTTGCGCAGTATTCGGGAAATTCTGCTCCCGTATGAGCGCTTGCCGAACCGATATTCAGAACCGACTTTATATCTTTTTGCAATCCGTACCTTTCGGTAATTTTAATAAGGGCTTTTAAATTTATATCAATATCATCCTCATTTTGAGTTCCCGCATTATTGATAAGAACGTTTACGCCGTCAATTTGCGGAAGCTTATCAAAATCCCTTACGTCACAGATATAATGAATATAATTTTCATTCGTTATACTTTTTTCCTGTCTGTCAATTCCTATTACGGTATGGTTTTCCTTTAAAAAGCGCTCTGCTATGGCTTTGCCTATACCCTGAGAAGTACCGGTTATTAAAATCTTCATTTTATCTTCTCCTCTATAAAACTAAAATAATCGTTTCCAACCTTTTCTTTTTTCCATTTTTTAATAATTTTGTAGGCAAATGGTGAAAAAAGTATTTCCATTATAAGCTCTGCCGCCGCGCCTGTAAGGGCGCAGGTAATGCACTGTATAACCGTCCAATGAAAGCCATTCCAATAAACAGGCGCAAACCCCATAAATACAATAGCAGAAAAAATAAAATTATCAAAAAACTGTCCTATAAAGGTGGAAACGTAGGACTGTGTGGCAAAGGCAACCTTAGAATCGGGATTTTTCAAAAAGCTTTTTCCTATAAGCCAATTCAAAAAATTATTTATTACTGCAGAAATAAGAAATGCCACCGTACTGCCTAAAAGCACGAACCACGTACCGCCGAGAAGACTGTTTAGCGCAGTATAATCGTTAGCCTTTGACGGAATAATACTTGCCACGAAAAACACAAGGCAGGTAAGCAGATTAATAAGGGAAGCAAGAAGCACCACCTTATTTGAAGCCTTGGGGCCGAAGTACTTTGTAATTATATCCATACACATAAAGGAAAGCCAGGAAATAAGCACTCCGCCGTCAAGGGCTATCCAACTTGTTTGCACAAGGGTTTTGTTTGCAAGTAAATTCATACAAATAACGCTTACGACAAAAAGCGATACAAGGGTTGACGGAATACATCTGAACAAAAAAACTGTTTCTTTATATTCCCGTCTGAGTTTATTTTTCATCATATTTATCACCAAATAAAAAGGTCTTGTTATCCAAGACCTTTTAATCATTTTTATGATATTTAGTCCTGGTTTTGTTTAACGACAGGATGGTACAAACGAACTGTCGGTTTACTAATTATACTATATTTTTTAAAAAAAGCAAGTATTTATATAAAAATAAAGTTTATGTCCCACGCAGGAAGGGCTTTGTGCTTTCGCATATAAATTTTATAATCAGGGCAAATTTCCTTAAGTTTTAAAGGAAGCGTAAACAAATCCTCGCTTCTGTGATATGCCGCCACGTGAAGCTTGGGTCTGTTTTTTATTATCTCTTGTCCGCCCGTTATTGCAGAAAGTTCAGCGCCCTCTACGTCCATCTTGATAAAGGTAGGCACAGTTTCCTTTGAGATTTCCTCTATAGTTGCAGTTTCGATTTCTACGGTTTTACCCGTAAGAGAATTTCCCCTGCCCTTATTTTTAGAAATTGTTATAATACCCCTTTTATCCGATACTGCTTTATTAATTAAAGTTATGTTTTTTATATTCTCGGTATTTTGTAAAAGTTTTCTGAAATTTCTGGCGTCAGGCTCAAGGGCAACAATATTTTTATAATCGGGGCAATACTTCATAAATTCCTCTACGGTATCACCGTTAAAAGCTCCAAGGTCAAGGAAATTTTCATTTTTTAAGGCTAAAAGTTCAAAAACCTCGTTTCTGTCGCTTTCAATTTCTCTTAAATAACTGCTTTTACCCGTCAGTTTAAAATACACCGTATTTTCAAAAACCCTTTTGGATTTTTCGTCAGAAAGCATATTATAAACCTGAGTCAGTTCATCGGCGTGTTTTTTAGCAAAGGCTAAATCAAAAACCTCTCCGTCGCACACGGGAACGTCGGGCAGATAAAGTTCGTTTTCCCTTTCAAGCCTTAATACGTTTTCGATAACAGAGTCAAGGTGACTGCCGAAGCAAACCAGAATTATCATATCACCGAATTTTTCTTTAAGTTCGCTATAAGAGGTCACGGTAAAGCCGTAGGCGGTTTTACCCTTTTTAAAGCCGTCAGAAGCAAATACTCCGCTTATCTTTATATCATCCTTTGAAAGTCTTTTATAAATTTTATCGGCACCGTCACCGGTGCCGTATAAAACGATAGGTTTATTATTCGACTTCAGATAGTTCCAAATATCCTGCATTTTAGTATTTCTCTATTTCGAAAATTACTGCATCATTTTTAGAAAGCTTTCCGTCAAGTTTTCCATAGTAGGTTTTTCTTACGTGATAGCCCAATGAAGAAGATACGGTATATTCTTCGGTACAGTCGTTATAGTTCATAAGCGAAATGATACTGCGCTTATTATCAATTTTATGTTCCTTGGCGCAAACGTAAATATTATCGGTATAAAAATCGGGTTTTACCCCTGCATTCTTTAATATAAGGGAATAAACCAAATGGTAAGCAGGAGCATCAGCTCTGTTGAATGCGCCTTTTAGCCAGGTGGTCTGCGCTTCTACAGAGAAAAGACTGATTATAATTCTGCCGTTACCGTAGGGGTGAGATACTATAGCGGGGGTTCCGTCGCTGAAACTTGCAAGAACCTTGCCGTCAATACCGTTAGTATGATAAACGTAATTGGGACTTGCAGGAAGGTCAACGCCGTCAATATTAACCGTAAGCGCCTTTGCAGGAACCTCACGGGAAACAATTTCGATACCCGAAAGTTCGGGGAACATTCTTAAGAAACCGCCGCCCATAGAAATATACACGGTAGCGCCCTTTCTGGCCTTTTCCTTTAACTTTTCAACGGTGCTTCTTCTGAGCGCGCCGTTACCCTCAATTCTTGGCACTATATAAAGCTTACTGTCGGGAAGTTCTCCTTTTGCTCCGCAATACTTTATACCTACGTCGTTTTGAGCCGCAAGACAAGCAACGTTTGCAGCAAGGGTGGTAGATGTACTAAGGTTAAGAGGAATAACGCAAACAGCCTGTCTTTCATACTTAGGCAAATCAATTTGCGAAAGTATGGTCATAAGACGCTTACCCTCTTTTGAAGAAGGCTTTTCTTCACGGTTTCCGCCAAGAAGTCCGTAATCGGAACCGATATTATTCCAATCATACGGCGCAAAATCAATTTTGCCTTGGTCAAAAGCGCACCACCAGAAATATCCGTGGCAACCGTGAAGATAACTGTTTAGTAAATCGCCTCTTATAAAATCCGCTTCACTTTCAAGGGAACAGGTCTGATAACCGATAGAGCCTGTTTCTTCAACAAAGCACATTTTACCGCTTAAATCCTCAAACATATTACACTCGGCGCTTGTGTGCATAATAGGACGCATTGTGTTTATTCTGTCATTTGGTTCACGGAAAATAGGATAGGGATGGGTGGTTAAAATATCCACACATTCAGCGTGAGGCATAACCTGCCAGCCCTCGCATTTTTCGGGATTTATACTATCGGTACCCAAACCTGCCTGTCCCGAAATTACGGGATGCTCCTTATCAATAGCGCGAATAGCGTTTGCAACCATACAGGTCCAGAAATACTGTGTTGCAACGTCGCCGTATATATTGCGCATTACGGAACATTCGTTACCAAGGTCCCATCCGCCGAGAGCAGAATGGTCTTTATAACGGGTAACCATATATTTTATAAACTTTTGCTCCCACATAAGAGCAACGGGGTCGGTAAATACGTTTTTGTTTTCAAAAAGACGTGGAATGTAGTTCATACTGCTCATAAAACCGGTAAATATGGCAAGGTCAACTCTGAAGCCGTATTTTTTACAGAGATTCATAACTATATCAAGGCGCTCGAACATCACCTTGCTGACGCCTGCAACGCCCTCGGGAGAATCATCAAGGGGAGTTTCGTCGTTATAAACAACCTCTACGTGAGTACCGCCCCAGGTGGTCAGTTCTCTGATAGGCTGAAAATCATCCCAGGTAGGAAACAGACGAATCCACTTTACACCTACATTTTTAAGGGCGATAAAATCCTTTTCGATAGCCTCGGCATTAAAATCGCGCCACATACGTGTGGCATTTTCACTTGCCCAATAGTTTACGCCGTAACCGAATTTTTTGTTAAACATAGCATTTCCCTCGCTTTTTATCAGTTATTTGAAAATTCAGATAATATAAGTCCTTCGTTTTTCTGAAGCGCCCAATTTATATTCCATTCGCTTGTAAAGATAAGGAGATATCTGTCCTTAAAGTCCTGCACAAGCTTTGTATCGGAAGTAAGATTAAGCTTTTTGACGTCGATATTATCGCCCTCTATCCACCTTATGAGTTCATAAGGCATAGCGGTCTTTCTTACGTCCACGTTATATTCGTTTTTAAGTCGGTATTCAAGCACTTCAAACTGCAGGACACCTACAACGCCGACGATAACCCTTTCCATACCACTTTCGGGCTCGTGGAAAATCTGTATAGCGCCTTCTTGCGCTATCTGGGTCATACCCTTTACGAACTGTTTTCTCTTTAAGGTGTCAACCTGCTCGTAAACGGCAAAATGCTCGGGAGCAAAGGTGGGAATACCCTCGAAGGTAACCTTATTTTTAGCGGTGCACACGGTGTCGCCGATTGAGAAAATACCGGGGTCAAAAACACCGATAATGTCACCTGCGTAGGCTTCATCAACAATTTCTCTCTCCTGCGCCATTAACTGCTGAGGCTGAGGAAGTTTCATAAGTTTTCCGCTTTGAACGTGGAAATATTCCTTATTTCTTTCAAACTTACCCGAACAGATTCGCATAAAGGTAAGTCTATCGCGGTGAGCTTTATTCATATTCGCCTGAATTTTAAATACGAAAGCCGAGAAATCTTCGTCCTCAGGTTTAACCTGACCCTCAACCGTATTTCTCGGAAGAGGAGTAGTTGTGTATTTAAGGAAACTTTCAAGGAAAGGCTCAACACCGAAGTTAGTCAGAGCAGAACCAAAGAACACAGGGCTTAATTTTCCCGTTCTCACCTTTTCTAAATCAAACTCAAAACTTGCGCCGTCAAGAAGTTCTATCTGGTCAACAAGGTCTGCGCGAAGATAAGGGCCTATAAGACTGTCAAGTTTTTCGGTATCGGTGATATCACATTCTATTGCCTCTAATTTGCTTTGGCCCTTTTTAAACTGTTCAAAAGCAAGAATTCTGCGATTTTCTCTATCGAAAACACCCTTAAAATCATTTCCCGAACCGATAGGCCAGTTACAAGGATAGGTGCCTATGCCAAATTCCTTTTCAAGCTGGTCGATAAGGTCAAATGGGTCACGGGAATCACGGTCCATTTTATTAATAAAGGTAAAAATCGGAATATTTCTGCGGGCAACAACCTTAAAAAGTTTTCTTGTCTGAGGCTCGATACCCTTGGCGCCGTCTATAACCATAACAACGCTGTCGGCTGCCATAAGGGTACGATAGGTATCTTCCGAGAAGTCCTGATGTCCCGGAGTATCAAGAATATTTATACAATATCCGTCGTATTCGAACTGCAAAACTGAAGAGGTAACGGAAATACCTCTTTGTTTTTCAAGCTCCATCCAGTCGGAAACGGC
The DNA here is from genome assembly GCA_015065605.1 of Oscillospiraceae bacterium. Lineage (GTDB taxonomy): Bacteria > Bacillota > Clostridia > Oscillospirales > Acutalibacteraceae > SIG607. The sequence continues at coordinate 12,062 of SVPZ01000023.1, read as the reverse complement.
GTGACGGGCAGTTGCCTTACCCTTAACGCTTCCCGCAAGCTGAATAGCGCCTCCGTAAAGAAGCAGTTTTTCGGTAAGTGTAGTTTTACCTGCGTCGGGGTGAGAAATAATCGCAAAGGTTCGTCTGCGGTTTATCTCGTGCTTAATATCAGCCATATAAGTTCTCCTAAAAACAGGCGGTCAGTTTACTATAAACCAACCGCCTTTTTGTATTTATTTATTGACGATTAGTCGTTACGACGCTTAAAGCCGCGACGCTGTCTGTCGTTGTTTCTGGGTTTTTTGGGCTGTTTTTCGTCCTCTGCGTCCTCTTCAACAACTGCGCCTTCAATTTCAACAAGAGCATCTCTTCTGGAAAGGTTAAGTCTGCCCTGATCGTCGATTTCGGTAACCTTAACGATAACCTCGTCACCAACGCTTACTACGTCTTCAACCTTTTCAACTCTCTTAACGTCAAGCTTGCTGATGTGAACAAGACCTTCTTTACCGGGAGCGATTTCAACGAATGCGCCGAAGTTCATAAGACGGGTAACCTTACCCTTATAAATAGCGCCTACTTCGGGATCGTTAGCGATAGTTTCAACGATAGAAAGAGCCTGCTTACATTTATCAATATCAAGACCTGCAATATATACGTGACCGTCGTCTTCGATATTAATGGTAACCTCGCACTGTTCCTGAATAGACTGAATAACCTTACCCTGCTTACCGATAACGTCGCCGATTTTAGAGGGATCAATAACGGTAGAAAGCATCTTGGGAGCATATTTGGAAAGTTCTTTTCTGGGTTCAGCGATACACTTGCAGATAACTTCATCAAGGATGTAGTTTCTTGCCTTGTGAGTCTTTTCTAACGCTTCTTTAATGATAGCGGGAGTAAGACCGTGCACCTTAAGGTCCATCTGAATAGAGGTAATACCTTCCTTGGTACCTGCTACCTTAAAGTCCATATCGCCGTAGAAGTCTTCAAGACCCTGAATATCAACCATGGTCATAAAGTCGCCGTAAACACCTTCATCACCGGTGATAAGACCGCAGGAAATACCTGCAACGGGAGCCTTAATGGGAACACCTGCTGCCATAAGAGCAAGGGTAGAACCGCAAACGGAAGCCTGAGAGGTAGAACCGTTGGAAGAAAGAACTTCACTTACAACTCTTATTGCATAGGGGAATTCTTCAACACTGGGAAGTACGGGAATAAGAGAACGCTCAGCAAGTGCGCCGTGACCGATTTCACGTCTGCCGGGGCCTCTTGAAGGCTTGGTTTCGCCAACGCTGAAGGAGGGGAAATTGTAATGATGGATATAACGCTTTTCAACCTCTTCGTCAAGTCCGTCAAGCTTCTGTGCTTCGCTTACGGAAGCAAGGGTAGCGCAGGAAAGAACCTGAGTCTGTCCACGGGTGAACATACCTGTACCGTGAACTCTGGGAAGAAGGTCTATCTGAGCGTCGAGAGGACGGATTTCATCAATACCTCTGCCGTCAACACGCTTCTTTTCATCCTTAAGCCAAGCGCGTACAACGTGTTTCTGAACGAGATACATAATCTCGTCAAGTTTTTCTTCCTGACCTTCGAAACGCTCGTCGAATTTTTCGTGAACAGCGTTATAAATGGGAAGAAGAGCAGCATCGCGTACGAGCTTATCATCGGTATCAAGAGCCTTCTTAACGTCTTCGATACAGAAAGCTTCGATTTCTTCCATAATAGCAGGATCGGGATCGTTGGATTCGAATTCGAATTTTTCTTTACCGATTTCGGCAACGATAGAATTAATAAATTCAACAACCTTAACGTTAGCGTCGTGACCTGCCATAATAGCATTGAACATTACGTCGTCGGGGATTTCGTTTGCGCCTGCCTCGATCATAGCAACGAGGTCAGCAGTAGAAGAAACGGTAAGGTCAAGGGTAGTAGTCTTTCTTTCTTCAAGGGTAGGGTTGATAACGATTTCGCCGTCAACAATACCAACGTTTACAGAAGAAATAGGACCTGCCCAGGGAATATCGGAAATAGCAATAGCGGCGGAAACACCGATAGCTGCAGCAATCTGAGGATCGCAGTCGGGGTCAACGCTCATTACGGTAGCAACTACCGAGCAGTCGTTTCTCATATCCTTGGGGAAAAGAGGACGGATAGGACGGTCAATACAACGGGAAGCAAGAATAGCCTTATCGGTTGCCTTGCCTTCTCTTCTTGTAAAGGAGCCGGGGAAACGGCCAACGGAATACATTTTTTCCTCATAGTCAACGGAAAGAGGGAAGAAATCAACACCCTCTCTGGGTTTTGCGGATGCGGTTACGGTACAAAGAACTCTTGTGTCACCGTAGGATGCCATAACAGCGGCATTTGCAAGCTGAGCCATTTTGCCTGTTTCAAGCTTTAAGGGTCTGCCTGCGAGTGTGGTTTCATAAACCTTGTAATTTTCGAACATAATTTTTACCTCCTTAATTTTCACTTCAGGGGTCTATTTTAGCAATAAATCCAACGTCAAAACCCTTTGGCGCTCGATTTACCGCTAATTAAACCACCTGAAAACTGCAAGAAGGCAGACCGAAAAAATCTCGGTCTGCCGATTTTGCCATTACTTACGAATGTCAAGACGCTTGATGATAGAACGGTATCTGTTGATATCCACCTTGGTGAGATATGCAAGAAGATTACGACGATGACCAACCATCTTTAAAAGACCGCGGCGGGAATGATGATCCTTAGCGTGAACCTTAAGATGAGCGGTGAGCTCGTTGATACGCTCGGTAAGAAGAGCAATCTGAACTTCGGGAGAACCGGTATCACCTTCGTGAGTAGCGTACTCTGCGATAAGAGCCTGCTTTCTTTCTGCTGTCATTTTTTTCACTCCTTTTAAAATATATGTCCGCCGTTAACCAAGCAATCGGTCTAAGTGAATCCCAATGGGCAGACACCGAAAGCATAGTAAACGGTAGCCAATGAATTATAACACAATACTTTCAAAAAAGCAAGTATTTTTTAAAACACACCTTTAATAAAAATTTGCACACCAATTATTATAAGAATAATTCCGCCGAATATTCCTGCTTTTCCCGAAATTGACGTGCCGAACTTTTTGCCTATAAAGACACCTGCAAAGCATATTATAAAGGTTACAACCGCTATTATCAAAGCGCAGATTATTGCGCTTAAAGCATTATATTCGCAGATGGTAAAGCCTGTGGAAAGAGCGTCTATCGAGGTTGCAACCCCCTGCACCAATATTCCTTTAAAGGATGTGGTGCAACATTCACCTTCGCATTTATTTTCTATGCCGTCTATAAGCATTTTACCGCCTATAAAGCCTAACAGAATAAGCGCAATATAAGGAATCAGTTTTTCAAAAAAAGCAAACTGTTCTGCTATGGTATGTACACACACCCAACCGATAAGTGGCATTGCCGCCTGAAACAAGGCAAATACAAAAGCGATTATAACCGCCTTTCTCGCCTTCATTTTAGGTTCGTTAAGTCCGTTGGCAAGAGAAACGGAAAAAGCGTCCATGGCAAGACTTACGCCAAGTGCCGTACTTTTTACAAAAAAGCCAAGCTTCAAATCTATCACCCGAAAATAATCGCTCCCCTTTTGGAGAGCGATTAAGTTTTGTTTTAGTTTCCAACTAATGCGTTGTAGAGTAGTACAAGGTCAATAGCATTTACCTTTGAGTCGCCGTTCATATCGGCGCCGTCAGCAATTTTAGAATCTATTTTAGCAAGATAAAGTTTCATCTTAGCAAGGTCGGTAGTGTTACATACGCCGTCGCCGTCGCAGTCACCCTTAACGGTTTCGCCTGCCTCACCCATCTGAGCCTTTAAAGAAACAGAGGAGATCGGGAAAGAGGTTGAGGTAAACTTTTCAGAACCGTTATACCAACCGCTGAACTGTTTGCCTTCAACAATCGGCGCTTCTGCAAAGGTAAGGTCTGTTCCTGCCGCACCGTAAACGCAGGTGATTTCTCCGCCAAATTCGGTACTGTCAAAGAGAACGTAAACCTTTCCGCTTAAGTTCTTTATATATACGTCCTTGATTTCGATGGGAGCTTTACCCGAAAGAGAAAGTTCAAGAACACCTGCAGAGGTAGTAGTTACGGGAATAAAGCCCTTGTTCCAATCATCTGCCTTTGAGCGTTTCATAACGAAAGAATCGCTTCCAACTGTTGCAGTAACGTCATTGCCGCCCTTATTCTTATAAAGGAATTCTACCATATAGCTTCCTGCAGCGGCATTTGCAAGACTTGCAGTACCACTGCCCGTTGCACCGCTATAAACAAGGCTATCGTTATAACCCACCTTAGCGAAGTCGCCTGTACGGGTTCTTGTACCGTTTGCGGTAAGATCAACTCTGTCGGAGAATTTAGGATAAGCAGCAGTCGTTTCTGTTTTATAAACGTTTGCCGCAATTTTATCTGTTAATGCAGAATCACTATACCAGCCTTCAACTGCATAACCGTCATTATAAACAAAGCCGTTATCAATAACGTCGCCGTTTACCATACCAACACTTGTGCCCGATACGGTAAGAGAGCCTGTAGCAGTGCCCGATTTAACAGGAGTAATCTCAAAGTCATCAAAATAGGTGGTTGTGGTAGTATTACTGTTTGCGTAAGCGTGAAGAGCAAGAATTGGATAAGTAGAAAGTTTTGAATTGGTTACGGTAAATACCATAGAAACGGTCTGCCATCTGCCCTGTCCGCTACTTGAAAGAGTTATTGCTGAGCCTAATTTAGATATATCTGTAGAATTACTTGCATTCTTAGCAAGAGCTGGTTGCACTTTCATATCAACACTGCCTATATAATACCTAAAGGTAAGTTTATATGTAGCAGAAGTCTCACCATTATTTTCCAATGTGAAAATCGGGAAGTAACTGTTGTTGCTGGTTCTACCAGTACCGAGCCAACTGTATGTCCAACTGTACTTTATGGATTTAGCGCCGATATATGCCTGTAAGTTAGAAGACTCAAATTTACTGTTCTTTCCTGTACCTACATAGTTTTCAAAGCCTTCGATACCCATTTTCCAACCTGCATAGATGGTGGTACCTGCATTTTCTTTTGACAGGTAACGATCGGTAAAGGGAACTGTGCAAGCGCCGTCTTTATACCAACCGGTAAAGTCGTAACCCATTCTTGTGGGAGTGGGTAAAGTAATCGTATCACCCATTACACCCTCAAAGGAAGTGGTGGAAACAGTACCGCCGTTAGCATTAAAGCCAAGTTCAACGTGCTTGATTATACGGATATTATCCACCATAAACCATGCGCCCGTCCACTGTGAAGCATAGAAGATAAGGAAAGGTGCATTGGAATTTGTAGGCTTTGAGTCTTCGGTTGTATGGGCGGAATAAATAGAATCAAAGGTGCCGGTAGTAAAAGTATGACTCTGATGATACCAACTTCCAACCTGTCTTGTTGTGTTACCTCCATCGGTAAAGGTGCCGTCGGCATCGCGTTCAGCTTTATAAGACGCAATAGTTGCAACGGTGGTTTTAGGAGTATTAACGGGAGCAAGACCGGTACTCGTAGAAATTCTGTAGCCGTAACCGAACGTCATTGAAGAAGTGGCAGACGTAGAAATAGTACCTGATTTAGTACCGTCGTTGGGATCTATCCAATCGCCGTAAATATGATTGGAATTTACAATATAGTCAAATTCAACGGTATAGGTGGTGTTATCCTCAAGAACAACAGGCTCGATACCATTTTCTGTCTTGCGGTTAATTACAAGACCACCGCTGGTAGTCCAGCCGTTGTATGCGGTCTTTCTAGCCTGCAAAGCCTTTGCCGAGGGGTTTGTAATACTGCCCGACACACCTGTGTCATTACGAACGGGGTTGTCGGCAATACCGCCAAAGCCCCAACCGGAAATATAGTAGTCTATCCTGTTAACAGGGTCAACCTGCCATTCACACTTTTTAGAAGAATGGCTCTGAGAGGTAACGTACATATATTCCTTATTTTCATAATCAAAGAATGCGGAGTTGGTGGGAGTTTTACCAATTTTAATATTATCAACAAAGAAGGATGCGCCGGTGTACATATTTGCACAAAGAATAAGGAAAGGCGCATTCTTTACAGAATAAATGCTTTCAAGAGAGCCTGTTTTAAAGGTTGCGGAGAAATGATACCAATTTCCAACCTCTTTTACGCCGTCAAAGGCTGTAAAAGTACCGTCAAGATTTACTGAGGGGTTATACGTAGCTACGGTTGCAATATTAGTATTAAAACCGGAAACTGCAGCCAAATCCGTATCGGTATTTTCCTTATAGCCGTAGCCAATAGAAAGAACGTCCTTAGAAGTGCCGCCAACAGTATTGGTGGACTTTACAAAATAATCAAATTCAACGGTATATGTAGTATAGCCTTCAAGTACGTATGGCTTTACACCAAGTGCGGTCTGGTTGTTGAGAACCCAACCGCCGCCCGTAGACCAGGTGTTAACGGTAGTTTTGGCAGCGCCAAGAACCTTATCAGAAGAGTTTACTATGCTACCCTCACCGCTTGTGGCAGTTTTTGCAGGGTTATTTGCAATACGAGAAAATCCCCAACCGCTATAGTAGTATTCAAGGGTATTTTCGTCGTCAACCTTATAGGTAACCTTCGAATCACTTAATGACTGAACACCAACCTTAACAGCGTCGGCGTCTTCAAAATCGAAAACGTCGGCTTGGTTGAGCTCTGTATTCTCCTTATCTATTTCCTCAATGGTAATCGCGCTTACGTTAAAAGGTAAAGACATTACCATACTCATAATAAGAAGCAGGGATAAAATTATGCTGACAATTCTTTTCATATTATTTCCTCCGAGAAATATCTATACATTTTAATAATACATTTTATACCTCGAAATGTCAACATAATTTTACTTATTATATTTAATTATCCCTTAACTGCGCCCGAAGCCACACCTTTTATAATATATTTCTGACAAAAAAGGTAAAAAAACACCACGGGAACTATTGAAAGCATAAGCATCGCCATCATAGCGCCCATATCAACGCTTCCGTAACCGCCCTTTAAATATTGCACCGCTATGGGAATGGTTTTATAGTCGTGTCCTACCGTCAGATAGGGTAAAAGATAGTCGTTCCATATCCACATAGTATCAAGTATCGCTATAGTTATTGCGGTGGGCTTTAAAAGAGGCAGTACCACCAGAAAAAAGGTCTGAAGCGGAGAGCAGCCGTCGATAGTTGCCGCTTCCTCTATGCTTAACGGTATCGATTTTATAAAGCCCACAAACATAAAGGTAGAAAGTCCCGCCCCAAAACCCAGATATATAACCACAAGGCCTAACGGGTTATCAAGTCTTAATAAATTTGCAGCCTTTGACATTGTGAACATTACCATCTGAAAGGGTACTATCATTGAAAAAAGAAGTAAATAATAAAAGATTTTGTTAAATACCCCTTTTACTCTAACAATATACCAAGCAGTCATAGAGGTAAAAAGAAGTATGGCGCCCACGCTCAGCACGGTAACGAACAGCGACCAGAAAAACGCCGTAGGAAGTCCCGTCGCTTTAATACCCGTTATATAATTTTCAATTCCCGCAAAGGTTTCGCCAAGGGGGAGCGAAAAAGGTGAGGTGCTTATATTAAATTTAGTTTTAAAAGAATTTATAAGCACGATAGCCACGGGAAAAAGGAAAACTACGGCAAAGGCGCAAAGCAACACAAAAAACAGAGCGTTAAGAAATTTATTTTGTTTTTCCATTATGCTTCGTGCTCCTTTTTACTCGTTATATAAAGTTGTAAAAGAGAAATCAGTGCGACAAGCAGAAAGAATATCACCGCTTTCGCCTGTCCTATACCCTCGTACCCAACTCTGCCGTAAAAGGTTTCGTAAATATCAAGAGCGAGCATACGTGTTTTACCCGCAGGCGCTCCTGCAGTCAAGGCAAGATTCTGGTCAAATAGTTTAAAGGAATTCGTTATGGTTAAAAACAGACAAATAGTAATCGAAGGCATAACCGAGGGAATAATAATTTTTCCGAGCAAGGTAGGATAGGAGGCACCGTCCACCTTTGCCGCTTCAAGAAGTTGGGTGGGGATATTCTGTATTCCTGCAATATATATTATCATCATATAACCGATCATCTGCCAATTCATAAGGGCTACAAGGCCCAAAAAACCAAAGCCCTCGTTACTGGTTATAGAATATCCGTACCTTAAAAGAATACCGTTTATAATAAGCTGCCAAATATAGCCAAGCACTATACCGCCTATAAGATTAGGCATAAAAAACACCGTTCTGAAAAAGTTGGTGCCCTTTATTTTACCGGTCAGTAAAAGCGCCAAACCAAAGGCAATAAGATTTACCGTAATAACCGACACCACCGCAAAAAGAAAGGTAAAAAGGAAGGAATATCCGAACTCAGAGTCGGAAAATACCGCCTTGTAGTTTTGTAAACCCACGAAAGAAGCGTCGGTTACGGTGGTAAACGAGGTGAATGAAAGATAAACACCCGCTATAAAGGGTATTAAAAACACTATGGTAAATGCTAAAAGCGTCGGCAACACAAAAACAGGAAAATATTTACTTAAAATTTTTCCTTGCAAGATTATCGCTCACTTTTCCATTTATTTTTAATTATTTCTTTTATTTCATCAAAGCTTTTGCCCGACTGAACGTATAAAAGAAGCTCGTCGGAAAAAGAGGTTTTGAATTTTTCACTGGGGAAGCCTACGAACACCCAAGGAACAGAGGTTATATTTTGGTCGTTCATATAGCGCGCCATTTCTTTTGCAAGAGGGTCATCGGGTTGAGAATCCTTTAACGTAGTAAATGGAGTAGCGAATTTAAGTTCATCCTTAACGAATTTTTTACCCTTTTCACTACCAAAAAGCCACGAAAGAAAATCAAGCGACATTTTCTGCTGTTCGGCTGACGCCTTGCTGTTTACGGCAAGATAATTTTCGGTGCCTATACATAAACCGTGATGCTCTTCCCCGCTGATTCCCATAAAAACAGGAAGCATACCTATATTTTCTTCCTTTACTTTGTTGCCTGCCACTTCGCTTATCTGCGACCACGCCCAAGTACCGTTTTGCACCATTGCGCATTTACCGGTTGCAAATTCAGCCATCGAATCGTTCACCGACTTAGAGCCAAGAAGTGTTTTTTCGCTTACAGAGTTGTTAACGTAAAGGTCGAAAATATTTTTAAAGTTATCGGCATATTTAAACTCAATATCGGTTGCATTGGTTGCCGCAACTATGGGGTCAAGGTCAGCGTGTTTTTCCCTGAGTTCATAATAAAGAGGAATACTTGCAAGATGGCTGTGCCAACGCCACTGTTCACCGCCAAGAAGCGAGGTGGAAGCAAATACACCCTCTATACCTAGTTGAGCCTTTTTAGCGGTCATATCCTCAACCACAGTTTTAAGGTCGCTAAAGGATTTAATATCCTTTGCGCTTTTAAGGGAAGATTTTTTATCAGCAAGCGCAAAATATTTTTCCATTATTTCATTATTATATATAATGCCGTAACCTTCTACCACGTAAGGAATCGCATATACTCTTTCGTTTTCCTTTATTGCCAGAGATTTATCAGCAAGATATTCGTAAATAGCGCTGTCTGTAAGGTCGGCGCAATAATTCTTCCAGCTAGCAAATCCGATGGGGCCGTTAACCTGAAAAATAGTAGGCGGATTACTTTTCGCTATTTCGCTTTTCAAAGTCTGCTCATAGGTATTAGCAGCAGCGGTTACCACCTTAACCTTAATTCCGGTTTCTTTTTCGTATTCTTTTGCAATTTTCTCATAGACCATACTTACTTCAGGCTTAAAGTTCAAAAAATAAATGTTGTCTGCCGCGGTTGTGCTCTTACACCCCGCAAGACAAAACGCAAGGCTGATAACCAAAACCGCGCATAAAAATACCGATAAAATTCTTTTCATTTTTTCATTTTCCTTTCATAAAAAAGTTTCATTCATATTGTTGACGGTTTTCAAAAAATAATACATTTACGAATTTTTTAAAAAAATGCTTGACATAACTGACCTCTTGTGGTATAGTATTTTAGCGTTCTAAATTTGCTGGTGTAGCTCAGTTGGTAGAGCAGCTGATTTGTAATCAGCAGGTCGGGGGTTCAAGTCCGTCCACCAGCTCCATTGGTGTGACGAGTCAAAAAACGGACTTGAAGCCTAAGAGGGTAAGACACGTTAAGAAAACAATTGATAATTGTTTTTAGTGTCGCAGTGCGCAGGGCGGTACTGCACGGAACGTGCGGTGACCAAGCACGAAAGATTTTCCGCAAGGAAAAGCTTTGTCCGTCCACCAGCTCCATTGGTGTGACAACGCAAAAACTAAATATGGGAGAATTCCCGAGCGGCCAAAGGGGGCAGACTGTAAATCTGTTGTCTTCGACTTCGATGGTTCGAATCCATCTTCTCCCACCAGAAAAACCGACTTGTTTCGACAAGTCGGTTTTTCAACTAAATCCACCCTTACGGGTGGGTGAAATCATCTTCGATGATGAAATCCCCTGCGGGGATGAAATCCGCCTCGACGGCGGGTGGGTGGATTTAATTTCATCTGTGTTAGCAGATTTCATCCGAGCTTGCTCGGATTTCATCGCGCTTTGCGCGATTTCATTGAAAAGCATTGAAATCTGTGATATACTGTATTTAACGAGGTGATCTTGATGGCTGAAAACAAGCTTGCAGATATGTCAACAGAATTTGCAATTCAAATCTTAAAACTGACAGAAAACATAAAAGGACATTATTCTCTGTCAAATCAGCTTGAACGAAGCGGAACGAGTATTGGAGCAAATATCCGCGAGGCGAAATATGCGCACAGCCGTCCCGATTTTATCGCCAAGTTGCAGATTGCTTTAAAGGAGTGCTACGAAACAGAATACTGGATTGAAATCGCACAAAAAGCGAGCGTTATCTCTGATGATGTCGCAAAAACTGTATTGCACGATTGCGGATCGATTCGCAGAATACTCATCTCCTCCATCAACACAGCAAAGGAGAATGATGATGTCAAAAGGTAAAGTGTATATTTCAAATTATCCTGACAATACTCCGCAATGGTATTGGATCGGTGGTTTACATGACGCTTGTATTATAGGTGTTGAATTATTTGAGTTTCCGTTCGACTATCATAAATTTGTTGGCGAAAAGAATAAATACAATCGAAACCTCATAACCTTGAGAATTAACGCAAAAGGTGCGCTATATGACAATGAGGTGAAAGAGATTCGTCTTTTCAATTATAGGATTCTAACTGAGGATATTTCTTTAGAAGGCAGAGATAAAGTTTGGTGGTTAGCAGACAGACTTGTTGACCACGGCAACTACTATACTTTAGAAATTGATCTGCAAGATTTCGATTCCGATCCTGAAGAGTTTACGTTCAAAATTAAATTTGAACGAGCCGAGGTTGACAGATAATAGGTGTACTTTTGTTTACTCTTACCTCGGTTCTGCTCCGTTTGGTTACTATTAGCCAAAACGAAAAACCACCCATCAGGGTGGTTTTTCGTTTTGGTGGGAGAAGCATAGTACAAGAAGAATTATCGGGTTCGTCGAAGCAGCCGCAAAGGCGCGACAGCCTTTACGGACTGCCCGAGTCGGCAGCACGAAGGTTTTGCCGTACACGGCTCGGAGCCGTCGGCATAAACCGAGAGCGCACCGTATCCATCGATTTGAGATAATAAGTAATAGTGAATAGTGAAGAAGTAAAATACGCCACCGAAACAAAATATAAAGGGCTGATTTAGCAATTATTTTGCCAAAGCAACCCTTTTTCTCTTGTTTTTATCATTTACAACGATTTGAGTTTTTAGAAGCAGATATTCGACAACTAATCTGAATATCTGTCTTTTTATTTTTTTGCAGTCATTGTCTTGACATACAGGATTTTCAATGATATACTATTTTGCGACACTTGTGTCGCAAAATAAGAGAGGTGTAAAACATTGGTAGTATCTTTAGACAAAAAATGGAAAGAGTTTCTCTATGGTTCTTGTTTTTTCGGACCTAACATCTTATTCGTCCTTTTGGGAGCATATTTTACCGACGCTCTCAATCCTGCTGGTCTTACT
>SVPZ01000022.1 GCA_015065605.1 Oscillospiraceae bacterium | reverse complement strand
AAATCTTATTGGATATGTACGCAAGAAATCGTACCACAAATGTCGTTCTTCTTTGGTCATATTTTTTCGTAGTGTTTTTGCGTTATCCGTTAGTTTAGGATTGTGTTTTCGTTCCGTATTATATCCCACCGTCTTTTTATCCCCTCGCCACGCTTACGCGCGGCCCTCTCCCCTTAAGGCAAGGGGCGCTTTGAAAAATCTATCTCCCCTGACAAGTGGAGGCTACCGTTTTCAACTTGTGGAAGTCATTTCCACAAGCCCTAAATTCCGCATAACAACAAGCTTTTTCTTTAATTTAATATAACATTTTTTAGTGTAATTTTCAAGTTATATTTGAGAATAGAGTTATCCCGAAATTACGAGATAACTCTTTTTTTGATGGTATGACAAAAATCATACCGACACACCCAAAATCATACTAAAGAAAATGCTGTTAAAAACTTTGTTTTTAAGCAATAAAATCGCCAAAAGTATGACGGTTATTCCTGCCTTGCCCTGTACGTTACTATATTTTTTGAAATTAAAAAATATAGTCCGTTATGCAATCATACCAATGAACATAAGTTTCTCCGTTAATAATAAGTTGTTCGTTGTTGGGGAGTTGTTCACTCCATTTCTTTTTATAACGTTTTATTGCCCAATCATCACGGTTGAATCTGCGCCAAAGAATTGTTCTTCCGTTTTCATCAATATACTGTTCTATTGCAATCGCATTGTTAAAATGTCCCAAATCCATTACACATACTGTATCAAAACTCTTTTTACCTATTTCAACTTTGAAACACCCTACAATGTCTATTATTTCATTATCGCCTGTTTTGGTAATGTTATTTCCAATGCGGTTTATGATACATTTGGATTTTAATTCAGTTTCGTTTCCGCAATTATCTTCACCAAAACCCCAATTGTTCATAAAAATCTCACCATCAAGAAATGTTATGGTCTTTTTCACATCGTTTTCTTGATGAGTTTCCGATAAATATCTACAATGTGTATCTGTCAATTGAGCAACAAATGCTCTTTCATTTACACGATTGTTTTTTATATCATGCTGAATGCTCGTTATTTCAACACCTTCAATACCGTGAACCTCCGCTTTGCATATTACGCTAACCTCAGAATACTCATCACATTTTTTTGTTTCAAAATCATACAATCCCCAAGTTGTTTTTTCTCCAAGTTTTGGTATAATACTCAAACCTTGAAGTTCCTCACATTTTACAGTAAAGGGTGTTTTTGATAACGGTGTAATTTTATAATCAGGTAATCTATCTGGTAGTTTATTCATAACATCATCAACCTTTCTAATATAAGTGTTTGTTGGATATATCCTTTTGAAATTTTGTTTAGCAGTATATAAGCGACTTTTGACAGTTCCGATAGGAATGCCCAACCTTGCGGCAATTTCAGTTTGAGGCAACTCTTTCCAATATGATAGATAAAGAATTTGTTTATCTTTATCACCGAGTGCCTCCAATACATCGCTGACTGTATTATTCTCAACATATCCAAATCGTGTTTGCGAAAGCCTGAATTCGTTTAATTCTTCTATAGGTATTTCTAAATCTTTGGATTTTTCCCTAAAATAATCATTACATTTATGTCGTGCAATACCTATTATCCACGCTTTGAAAGATGCTTCTGTTTTAAGTTGCCCAAAGTTCTTAAATGCAGTTAAAAACACCTCTTGCAGAATATCTTCAGCATCTGAAACATTTGGAATCCTAAATTTCACAAATCGTTCAACAGACAATTGATTACAGAGAAGTAAATCCTCAAAATTAGACATCGCCTCACCTCCTATAAGTTCTTTAAAACCGGTTTCACTTATATAGTCGTAAAAACAAACCAAAAGGTTCATTAATAATAAATTTTTTGTCCTTATTGTAGCACGAGCATAGCATAAAAGCGGCGGAGGCGCAATAATTATTCATTATTCGTTAGCTGTGCGATTTCATTCTTCATTATTCATTCGAAAATCCGTTCTATTTTAATGAATAATGAATGATGAAAAATGAATAGTGAATAATACAAACGAAAATCCGCCCTCTTACGAGAACGGATTTTCGTTTGGCGCTCCAAAAGGGACTCGAACCCCTGACCTACCGCTTAGAAGGCGGTTGCTCTATCCAGCTGAGCTATTGAAGCTTACTTAAAATAAAACCGTCAACAAATTGACGGTTTGGAGCGGGTGATGGGAATCGAACCCACACGGCCAGCTTGGAAGGCTGGAATTCTAGCCATTGAACTACACCCGCATCTTGCGACCTAAGTATATTACCACAAATTTATCATATAGTCAAGTCTTTTTTTAAATATTTTTGTGTGCTGCTCGAAAATATGAACAGCACACAATTTTATTTAATTATTAAGACAAATTTCGCCATTCTTTACCGATAATTTTAGTTCTTTTACGCCCGTTTCAGTTTCGTCGATAAGTAAGGCTACTATCTTATCTTCAATATGACGGCGAATATAATTTCTGAGTTCTCTTGCTCCGGATTTTCCGCCCTCGCACTTTTCAGCAATCAATTCGCAAACGTCAGTTGAATAAGTAAGAGTGATACCCTTATAACTCATCGCCTCTTTGATTTCATCCAACATTAGCGCACTTATCTTAGAAAGCGACTTTAAGCCGAGAGGATTAAATACGATAATTTCATCAACTCTTGCAATGAATTCGGGTCTTAAAAATTCGCTTAACGCCTTTTTAGCTTTTTCTTCATTAGCCTGAGCAGCAGTTTTTTCAAAGCCGAGCAATGCAGAATTTTTATCACTTCCGGCATTCGAAGTCATAACGATAATTGTATTTTCAAAATTAACCGTTCTTCCCTGCGCATCTGTAATTCTTCCGTCATCAAGGATTTGTAGCAGTATATTCAATATATCGGGATGAGCCTTTTCGATTTCATCAAACAAAACTACGCTATATGGCTTTCTTCTTACTTTTTCGGTAAGCTGACCTGCCTCGTCGTATCCTACGTATCCGGGAGGCGCTCCTATAAGCCTTGATACAGAGTGCTTTTCCATAAATTCCGACATATCAAGTCTTATCATGGTTTCGGGCGTGTCGAATAACTGTTCAGAAAGAACCTTAACAAGTTCCGTCTTTCCAACTCCTGTAGGTCCTACGAAAATAAATGATGCCGGACGTCTTTTTGTACTTAATTGTACTCTCGAACGCTTAACTGCAGATACAACTAACTCTACCGCCTTTTCTTGCCCGATAATTCGTTCTAATATAGCATTTTCCAAATTACCGAGTTTTTTAAGATCATTTTCTTGAACCTTTGCCGCAGGAATGCCTGTCCACAGTTCAATAACCTTGGCGACGTCCAAATCAGTAACCGTATTATCGGAAGCAGGTACGTATAATTCACCGGCCTGTTTTTTGTATTTTTCAAGTTCTGCTTTTACCAATGCAATTTTTTCATAGTTTATGTTATCAACGTCAGCCTCAAGAGAATCGAGTTCCATTTGAGTTTCTGCGATTTTCTTATTAGCAATATATAAATTATCAACTGCAGTGTTTGCAAGACTTGCACAAGCACACGCTTCATCCATCAAATCTATTGCTTTATCAGGCAAAAATCTATCATTAACATATCTTTCTGAAAGACGAACGATAGTTGATATAAGCGAATCAGGAATGGTTACGTTGTGATAACCTTCATAATACTTTTTAATACCAAGAAGAACCTTTTCTGCTTCAAGTAAAGAAGGTTCTTCTATAGTTACAGGCTGAAATCTTCTCTCTAAGGCGGCGTCTTTTTCTATATACTTCCTATATTCTTTAAAGGTGGTTGCGCCTATTACCTGAATTTCTCCACGTGATAAAGCAGGTTTTAGAATATTGGCTGCATTCATCGAACCTTCCGCAGAATCACCTGCGCCGACAAGGTTATGAATTTCATCGATAAACAAAATTATATTCCCTGCAGTCTTAACTTCTTCCACTAATCCTTTTACTCTGCTCTCAAATTGTCCTCTGAACTGAGTACCTGCAACAAGACCGGTTAAATCAAGTAAATGAATTTCTTTATCTAAAAGTCGTGCCGGAGCATCGCCTCTTGCTATTTTAATCGCAAGTCCTTCTGCTATGGCAGTTTTACCAACACCAGGTTCACCTATAAGACAGGGATTGTTTTTTGTGCGTCGGGAAAGAATTTGAATGGTCCTGTATAGTTCTTCATCTCTGCCGAATATTTCATCAAGCTGACCGTTCTTTGCACGCTGCGTAAGGTTAGTGCAATATTGTTCTAAGAAACGACGTTTTTTGCGTTCCTTTTTGCCTTCTTTATCATTATCTTTTGATTTTTCATTATCATCTTTTGGTGGCTGAGCCTCAGAAAACATATTATTCAAAAACGGGAAAGCAGGGGTGGTTCCTAAATCGAATTCATCCCCTTCCCCTTCACCGTTCATAGACATGATTTCCATAAACTGATCGCTCATTTGCTCTATATCATCGTCGGATATATTCATTTTTTTCAGCATATCGTCTATCGGTTTAATACCTGACGACTTAGCGCATACAAGACAAAGTCCTTTTGGAGAAGCGTTTGGGTCCATTGTATCAGAGATAAATACAACGGCAGGACGTTTTTGACATTTATAGCAAAGTTTCATTTTAAATTCCTTTCATTTAACTAAAAAAATATAAAAACAAGCGGTAAAACAACGAATTATTAACGCTATTTTCAGAAAAATACGACGGCATTGATAAGGCGTTTTTAAAGCAAATGGAAAGTATAAAGCAAATAACGACAATTATCACAATGCCGTTTACAAAGCCAAATACACCACCTAAAAAACTGTTGACACCTTTTACAAAGCTATGCTTAACTAATTTATTAAACAGGTTAAAGAAAAACTTGAGAATTAATAGAAAAACAATAAATAAAATTATTGAAACAATTATGTTAATGATTGCAAAAACAGGTTTTGATAAATTGTTTTCAACCAAAGACGATACGGTTTCTTTACTTACCGAATTACTTAACCTCAGATTATCCAGCTCTACGTTAAAATTATCGGCGCTTTTAGTAATAAAATCAGGAAGAACCGCTTTTGAAACATCGTTATTTTCAAGAGAAGCGTGAATTTTATTCACAATCAAAGGCTCGATAAAATTATTGCACAAATATGACGTTATACCTGTCGAAAAGAAATAAGTCAGAAAAGCGGCACAGATGGTAGAAAGTAAGGATAAAAAGATTTTTACAGCGCCTTTTTTAATACCGATTATTGCACCGATAATAACGATAAGCGAAAAAATAATATCCAAAACCCAATAAGTCATATCAACACCTACTGCAAAGCTATTTTAGTGATGGAATTGTGTCCAACCGCAAGACAGCTATCGGATGAAACAGGCACAATTTTTACGGTTCCAAATCCACAGTCACCTTTTTTGGCTATGTTTCCGTCACTATTAATAAGATATACGTTATTTCCGCTTAAAATGAATATTTTATTTGATTTAATACAAAAATCATCAACCTGTCCGCTAAAATTAAATTCTTTCTTTAACTTTTGCTTATTAGTATAAATGCTGAACTTATAATTACCGTCATCATTTTCTCTGCTTGAAGCAATTACGGTAAGATTTTTATTTGACTGAACAAAGTTAACGTCATATTCCGATTCGAATTGCAGCGTGGAGTAGTTCTTCCACGAGATTATATCACACTTATTTTCGAAAACTACAGTAAAAGTTTTTTTGGAATCCGAATTTATTCCAAGAATAAAGTTACCGTCATATCTTTTAGAGAAAACAGGATCAGCCGAATTGTACTTTAAGACGTATAATGCACTTGAAAATACGCCGTTCGATACCTTAACCGTACCCACTGCAACCGATTTTCCATTAGGTGCAACAGCAATCGACGTAACTGTTTCTTCAGGACACATCCATTCAAAAACAAACTGACCTTTTTTATTAAAAACTGTCACTTTAGAAGTAAACTTATCAGATTTTGTTGCTACGGCGAAGGTACCGTCTCGCGCTATATCGGCTGAATATACAGAAAAATCCATATTAAGATTTAGAACCGATTCTTCGGCATTATAAATCTTTACACCTTTACCGTTTTGATCATATATCAAACATCGTGCTTCAGACTTACAAAGAACAGGATTAGAAAATCCGTGATTATCTTTAAAGGATGTTTTTCCGTTATTTGAAATGACCGATATATCCGTATCGGACAACAGATAAAAATAGTGATTAACGTTTGCAACAGAATAGGTTTCGGTTCCTGTAAGTTCTAAAGGAAATTGATTTTTAAAAGAAAAGGTAGCCGAAAAATTACCATATAATTCTTTTAGACCTGTCGGCGAAAGCAAAGATACTGTGAATAGCGTTACGGTTATAACAAGTATCACAACGACAAAAATCATTCTTCTTAATTGCTTAGCCTGTTTTTTGCCGTTAAGAACTTTTAAAGAAGATGTTTTAGTTTTTTTAGTTCTAACGCTTTCTTCGCTGTCTGACTGCATTTTTATCTCGGTTTCAACGGATGGTTTAATAAATTTATGTCTGCGTCTGCGCTTGTTCTTCAAATATTTAGGCATTTTTCCACCTCAGTATTCAACTCGTTTTAAAAAAAGACCTTTAGCGGGAGCGGTAAAACCACCCAACGCTCTATTTTTAGTTTTAAATATTTCATCGGCTATGTTTTCATCAAGCCTTCCGTTGCCGACTTCGATTGCAGTACCCACAAGAATACGCACCATATTGTATAAAAAACCGTTACCTGTTACCGAAAACGTTAATATCCCCTGATTATCAGAAACAGAACAATCGTTAATCTCACGAACGGTTTCTTTAACACTTTTGTTTGCTGAAGAAAATCCCTCAAAATCGTGAACACCGATGATGCTTTTACAAAATTCGTTCATCCTATTAATATCAAGAGGTACGTTATAATGATAACTGTATCTGGAAATAAACGGATCGGTTAATTTTCTTGTATCTATTTTATATAGGTAAGTTTTTTGTTTTGCGTTATATCGGCAATGAAAATCATCGTTAATATGCACACAACTCAGAACTCGTATGTCTTCTTTTAAAACGGAATTAAGACCTGCGACGATGCCGCTGTCAATAATATCGTTTTCTAAATAGAAGTGACAGTAAAATTCTTCAGCGTGGACACCTGCATCGGTACGGCTGCACCCTGTTACGTCGGGTGCATATCCATATAACTTTTTCATGGCATTTTGGATACTTTCCTGAACGGTAATTCCGTTAGGTTGTACCTGCCATCCGTGATAATCCGTACCGTCAAAGGAAATCTTAATTAAATATTTTTGCATAAATTACCCCAAAAAAATTTTAATGAGAATAATAAGACCGCCCCAGATAAGACAAACAAACAATGCAAAAAAATCCGAAAATCTTAGATGAAGTTGTTTCATTCTTTGCTTGCCTACTCCACCATTATAACAGCGACATTCCATAGCTTCTGCTAAATCGTAAGCTCTGCGCACAGATAAAATTATAAGAGGTATTAAAATCGGCACCAAAGCCTTTACTCTGCTGATAAGACCACCGCTTTCAATATCTGCCCCTCTTGCCTTTTGCGCATTCATGATTTTCTGCGTTTCTTCGATTAAGGTTGGAATAAATCGAAGAGCAATTGTCATCATCATAGTAAGCATATGAACGACAGTTCCAAGGCCTATGAACTTAAGTGGTTTACAAAGCCTTTCTATTGCATCGGTAAGATCGTTTGGAGTTGTCGTATAGGTGAGAGTAGAACTTATTATAATGAGTAAAGCGATGCGAACAGCCATAAATATAGCCTTATATATTCCATCAACGGTAATTGTGATTTTCCACCAATCAACCAGTATCGTGCCCGTTTTTACGTATAACATATTAATAAGTCCCGTAAAAATTATTATAGGAAGAATCACCTTAAGGTTTTTTAAATATACCTTTAACGGAATTTTTGACAAAATCATAATTACTATCGAAAACAAAAGCGATAGTCCGATTCCATACATATTTCCTATAAATATAAAAACAATTATAAAAATCAGCAATAAGAATTTGATTCTGGGGTCTAATCTATGAATAACCGAATTGGAAGGAAAATACTGGCCGAAAGTTATATCGCTAATCAAGGTGAGCACCTCCCTTGATTTTAGAAATCAAAAAATCAGCCGCACTACGAACAGTAAAATGCTCGACGGAAATGTCAGCACCCATTTCTTTAAGAGTTAGTAAAACGTCGGTGACGATAGGTACGTTTAATCCGATTTTCTTAAGTTTATCGGCGTTTTTGAAAACTTCAGCCACACTGTCGTGCATAACTACGTTACCGTCGTTTAAAACGATAATTTTATCGCAAATAGAAGCCATATCTTCCATACTGTGCGAAACTATAATTATAGTTGCGTCGTTATCGCGTCTGTATTTTTTAATTGCTTCAAAAACAGTTTCGCGACCAATTGGGTCAAGACCTGCAGTCGGCTCGTCAAAAACGATTATTTCGGGTTTCATTGCCATAATACCCGCAATGGCAGCTCTTCTTTTTTCTCCACCGGATAAATCAAAAGGAGATTTTTCAAGAAGATGTTCTTTTAACCCTACTATCGAAACGGCTTCATTTACTCTCTGCTCAATTTCTTCAGGAGAAAGCTTCATATTTTTAGGGCCGTATGCGATATCTTCCTTTACCGTTTCCTCAAATAACTGATATTCCGGATACTGAAACACAAGTCCGATTTTAAAACGGTATAAACCGATTTTTTTGGGATCTTGCCAAATATCATTACCGTTAAAATATACCTTTCCGTCGGTTGGCTTTAACAGTCCGTTAAGAAGTTGGAGCAAGGTGGATTTTCCCGAACCCGTATGACCGATAATACCGGTTATTTCGCCTTTTTCAACCGAAAAAGAAATATTATTAACCGCCGTATGTTTAAACGGAGTTGCGGGTGCGTAGGTATAGGTTAAATTTTCCGTCTTTAATATCGGCATAATAATATCTCCTTTCTAATTTAAAAATTTCAAAATCTCTTTAGCACATTCATCAATGGAAATAATACCGTTTTCAACAGATATTCCGTTTTCTTTTAAAATCGATAATAATTCAGTTGTCTGAGGTATAGAAAGACCTGCTTCTTTTAGTAAGTCAGTTTGAGAAAAAATTTCGTTTGGCGCACCATCACCTGTAATGCGTCCGTTTGACATTACAAGAACTCTGTCGGCAAATTGGGCTTCTTCCATAAAATGAGTTATAAGAACAATGGTTATATTCTTTTCTTTGTTAAGGTTAATCAAAGCGCTTAGAACTTCTTTTCTTCCCTGAGGGTCAAGCATAGCGGTAGGTTCATCAAGTACTATACATTCAGGCGTCATAGACAGTATTCCCGCTATGGCCACTCTTTGCTTTTGTCCGCCCGAAAGATTATGTGGAGCGCTTTTTCTGAATTCGTACATATTGACAGCCTTTAACGCTGCATCAACGCGTTTTCGAATTTCATCAGGAGCAAAACCAAGGTTTTCGGGACCAAAGGCAACGTCCTCTTCAACGATAGAAGAAATAATCTGATTATCGGGGTTTTGAAAAACCAATCCGACACGTCTTTTGATTTCTATTTCGTATTCATCGTCACTAGTTAACATTCCATCTATTTCTACGGTACCGGACGAAGGCTTAAAAAGACCGTTCATTAATTTCGCCAAGGTAGATTTGCCTGAGCCGTTATGACCAAGTATAACAGTAAAGGAACCGCGTTTAACGGATAAATTAAAATCACTTAAAACAGGAACTTCGTCATCTTCGGTATATTCGTAGCATAGGTTTTTAATTTCAATAATTTTATCAGTTTTCATCGTTAGTCCATATCGTAGTATTACCGCAAGGCATAACTATATCTCTTGCCGTAACATTAAGTCCTATTTCATCGGTATAAACGGTACCGCCAAGATTTTTTGCAATTAAATTTTTAACCATATAATTCAAAATTGTTGGGGACAGACCGCCGGTATATGAATTTAAGATAAAGAATAAAGGATTATCGCTTAAAAGCTTTCCCGTTTCGGTAAGGAGTTCATCGAGTTGTTGCTCGAGTTTCCACACTTCACCGCCGGGACCTCTGCCGTATGACGGAGGGTCCATAATGATTGCATCGTATTTGTTGCCGCGTCTGATCTCTCTTTTCACAAACTTTAAACAATCGTCAACAAGCCATCTGACAGAAGCATCTCCAAGCCCTGAGGCCTGTGCGTTTTCTTTAGCCCACTGCACCATACCTTTTGACGCATCAACGTGTGTGACCGAAGCGCCTGCTTGAAGGCAAGCGATAGTAGCGCCGCCGGTATAGGCAAACAAATTAAGAACCGATATTTTTCTGCACGATTTTTTTATTTTATCAGCAGCAAAAGACCAATTTATCGACTGTTCGGGAAAAAGTCCCGTGTGCTTAAAACCCATAGGTTTCAATCTGAAAGTAAGATTTCTGTAATCAACAGACCAAACGTCAGGAACCTTTTTTAACGGTTCCCAATATCCGCCTCCCGAATTACTTCTATGGTAAATCGCATGAGCATCATACCATCTTTTATCTTTTCTTTCACCATTCCATATAACCTGAGGGTCGGGCCGAATAAGGATAATATCCTTCCATCTTTCAAGACGTTCTCCGCCTTCTGCATCTATTAATTCATAATCGTAAAAATCGTTTGAAAATCTCATAAAATCTCTTTTCGGTTAAAATGTTATTGTTTGCTGCGACGAACAGCAGTTATGGTCGTTATAAGGAATTTCCAAATGCTCATAAGCGAGTTTTGTAACACATCTGCCCCTTGCAGTTCTTGTCAAAAAGCCTATTTGCATAAGATAAGGTTCATATACGTCCTCAATGGTTATTGCCTCTTCGCCTACAGCAGCGGCAAGAGTATCAAGACCAACGGGGCCACCACCGTAATTGTGTATTATTGTCGTCAACATTTTTCGGTCAAAATCATCAAGACCAAGCTCATCTATTTCAAATCTGGATAAAGCCGATTTAGCAACTTCAACAGTAATAGCGCCATCAAATTCGATTTGAGCAATATCTCTGACCCTCTTTAACAGTCGGTTAGCAATACGTGGCGTACCGCGTGAACGTGAAGCAATCTCTAAAGCGCCATCATAATCAATAGCAATACCGAGGATGTTTGCTGAACGCACAACTATCTGAGCAAGTTCGTCGGGAGTATAGAGCTCAAGTCTTAAAAGAACACCGAATCTATCTCTGAGCGGAGCGGTTAACTGTCCGCTTCTTGTAGTGGCGCCTACCAAAGTAAAATGCGGAACGTCAAGTCTTATTGATCGGGCGGAAGGTCCTTTACCGATAATTATATCAACCGAAAAGTCTTCCATAGCGGGATATAAAATTTCTTCTACGTTTCGGGAAAGACGGTGAATTTCATCAATAAACAAAACGTCGCCTTCATTAAGATTTGTAAGAAGTGCAACCAAATCACCTTGTTTTTCAATGGCAGGACCTGAGGTAATTCTTAAGTTAACACCCATTTCTTTTGCGATGATTGTAGAAAGAGTGGTTTTACCAAGTCCGGGAGGGCCATATAATAATACGTGGTCAAGTGACTCTTTACGTGCAAGAGCAGCTTTAATGTAAATTCTTAAATTATCTTTCGCTTTTTCCTGTCCAACGTACTCGTCAAGAGATTTAGGTCTTAAAGTGACTTCGTTATCTACATCAATATTACTGTATTCAGGAGAAACAATACGTCCTTCAAAATCATCAATATTGTAATCGGTAGTTTCTATCATACTTTACACCATCCTGACAAGAAGTTTCAAAGCTTCTTTTATAAGTTGTTCAACAGGTAAATCCTGAGGACACTTTCCAACAGCAAGCGATGCCTCGCTTTGTGAATATCCAAGAGCAACCAAAGCAGATACGGCTTCTTTTGAATAGGAATTAGAGTTTGCGGTTGTTACAGCAATAACGTCGGAATTATTAGCAACGGGAATGGAAGCAACCTTGTCCTTAAGCTCTAAAATAATTCGTTGTGAAAGTTTTAGTCCAACACCCGAAGCAGCTGTTAAAGATTTAGGGTCGTTACTTGCAATATACATTGAAATCTGCTCAGCGTTAAAAGTAGAAAGAAGCGCAATACCTATTTTGGGACCGACGCCGCTAACCGAGGTAATCAACTTAAAACATGATAAATCGTTCATATCGTTAAAGCCATACAAATCAATTGCATCTTCTTTAACTGACATATAAGTAAAAAGTTGAACCTGTTCGCCTACTTTGGGCATTGCACCAAGAGTTTTAGAAGAGATATAGCATCTGAATCCCACACCCGAACATTCTACAATACAAAAAGTAGGTTCAAGATAAATAAGTTGACCTTTAAGAGAAGAAATCATTTAGTTTTCCCCTTTCATAATTTTAGCAAATTTGCCCGTTCCCGTATTTGCGTGACATATTGCAAGAGCGAGAGCATCGGCAGTATCATCGGGTTTCGGTACTTTAGATAATCCAAGTAAGGAGCGCGTCATTTCCATAACCTGTCCTTTTTCGGCTCTGCCAAAACCAACAACAGCCGACTTAACCTGAAGAGGTGTGTATTCGTAAATTGGTACACCGTTCATTTGCGCCGCGAGAAGAATAGTACCTCTTGCCTGAGCAACATCGATAGCAGTTGTTGTATTTGTATTAAAAAACAGTTTTTCAATAGACATAGCATCGGGTTTAAATTCATTAATTAACTGATTGATGTCACGATAAATGACCTCAAGACGTTGAGGGAAAGTAAGGCTGGGAGAAGTGGTAACAGCACCGAAATTAATCGTTTTAAATCGTCCGGCTGTGTAAGAAACAACGCCGTATCCTATTAATGCATATCCGGGATCAATTCCTAATATTATCAAAAGCCGACACTCCCCTTTTACATATTTAATATATTATAGCACAATTAATATAAATGAGCAATACTAAGTTGCTAATTTTTTTCGGTTTTTTTGCAATGGTTCAGCAGTACTTTTGCAAAATACAAAAAATGAGTAAACACGAGAAAACAAGAGAAAACGAAAGAAAAACAAAGTATATATTTTTTCCATAGATTTCTATACGAGATAGAGACGAAAAATGTCAAAAAAACTCTTGACATTAAAGACTTTTTGACATATATTTATTTAAAATGAATATTATATTCATATTAACGTTTATACCGTTATTTCTGCATTATTTTTTGCTTTGAAATGGGCGGTCTTTTTTTAGTATATTAACGTACCTCAAGGAAGGGATAATTAATGGAAAATATAATTGAACTGAAAAATATATCTATGTCGTTTGAAAACGAAAAGGTGCTTGACCAAATTAATCTTAACATACACGATAAAGAATTTATCACTTTGCTTGGCCCGTCAGGCTGTGGAAAAACTACAACCTTACGTATAATCGCAGGCTTTTTATCTCCCGATGAAGGTGATATTGTTTTTGCCGGAGAAAAGATCAACGGCGTTCCCGCTTATAAGCGTCAAGTTAATACCATTTTTCAGCGTTACGCCCTCTTCCCTCATCTTAACGTATTTGAAAACGTTGCTTTCGGATTAAGAATAAAAAAACTTCCCGAAAAAGAGATTAAAGAAAAAGTTGAAGAAATGCTTAAACTCGTAAATTTAAGCGGCATGGAAAAAAGAAAAATTCATAATCTTTCGGGTGGTCAGCAACAACGTGTTGCAATTGCACGAGCTATCGCTAATAACCCCCGTGTTTTACTTCTTGACGAGCCTCTTGCCGCTCTTGACCTGAAGCTTAGAAAAGATATGCAAAACGAACTCAAAAAAATTCAGCAACAGCTCGGTATTACTTTTGTGTTCGTTACACACGATCAGGAAGAAGCGCTTTCTATGTCTGACCGTGTGGTTGTTATGGATAATGGTAAAATTCAGCAAATCGGCACTCCGAAAGATATTTATAATGAACCCACCAACGCTTTTGTTGCAGATTTCATCGGCGAATCAAATATACTCGACGGTATTATGAAAAAAGACTATCTTGCCGAATTTTCAGGACAAACCTTCCCCTGTCTTGACGCAGGTTTCGGCGAAAACGAAAAGGTTGACGTTGTTGTTCGTCCCGAAGACGTTGACATTGTTCCTATCGAAAAAGGTATGCTTACAGGTACCGTTACTTCTGTTACATTCCTTGGTGTCCATTATGAAATTATCGTTGATATCGGAGGTTTCAAATGGATGATTCAGACTACCGATGAGCACAAAGAAAACGAACGAGTAGGTCTTTATATCGAACCGGATGCTATACATATAATGAAGAAATCCGAATATTCCGGTAAGTACGGTGACTATAGTTCTTATAGTGACGAAATTGACCATCTTTCCGATTTAGAGGAGGATGAAGAGTGAAAAAATCATCTTTAGGACAGTTGTTTTTACGTGCTCCCTACGTAATTTGGTCTGCGCTTTTTATAATCATACCTCTTTTTATAATGGGTTATTATGCCCTTACCGATGCAAACGGTGTGTTTTCTTTTTCAAATTTTGCAAATCTTGGCAGATATAAAAATGCTTTCCTTATTTCGTTGCTTTACGCGTTTATTTCAACCATCATTACACTTATTATTGCCTATCCTCTTGCATATTTTATGACAAAATGCAAACCGTCCACTCAACGTTTTATGATGATACTCACAATGCTTCCGATGTGGACTAACTTCCTTATACGCACGTATTCTTGGATTACAATTTTATCTAACACAGGTATCATTAATACTGTTTTACAAAAATTCGGTATTGGACCGCTTCATCTTATTAATCGTCCCGGTACCGTTATACTTGGTATGGTTTACGACTTTTTGCCGTATATGATTTTACCTATTTTTAACGTTATGTCTAAAATAGATAATTCACTTATAGGTGCGGCTGAAGATTTAGGCTCAAACAGATTAAACGTTATCAAAAAGGTTATTTTTCCTTTAAGCCTTCCGGGTGTAATTTCAGGAATTACTATGGTGTTTGTACCCAGTGTCAGCACCTTCTACATTTCCCAAAAGCTCGGTGGCAACAAAACCATGCTTATCGGTGACGTAATTGAATACCTGTTTAACCTCGGTCCCGATTACTATAACGTTGCTTCTTCTATTTCACTTGTACTAATGATGATAATTCTCGTTTCTCTGTTTATAATGAACAGAGTTTCTGACGGTGAGGATGGAGGTGTGCTTATATGAAGATTCTTTCTAAAATATATATGGCACTTATCATACTCTTCCTATACGCCCCTATCGCCGTTATGATAGTATTTTCCTTCAACAGTGGATCAAGTGTTTGGGTTTTTGAAGGATTTTCACTTGGTTGGTATGCAGAACTCGTATTTAACAGTGAAATGCTTGAAGCGCTTAAGCACACGTTATTAATTGCTATACTGTCTGCTACAATATCAACAGTACTCGGCACAGCCGCATCGGTGGGAATTACTACTTTAAAGAGCAAATTAGCCAAATCCGCCATTATGTCGGTTACGAATATCCCTATGATGAATGCAGATATAGTAACGGGTGTTTCTCTTATGCTTTTGTTTATTTTCTGCGGAAAATTATTCGGCCTGACCGAGTCGTTAGGCTTCTTTACGGTATTGATCGCACATATCACCTTTAATCTTCCGTACGTAATTCTTTCGGTATTACCTAAATTAAAGCAAACCGACCCCGCCTTAGAACAAGCTGCAATGGATTTGGGTTGTACGCCGTTAAAGGCTTTCTTCAAGGTTGTGCTTCCTTCTATTTCAAGTGGTATTTTCACAGGATTTATAATGGCGTTTACTCTTTCTCTTGACGACTTTGTAATCAGTTACTTTACCTGCGGTCATTATCAAACTTTGCCTATAGTTATTTATAATATGACCAAACGTACGGTAACTCCCGATACATACGCACTTTCAACAATAATATTTATAACTGTGTTTGCTTTAATGCTTCTTTATAACATTACTCTTGCACGTTCTGAAAAGAAACGAGGTGTAATATGATGAAAAGAATTTTAAATTTACTTCTTGTTTTCGTATTATGCCTATCGCTTTTCTCATTTTCCGGTTGCGGTTACGAATACTTTGAACTCGACCTACAGGCCGATTATACCAACAATCTTAAAGGTACAGTTTTAAACGTGTATAACTGGGGTGAATATATTTCCGACGGCAGTGATGAAAGCATTGACGTAAACAAAGAATTTGAGAGAATTACAGGAATTAAGGTTAATTACTCTACTTTTGAGAGTAACGAAACAATGTATTCACAGCTTAGAACAGCAGGCGTTTCATACGATATTATAATTCCGTCAGATTATATGATAAGCCGTATGATGAGTGAAGGTATGCTTCTTCCCATCGATTATACGAAAATCACCAACTACGGCAACATCGACGAAAAATACAAGGGTCAGTACTTTGACCCCGAAAACAAATATACCGTTCCCTATAGCGTTGGTATGGTAGGTGTAATTTATAATACATCTATGGTACAGAACATTGAGGAAAGCTGGAGCGTTTTTTGGGATGAAAAGTACAAAAATCAGACGCTAATGTTCAGCAATCCAAGAGATGCCTTTATGACGGCGCAATTTTACGGCGGAATAAGTGTAAATAGTGAAAAAAAGGCGGACTGGGATAAAGCGGTTGAACTGTTAAAAGACCAAAAACAGTATTTGCAATCGTACGTTATGGATGAAGTTTACGGTAAAATGGAAACGGGCGAAGCCGCTATTGCTCCGTACTATGCAGGTGACTATCTTACTATGTATGAGGTAAATGAAGATTTGGCATTCTTCTATCCGAAAGAAGGTACCAATATATTCGTTGATGCGGTATGTATTCCCTCTTGCTGTCAAAATTATGAAGCAGCAATGCTTTATATTAATTTCCTTTTGGAACCCGATATAGCACTTGCAAATGCCGAATATATCGGCTATGCGTCACCAAATACAACCGTATTTAACAATCCCGACTATTATTACTATGGAAATGAAATTCTCTATCCGCCTGAGGATAAAACTCCAAAAACCGAATATTATCACGATTTGAACAAGGATATACGTTTCTATTACGAAGATTTGTGGATAGACGTTAAACTTCATTAAAAAAATAAAGCCTCAGTCGAGGCTTTATTTTTTTACATTTAATCAACTTTAATTTCGCAACCGCCTATAGGACGGATATTCAATATGCAACAGCTTCCCTCTCCAAATACAGCATTAATCGTTTTGCTGTATTCTTCAATTCTATCAGTTGGTATATAACACTGAATTGTTCCTGCAAAACCACCGCCGTGAACACGACAAGCGCCGTCGCCGTTTAAGAAGCGTTCGGTAATTGCAAGAGCAAGAGAAAGTCCCTGCGCCTTTACGTTAGAAGTGGAATAGACGTTTTGTAAATACTTATAGGAAGAATCTCCCGATTCGTTAACAAGGTCAAGAAAATGTTCAAAATTATCTTGTTTCAAAGCCTTTTTCTGTTCTTCCGCTCTGTTATCATCAGCGAAGAAGTGAATTGCTCTGAGAACAGCTCTGTCACCGAATTTTGCTCTTAAATCAGCAATTGAAGCATAAAACTCATTTACGTCAACATCTCTTAAGAAATCTTTTCCAAAGAAACGGCTGATTTCTCTACATTCAACGGTAATGTCTGCATAATCTCCCGTAAGGTCGGCGTGGTCACCGTGAGTATCAATTACGCAAAGTGTATAACCGTGAGCGGCAATATCGAAATCAATTTTTTCAACGATGGGAGAAGCAGGATCTTTAAAATCTATTGCGGTAAAACCACCCTGAGAACTTGCCATTTGGTCGAGAAGTCCGCAAGGCTTTCCAAAGAATTCGCGTTCAGCGCGCTGAGAGAATTTTGCAATATCAACTCTGCTGACTTTTGAATCGTTAAATAAACCGCTTAATACGTTACAAAGCATTACTTCATAAGCAGCAGATGAAGAAAGTCCCGAACCGCCTAAAACGTCGGAAGTAGTGAATGCATCAAAGCCACCGATTTTATATCCTTCTTTTTCAAAGGTAGCGGCACAGCCTCTTATCAAAGCACTTGTTTTACCGTATTCGCTTTCTCTGGCTTCAAGATCGTTAAGGTCAACGGGATCAACCTTATAGCCTTCGGATTCAATACGGATAATATTATCGCTATTTTCACTTACGATTGCTATAACGTCAAGGTTAACGCTACCTGCCAAAACTCTGCCGTGCTGATGGTCGGTATGATTACCGCCAACCTCGGTTCTTCCCGGTGCAGAGAAAATACGGATATTATCTCTTTCACCGAAGAAACTTAAAAAGTTATCGCAAGCCTTAACGTAACGGTTACGTACGTTTTCAATCTTGTCGGGATATATAAAAGCGAAGGTTTTATCGTATTTGCCTTCTAAAATTGCTTTTTTTACGTCTGCAATTTTCAAATTAATCAACCTTTCAATTAAGAAATGAGAGCTAATGTATCACGAGCGATAGCAAGTTCTTCGTTAGTAGGAATAACGTAAACGTTTACTTTACTGTCATCGGTAGAAATCTTAATCTCTTCGCCGCGAACGTGATTCTTTGCATCATCAATCTTAACGCCTAAGTAGCCGAGGTTCTCGCAAACGTATTGACGAAGGTCAGGATCGTTTTCACCGATACCTGCAGTAAATGCGATAGCGTCAACGCCGTTCATAGCAGCTACGTAAGAACCAACGAACTTAAGAATCTGATATCTCTGCATATCAACGGCAAGCTGAGCGCGTTTGTTTCCTGCATCAGCAGCAGCGCAAACGTCACGGTTATCGTTCGAAACTCCGGATACGCCAAGCATACCGGACTTCTTGTTACAGATATCATTAATCTGAGAAGCAGTAAGATTTTCTTTTTCAGCAATAAAGGTTAATGCAGAAGGATCAAGCGTACCGGTACGTGTACCCATCATAAAGCCGTCAAGAGGAGTAAATCCCATAGAGGTATCACAGCAAACGCCGTCTTTAACTGCAGTAATGGAAGCACCGTTACCAATGTGGCAAACGATTATCTTAAGATCCTTCTTGTTTTTACCTTCAAGAACAGCAACTCTGTCACTAACGAAATGATGAGAAGTTCCGTGAGCGCCGTATTTTCTTACGCCGTATTTTTCATAATACTCGTAAGGAAGAGCAAACATATAAACCTTGGGTTCCATAGTCTGATGGAAAGAAGTATCGAATACTGCAACCTGAGGAATTTTTTCACCAAAGGTCTTGATGCAAGCCTTAATGGCAAGTACGTGAGCAGGATTATGTAAAGGAGCAAGAGCGCCAAGCTCGTCAATCTGGTCAAGTACAGTAGGATTAATAAGGCAGGATTTAGAGAAAATACTACCACCCTGCACTATTCTGTGACCAATAGCAGAAATTTCATCAAAGGAATCAATAACCTTTGCTTCACTTTTCATCAGTGCGTAAACAACTGCTTCAAAAGCCTCGGTATGAGTAGGCATAGCGGTTTCAGCCTGATATACTCTGCCGTCAGCAGCCTTATGAGTAATAGCACCGGATACACCGATTCTTTCGCAAAGACCTTTTGCAAGAACGCCTTCGGTTTCCATATCAATAAGCTGATATTTAAGAGAAGAACTTCCTGCGTTAACTACGAAAATTTTCATTAAAAAAACTCCTATCCGCAAAATGCGATTTTTTTGAGTTGATTAACGGATAAATTTGTGATAAAATATACCGTAAATCAACAACATATTTTAACTATTATATAATAATAGATTTCATTGATTTTTTCAAGTCATTTTTTAAAAAAGGAGGTTAATATTTATGATAAGTTCCGTAATTTGTGAATTCAACCCTTTTCATAATGGTCACGCCTATCTGTTAAGCCGAGCAAAAGAAGAAAGTGACGCTGTTATTTGCGTTATGAGCGGTAACTTCGTTCAACGTGGTGATTTAGCTATTTTCGATAAATATAAACGTGCAGAATTCGCCTTAAAAAACGGAGCTGATTTAGTCATAAATCTTCCTGTAGGTTGGTCTATGTCATCAGCCGAAAACTTTGCATTTGGCGGAATTTCTCTCATTAAAAGCACAGGAATTTCCAATAATATATTTTTTGGCAGTGAGTGCGGAAATATAGAAAAACTTAAAGAAACGGCAGATATTATCTGTGACGAAAATTTTAATAATTTAGTAAAAGAAGCGCTGAAAGACGGAGTTACTTACGCTGCAGCCCGTCAAAAAGTTGCCGAAAAACATTCTCCATTAGCGTCTTTAATATTGTCAGAACCTAATAATACCCTAGGAATTGAATATATTGCAGCGGCAAAAAGATTAAACTTCTCCCCTGATTTTTATACAGTTAACAGAATAGGCGCCGACCATAACAGTTTTGATGGAATTGACCAATATATGAGCGGTACCGCATTAAGAAAGTTAATAAAAACAAATAAATTTGAGCAAATAAAAAAATACGTTCCCGATAATATATATGAAGATATAATTTGCGGTCAATATTCTGATATCAATAGGCTTGATACAGCCCTACTCTTCAAATTAAGAAGTTTAAATGAAAACGACCTTTTAGAGATTCCTGACGTAAGCGAAGGGCTTGAAAACAGAATAATAAAACATCTTTATACGTGCGAAAGTTTTTCCGACCTTTTAGAAAAAGTGAAAACCAAGCGTTACACAATGGCAAGAATACGCCGTATTCTTTTATGTGCCGCATTCGGTATCACCAACGAATTTTTAAAGAAAAAACCACCTTATATTCACGTTTTAGGTTGTACTAAAAAAGGCGAAGAACTGATTAAAGAAATATCAAAAAAATCCAATATACCTTTAATAATTAACGCTAAGGATGCATTAAAACTCGAAGGGTTTGCAAAGAAAACCTTTGAACTTGAAGAACAAACCTCAGGTCTTTATGCGATGTCGTTTAATCCTATGCTTAAATCATATTCTCAGTATGATAAAAAGTTATTAAAATTATGATTATTTTAATAAATTCTCTTGAAAGAACAATTACTCTTTGATATAATGATTAATAAGTTATATTTTGATGAAAACAGGTGAAAAAATGGCTAAAAAGGGGTTTGACAATGCCGAATATATAAAACTTCAGTCACAGAACATTCGTGACCGTATTGAAATGTTCGGTGATAAGCTTTATATGGAATTCGGCGGTAAGCTTTTTGACGACTTTCACGCTTCCCGTGTATTACCGGGGTTCGAGCCTGACTCAAAGGTCAAAATGCTTTTAAATTTAAAAGATGATGCTGAGATTGTTATTGCAATAAACGCCGACGCTATCGAGAAAAACAAACGTCGTGGTGACCTTGGTATCACCTACGACCTTGATACTCTGCGCCTTATTGACGCCTTCCGTGACATCGGTCTGTTTGTTGGAAGTGTAGTTATTACCTTCTTTATGGGACAACCTTTGGCATTGGCTTTTGAAAAGCGTCTTAAAAATTTGGGAATAAAGGTGTATAGACATTATCCCATACAAGACTACCCCTCTAACATTCCGCTTATTGTCAGTGATGACGGATTTGGAAAAAACGACTATATCGAAACCGAGAGAAAATTGGTTGTTGTTACCGGTCCGGGTCCCTGCAGCGGTAAAATGGCTACCTGTCTTTCACAGCTTTATCACGAGCATAAACGTGGTGTTAAAGCAGGTTATGCTAAATTTGAAACCTTCCCTATCTGGAACATTCCTCTTAAACATCCCGTTAACGTTGCTTACGAGGCTGCTACTGCCGATCTTAACGACGTTAATATGATTGACCCCTTCCATCTTGAAGCCTACGGTGAAACTGCGATAAATTATAACCGCGATATTGAAATTTTCCCCGTACTTAACGCTATGATGGAAAAAATACTGGGCACTTCCGTTTATAAGAGCCCCACCGATATGGGTGTTAATATGGTCGGTTGCGCAATAAACGATGATATCGTTTGCAGAAATGCCGCTAATCAGGAAATAATAAGAAGATACTATAATGCTTTGTGTGCCGAACGTCAGGGTATGGGTGAACACGCCGAGGTAACCAAAATTGAACTTTTAATGAATCAGCTTGGCATTTCGGTTAACGATCGCCACGTTGTAAAAGCCGCAAACGATAAAGCGGAATTGTCCGGCTCTCCTGCCACCGCAATTCAGCTTGACGACGGACGCATTATTACGGGTAAAACATCATCCCTACTCGGTGCTTCTTCCTCAATGCTTCTTAACGTATTAAAAGAACTTGCAGGAATTCCCGACGAAGTAAAACTACTTTCTCCCACCATAATCGAACCAATTCAGATTATGAAAACTACTGCTCTCGGCAATCACAACCCCAGACTTCACACCGATGAAGTGCTTGTTGCCCTTTCTATTTGCGCCGCAACCGACGAAAATGCAAAACTTGCTATGAATCAGGTTAAAAATCTTCGTGGTCTTGAGGCTCATTCTACCGTTATTCTTTCTCGCGTTGATGAGCAGACCTTCAGAAAACTTGGCGTAAATCTTACCTGTGAGCCGAAATATCAGACTAAAAAACTTTATCATGCATAAAAAATACGGCACACAAAAATACAGTGTGCCGTTTATACTGTAAAGGAGTATAATTATGGATAAAAAATATGAAGCATTGTTTACCCCTTGGAAAATCGGTAACGTTGAAATCAAAAACAGAATTGTAATGTGTCCTATGGGCGGAACCTCTCTGTTCGGTTGGTTTGAACTTACGGGTTGTCACTTCGATAAAGAAGCGGCAAAACTTTTCCTTGAACGCGCTAATAATAACGTTGGTCTTATTATTCCGGGTATTGCGCCGTTACGCGATACCTTCTGGGGTAAATGGCTTTGGCAAAACCCAAAAATGTTCGATGAATTAAAGGAATTTATGGATGAAATTCATAAAACAGGCGCTAAGCTCTTTATTCAGCTTACCGCAGGTATGGGTCGTTCCTGGGCTATAACCGAGCTTATCGCTCCTATACATAAGAATAAATTTACCCGTGCTATTATAAAACCTATTATCGATACTTCACATGAACTTGCTTCTCCCTCTCCTCAGCCTTCACGTTGGGCACATGATATCGAATGTCCCGAAATGACCGTAAAGCAAATTAAAGAAATAATCGAAGCCTTTGCCAAAACCGCTAAGCTTTGTAAAGAAGCAGGTGTTGACGGTGTCGAGGTACACGCTGTTCACGAAGGTTATCTGCTCGACCAGTTTTCAATCGAATTCTTTAACAAACGTACCGACGAATATGGCGGAAGCTTTGAAAACCGTTATCGCTTTGCGGCAGAGGTTGTAAAAGCCATTAAAGAAGAATGTGGAAACGACTTCCCTGTTTCACTTCGTTACTCCGTAGAGTCTAAAATGAAAGGCTTTTGCGAAGGCGCTATACCGGGTGAAGATTATACCGAAGTCGGCAGAAATATGGAAGAATCCGAAAAAGCCGCAAAATACCTTCAGGATGCAGGTTACGATATGCTTAATGCCGATAACGGAACCTACGACTCTTGGTACTGGGCTCATCCACCAATGTATATGCCCGAAAACTGCAATTTAGAGGATGTTGCTCATATTAAAAAATTTGTTGATATTCCCGTTGTATGTGCAGGACGTATGGATGCCGAGGTAGGCGCAAAAGCGGTTGAAGAAGGCAAAATTGACGGCGTAGGCGTTGCACGTCAGTTCCTTGTTGACCCCGAATGGATTACCAAACTTATTGAAGACAGAATCGAAGATATAAAGCCCTGTATCTGTTGTCACAGCGGCTGCTTCAATTTTTCCTCATCTAAAGGACATGCAAATACTCAGGATTTAACCGATACTATGGGTCTTTCACGTTGCGCTCTTAATCCGCAGACTATGCAGTCTAAGAAATACTATATTGCCCCCGCCAAAAAGCAAAAGAAAATTGCTATAATCGGTGGCGGTATCGGTGGTATGGAAGCGGCAATAGTTTCAGCAAAGCGTGGACACAAGGTCATCCTTTATGAAAAAACCGATAAACTGGGTGGTGTGTTTATCGCCGCCGCAGCTCCTTCTTTTAAGGAAAAAGACAGAGCGCTTATTTCTTGGTACATTCGTGAACTGTCTAAATATCCCATTGAGATAAATCTTAACACCGAAATTAAGGATGTAAAAACACTTGATGCCGACGAAATAATCATCGCTACAGGTGCAGTTGCAAAGAAAGTGCCGCTTAAGGGCGCCGAAAACACCATTGAAGCCATAGATTATTTACTCAAAAACAAAACCGTCGGTGAAAACGTAGTCGTTATAGGCGGCGGTCTTACGGGTTGCGAAATCGCATATGACTTATACTTAAACGGCAAAAAGCCCGTTATTGTTGAAATGCAGGATGATCTTATAGTTACAAAAGGCGTGTGTCTTGCTAACACAAGCTTCCTACGTGATTTCTTTAAAACCAATAACGTACCTGTTTATCTTGAAACCGGTGTTACCGAAATTAAAGAAAACTGTGTTACCGTTAAAGATAAGGATGGAAACTTGCTTGATATCCCCGCTGACAGTGTGATTATGTCGGTCGGTTATAACCCCGCTCCTCTTACCAAAAAGAGCCGTCATGTTCATATTATCGGCGATGCAAGTAAAGTCGGAAACCTAAGAACTGTTATCTGGCAAGCCTGGGACGTTGCAACTAAACTTTAATATTATATTAAAAACCCGAAACACTGTGTTTCGGGTTTTCCTTTTAATCGAACTGAGAATTATAAAGTTTACTGTAAAAGCCGCCAAGACTCAGCAGTTCTTCGTGATTACCAAGTTCTGAAATTTTGCCATCCTGTAAAACAATTATTACATCGGCATTTTTTATTGTTGACAGTCGGTGTGCAATAACGAAGCAGGTTCTTCCCGTCATAAGTTTGGCGAGAGCCTCCTGAATCTGAATTTCGGTTCTTGAGTCAACGTTAGAGGTTGCTTCATCAAGAATCAGCATAGGCGCATCAGAAAGCATAGCTCTGGCGATAGTAATAAGTTGTTTTTGTCCCTTTGAAATATTAACGCCGTCATCACTTAAAATCGTATCGTAACCGTCAGGCAAATGCTCAATATAATTATGAATTTTAGCGGCTTTTGCAACCTCGATAACTTCGTCCATAGTTGCGCCCTCTTTACCGTATGCTATATTTTCGGCAACAGTGCCACTAAATAGCCACGTATCCTGCAAAACCATCGTATAGGCTTTTCTTAAATCTTCGCGTTTGATATTTTCTATTGTTAATCCATCTACTGTTATTGTGCCCGAATTTACATCGTAAAAGCGCATTAAAAGATTTATAATTGTAGTTTTGCCTGCACCGGTAGGACCAACTATTGCAACCGTCTTGCCTTTTTGGGCATCTATCGTTATACCCTTTAGTATAGTTTTATCGGGCGTGTAACCAAAAAACACATTACTGAATTTAACGTCACCCGAAACCTCTTTAAGTTCGGCAGCATCATTTCCGTCAAGTTTTTCAGGGTCTTCATCAATGATTTTAAACACTCTTTCGGCAGCAGAAAAAGCAGACTGAAATTCGTGAAGAATGTTTGCAAATTCATTAATTGGACCTGCAAATTTACGTGAATACTGAACGAATTGCGCTACACCGCCAAGGGTGATAAAGAAAAGACTGCTGCTCTTTATAACACCCGACTGTGAATACATAAATAATATGCCGCCAAGTATCATAACAAGAGAAATTGAAAGATTATTTATAAAGTTAATGGATGGACCCATAGCCGAAGCGTAATATTCCGCCTTATAATAAGCGTTAGTAGCGTCATTATTTCGCTCGTTAAACCTTCTGCCTATTTCATCTTCTTTGTGATAAGCCTGAATGGTACGGCAACCCGACAGCATCTCTTCCGCATAACCGTTAAGTTCTCCAAGTTTTCTTGAACGAAGACTGAACATCGGTCTTACCTTTTTTGAACGGTAACGTGTAAAGAAAATAGATATAGGAACGGTAATTACGAAAATGATTATCATCGGTTTTGAAATTCGCCACATAAAAATAAGTGAACCGACAACTGTATAAATACTAGTCATTACCTGTACCAAATCATGAGAAAGAGATGCGTTTACGGTATCAATATCATAAGAAATACGGCTTATAATATCGCCCGTTGCCGTTGTATCAAAGAAACTTACCGGCAAGGTGGTCAGTTTTTCGAATAACTGCTTTCTCATTCTGTAAACAACCTTCTGACTTATATTAATCATAATAATCGCCAGAACGTAGGAAAGAATCGCTGATAAAGCGTAACAAATTATCATTTTTATTACGTTATCCTTAACAACCGAAAAATCTATTCCGTTTTTATTTGCTATAGCATCAATCGCTTCACCCGAATATTTAGGGCCTAAAAGCGCCAGCTGATTTGAAAGTAAGGTCATAACTACGGCAAGGATAAAAAGCGGCCACGATTTAAAAACGTAGGTCAGAAGTCGCCACAGGATGCCTATTCTGAATTTTTTCTTTTCCTTATTCAACTATAGCACCTCCCATTTGCGAATCGCTTATTTCCTTGTATTCACTGCAATTATTAAGCAACTCTTCATGAGTGCCCATACCGATAATTTCGCCGTTTTCCAAAACAATTATCTGAGTACAGTTTTTAACAGCGCTGACTCGTTGAGCAACGTTAATTAAAATAGTATCCTTAAAATTCTCATTCAGGGCTTTTCTTAAATTAGATTCCGTCTTATAGTCAAGAGCCGAAGAACTGTCATCAAGAATAAGAATACGCGGTTTAGAGGCAATAGCACGTGAAATTAAAATTCTCTGCTTCTGACCGCCCGAAATGTTAGTACCTTTTTGAGAAAGTATATGCTCGTAACCGTCTTCAAAACAAGTGATAAATCCATCCGCCTGAGCAATCTTTGCGGCAGTTTTTATTTGCTCGTCGCTTAAATCTCTGCCAAATTTAATATTTTCATAAATAGTATCGTTATAAAGAAAATCATTTTGCATAACGGTGCCGAAATAGGAATATAGTTCTTTTCGGTCAATGGTTCTGATATCTTTTCCGTCGATATAAATTGCGCCGCTGCCGACGTCGTAAAACCTGAGTAAAAGTTTAATAACGGTAGATTTACCGCTACCCGTAGCGCCAATTATACCTAAGGATTCACCGTCTTTAATTTTAAAGGATATATCAGTTAAATCTTTTTTAACACCAATGTATGAAAAATCAACGTCTTTAAATTCAATAACACTTCCGTTGTCATTTCTTGGGAACTCTTCTTCGCTTCTTTCTTTAAGAGTATCCTCGCAGTTTAGTATTTCAGCCACTCGGTTAGCGGAAGCGGAACATTTACTGGCCATAGTAAACATTCTCGACATTACCATCATCGACATCGAAATCTGAGTAAAATATTGCATAAAAGCAATAACCGTTTCAGGTGTTGACTGATGGTTTAATACTCTGTTAGCGCTTAAAGCAACAACAGCAACGATACCCATATTCATAAACAAATTCATAATCGGGTGGACAGACCCCATTATAATACCTGCTTTTCTTTCGTTTTTAACAAGCGCTAAATTTGCCTTATCATATCTTTTATGCTCATATTTATCCTTAGAAAGAGCCTTTATTACTCTAATTCCCTGAGCATCCTCACGTACAACTCTTATCATACCGTCAACTGAAGTCTGCACCTTTTTGTATAGAGGAATACCGCTTGCAGAAACTATGTAAACGCAGATAAATAGCAAAGGCATTGTTGCCACCATAACCAAAGAAAGATAACTATCCATTATCATAGTTATAATTATTCCGCCAATAAGCATAATAGGCGCTCTGACGCCCATTCTCTGCATCATACCGACAAAATGATAAATATTATAGGTATCGGTAGTTATTCGCGATTCAAGAGAAGCAATGGTAAAAGCATCTGTCTGAGCAGCAGAAAGCCTTAAGGTTTTTGCAAATAAATCACGACGTAGTATTTCGGAAAAATCGTTAGAAACCTTGGAAGCCATTCTGTTTGCAATAACGTTAAATATACAGGCGCATCCTGCGCAAAGAATCATCATAAAGCCCCAGAATACTATCTTTTTAACGTTCGAGGTATATATAACATTTTCTAAAATATGCGTTAATATATAAGGGATGAAAAGTTCAACAACCGTACCTGCTATTTTTATGCTTAATCCCCACAACATTCTTAAATAGTACGGTTTAATATATTTTAGTACAGTTTTCATTTTACACCTCTTCCCTACCGTTTATATAATCCTTTGCTCTGTTTGTAATCCTTTCCAGCACCGACTGAAAAATTTCAATTTCCTCTTCATTTATATCGTCGGTAAGATATCTATTCCAATCCTTTAATACTTTTCTTATTTTTGGGAAAGCATCTATCATCTTTTCTGTCGGATAAACCCTTAATACACGTTTATCGTTTTCGTCAACCATTCTTTTAACAAAACCCATTTCTTCAAGATTATTAAGTCCTCTTGTTACGTTGCTTTTATTTATACAAAGTTCACTCGCAAGTTCATCCTGAGTAATACCGGGATTTTTCGTAATTATAAAAACGTAGCTATGATAAAGCGGCGTCAGAGTTTTATCATTCAGTTTATCGTTACGGTAAAGGACAGCGCAACGGCTTATGGTATTAATCTTTTTCATTATAAATATCATATAATCACCTATATCAAAAATAAGTTGCACACGCAACTAATTATACTCTTTGTCAGGTTGCTTGTCAATAACAATAAAATAAAGCGCCTGTAAAAACAAGCGCTTTATTCTTTTTCGTAAAAATCACTTACTAAATATTTTCAATAAATCTTCTGACTTATAATTCTCGATTATCATATTTGTACCAAGTTCTTTGTGAAGTTCACGTTGTCTTTTTGCAGATTTGGGCAGAATACTAACAGTTACTGCGCCAAGCTTAACACCTGCAGAAATTTCACTTCGTCCATCCCCTATAACAAGTACGTTTTCACCGCTGATGTTGAGTTTTTCAACCAAGCGAATCATAACTTCGTCTTTGGGTATCTTCTCTTCCCAAGTGGAGCCAAATATATCTTCGACCACTTTATTTTCACCAATATCAAAGCCTAAACCAAGTACCTCTTCATACATACCCATAGGCGGTTGCTGAGATTTATCCACAACTGCACCGGTAACAAAAAAATTCTTTACACCGTTTTGATATAAGTAATTCATAAACTCTTTTGAGCCTGGAATTAAAAATTCATTTGGATTTTCCTTTGCTTTTGCAAGATTTTTATCTCTGCAGAAACGATTTAGAACCTGTTCGTAAACCCAAAACAACTTAGGCGTTACGTCGGCAAGATATTCTATGTATTCCTTAGGTTCATCAAAATCATCGAATTTTTCTTTACCCGCCCATATAAGTTCTATAATTTTCGAATTAACTTCACTGTTATATTTACCGTTTATGCACTCTTGATTACGACGAATTGCCCATTCCATTTGAGTAAGAGCAGAAAGTCCTGCGCTCTCAATACAAAATCTATCTGTTTCCTCAAGAGGCTCAGTATCGCAAAGTTCAACCAAACGGTTAATATTATCTTCACTGGTAAGATTATCGGGAATACCGTTCATAGCAGTATCGTAAAGCACTCTGCTCATTACGGGAGGCCAATTACGAATAAGAGAATGTGTACCGTCGATATCGTGAAAAGCGCATACGATTTTTCTGTCTTTTATCGCATTAACGATGTCCGTATCTGTTGCATAAGAAGTATTTACTATCATTGTGGTCACCTTATAAACTTTTATTAAATCGCTTAGTAAAACCGTGCCGTGAAGGTTGGTTTTATCATATCGCTTCAAAGCACGGTTTAAAATTATTTGTTCAGATTTTTATAGCATTCAATGTCGGTAATGGGGTGCTTTTTGAGTTCATCAAGAAGTTCGGAAAGCTTACCTGTTGCAAGAGCAATTCTCTCGTCAGCAGCACCGTAGTAAATTCTGATTTCGTCTTTTTCTTCATCAGCAAGAGCACCGCAGGCAAAGCAGGTGTTACCGCTTCTGCCGTAAAGTTCATAATCGGTGCTGGGAGCGAGAATGGGACGATCAAGAACGTAAAGTATCTTTGAGGGGTCGTCAAGATCCATAAGCATTGCGCTGAGGGAATAAACGAACTCACCGTTTTCACAGTAAACTGCATGATAAATTTCCAACCAACCCTCTTTAGTCTTAATTGGAGGAGTAGGTCCTATCTTATAGTTTGCAAAGTCCTGACAAGGAACAAAGAAAGGACGGTGACGACCCCAATAAAGCATATCGGGAGAGTAAGAAATCCACATACCGTATGTAAGAGCGTCGTACATAAATGCTTCAGGCATATTGGTAAGACGAGGAATACCGTAAGGTCTGTCAAGACGAACGTACTGACCGTTAATCTTTTCAGGGAACAAGCAAGGTACACGGTTGATAGGAAGACCGATACACTCAATAAATTCTACAGATTTAAAATCCTTGGTTTTCTCAAGAATTGCGGCAGGTCCGATATCACGACCAAGGGGATATTTAACCTGTGCAGGACGAATAATATAATATTCATCACCAATCTGAGTAACACGGGGATCGATTACCCAACAGTCATAATTACCGGGAGAGTTAGGAGCCCAGTCGGTATATTTACATAAAGGTTCTTTATCAATTTCAAAGTTAATTCCATCCTCACTGAATGCAGCGTGAATTCCGGTTTTTTCTTTACCGTTTTCTTCGAAGATACAAGCAATCAAAAGAACGTATTTACCCTGATACATAGCTTGTCCACAGTTGAAAACAGATTTTACCTTTTTTGGAAACATCTCCTTTGTGATAAGAGGATTGTTTTCATAGCGGTGCATTATGTATTCTTCTTTAATAAATTTTTCGATCATAATAACAGCCTCCTGCTAATTAATTTATGCAAAGCACTTTTTTTATAAAACACTCTTTCTCTTTAGAGTATATTATGTATTAATATTACATAAAATTTGGTGAATTGTCAAGCAAATTAACGTTTTAAAAAAAATAAAAAAATCCCGCTATAAAAAACGGGATTTTTTGGGTGTTTTGAACTTAATGGCACGAATGAAATGCGCCTGAGAACTGAGGATTCCTTTAAAATTTAACTATATTTATTTAATAAATCAACATATGCTCCTTTGTAATAAAAAGAATTGCCGTTTTTATTTTCTCCTAACTCAACTAATTCCAAATGTTTTAAAATACTTTGCGATTTTAGATTCTTTTTATTTGCATAAGCTTCAACGCTCTCGACATCGTTTGGAAGTTGTTCAACCAACCACTTATAGAAAGCAGAAAATATTCCTGTTCCTTGAAATTCTTTTGCTATTTGTATTTCTTCCATCATTAACGAATTTATATCAACATTGATATAATACTGAAAATATCCCGCAAGTGTATCATCAGCATACATCAAAACAATTTGTCGTTGTTCTTTTTTCATAGCTGGAATTAAATACGAACTCCACATTTCAAAATCATCTTCGTAAGAATTGTTCGTTGGTGCAATTAGACTCATATTCGAATGTAAAATACAAAATAAATCGGGAAGCAACTGTTTTATTTGCAATTTATCTGCAAATTTGAACTCAAACATTATTTGTTATTCTCCTTTGCAGTATTTATGGATGCAACCAAAATTCGCTTTATTTCTAAACAATCATCAAGTAGTGAACTGCTCATTTTGTCATCAATATATTCCGACATATAAAGCAATTTAATCCAATATTCTGTTTCGGCAGTTTCTTTTAATGCAATATGCATTTTAGAAATAAAATCAGCTGGACTTTGACCGTAATTCGCTTCATTTATGTTTGCACCGATACTTGTTCCGCTACG
This sequence comes from Oscillospiraceae bacterium, assembly GCA_015065605.1. Classification (GTDB taxonomy): domain Bacteria; phylum Bacillota; class Clostridia; order Oscillospirales; family Acutalibacteraceae; genus SIG607. The sequence goes on along the minus strand of SVPZ01000022.1, from coordinate 13,029 downwards.
AATCACTTGATTCGCAATTGTTAATCCTCTTTTATTTTTTATTAGAAAATCATGCAATTTAACAATTCTTGCTGCAAAAGCAATTGATTTATCAATTAAGATATTTTCTTTCATTGGATCACTTCCTTTAACGGATTATAGCATAAATTCTAAATATAGTCAAAATTATTCATTATTCGTTAGCCGTGCGACTTCATTTTTCATTATTCATTCGAAAATCCGTTCTTTTTTAATGAATAATGAATGATGAATATTGAATAGTGAATAATACAAACAAAAATCCGTCCACTTTCGTGAACGGATTTTCGTTTGGTGCGGATAACAGGAATCGAACCTGCATGAAGTTGCCCTCACTAGAACCTGAATCTAGCGCGTCTGCCAGTTCCGCCATATCCGCGTATTTGCATATTTACATTGTTTGTAATTATAATATTAAATTAATATTTTGTCAAGTAGATTTATATCACCAGAACTTTTGGTTTTACAAACATTTAATTTATAAATTTAAAAAAATATAAACTAAATTTAAAATTATATAAAACATTTTGATTTACTTATAGAGTAAAGTATGCTAATATTTTTACAGGTGATTTTATGGAGCATCTGTTTACAGTGGGAAGAAACTTTAATAAAGGTAAAATAGCCAAATGCGAATGTATAAATAATGATAGTATAAAAGCGATTAATGTTAAGGATGAATGTTTTTGTCTGATGTTTTTAGCAAGTGGACAAATAAAATTCAGTATTAAAGGAAATATTTTTTCAGCAACAGCCCCCTGCTTTATTTGCTTTAATGAAGAAGAAGACCCCGTAATCATTTCTGCAAAAAAGCCAAAATGCCATACAATATATTTTCACCCCGAATTTTTGAACGTGAATATGACCTTTGATTTTTTGAGATCAGGAAAATATGAGGACGTCGCACTTAATCACGATATGTTTTTAATGCGTCCTTTTTTAGAAAACAAATACATTGTTCCCATTACTGAAGATTTTTTCGAAAAAATCAAGTTATCATTTGATTTACTTTCCGAAGAATTAAATCTACAAAGGGATTGGTATTGGTCTTGCCGCAGTCGGTCCTATTTTATAGAAATTATTATAGCGCTGGAGCGTCTTTACGGTTTAAAATGTTATAACTTTTTATCATCTGACAGACAGAGTTTTTATGATTCATATCTTGAAAATGCCGTTTTATATATTGAAGCGCATTATATGGAACAGATAACTCTGCCTATGCTTGTTCAGGTTACAGGAATTAACCACACGACCTTAACGAAGCTTTTTAAAACCTATACAAGCAGCACCCCTATGGAATACGTTACTTCTCATAGAATTTCTGTAGCAAAAAAATTACTTGCATTTACAGAGGTTCCAATTAAGGATATATCAATGCGTTGCGGATATAAAACGGTTCAGCATTTTTCAAAAAAATTTAAAGAAACAACCTCAATGACCCCTAACGCATACAGAGTAGAAAAAATAGCAAAAAGAAAGAATGAAATAAGGAGATAAAAATGGAAAAGCAATTATTAAGTCTTATGCCGAATAACCTCGTTGATAGGTTAAAAGAACTTAATATTTCTTATGATAAACCGTTGGTTTTTGCCACTGCCGATATGGATACCGACTGTAACTATAGAAATTACGTTTTGCTTTTAAGCAGCGACTGTCTAATTGTCGGAAAAGAAAATACGGTTTTAGAAAGCCTAAACTTTGTATCTAAGAAAGAAGATTTTAATTTCAACAATTTCTCCTTTAAAAGATATGAAATTGCCGATATTTCCGGTCCTGCCGTTGATAATTTGGTTGTAGGCGGAATATTTCGTATAAACGAAAATAATACCGAAACGGTTCTTTGCGCCTTTACAAATAAATTTAAAGGCAGAATAATGAAACTCATAGATATACTTAAAATGCTTATTGACAATAAGGAAATAGGTGACGATAAGCTTTATGAAGAAGTCAGAGAAGAATTTTGTCCAAAATGCGGTACAATTTATCCCGACAGAAACCGAAAAATATGTCCAAAATGTATGGATAAACGTAAAATTTTCTTCCGCCTTGGTTCGTTCTTTTCAATTTACAAAAAAGAATTAATCATTATATGTGTTTTATGTATTCTCGGTGCATTACTTTCATCAATATGGCCCGTATTAAACGGAAGTTTGCTTTATGACGGCGTTTTGGCTAAAAATAATAACGTCTTCCCTTTTAGTTTGCTTAATATTAAAGATTTTTCATTGTTACTTTTAATACTTGCCTTGACTATGGCAGGAGCAAAACTTATTCAGCAAATTTTCGGTATTATACAAGGCAGACTCGTTGCAAAAATAGTACCAAACGTTATAAATACTCTTAAAAAGCGAATATTCGGCGCAATTGGTGAACTTTCGGTATCGTTTTTTACCGACAAGCAGACAGGCGGACTGATGACGAGAATAACACAGGATGCAACACGTGTTTCTGATATTTTTATCGACGGTATTCCCTTTATTATACCGAATTTATTTACGATAATCTTTTCTTGTTATTTTATGTTCAGCACCAACTGGATACTTGCATTAACGGCAATTATTACGCTTCCTCCTGCCGTTATAATCAGTATGAAACTTTCGCCTGTTTTATGGCACTATAACAGTAAAATGTTTCAGACAAGCCGAAACTTCAGAGCAAAGCTAAACGATAACATTACCGGTGCAAGAGTGGTAAGAGCCTTTGGAAGAGAGTCAAGCGAAGCAGGAAGGCTTGATAAAAGCAGTGGCTTTATTGCATCTTCACAGCTTAATGCAATGAGATTTGACCTTAAATTCACAATACTTTATCAGCTTACCAACTCTCTTTCTTCCCTTTTCACCTGGACTATTGGCGCTCTGTTTGTATTAGCGGTATTTAAGCCTCAACTTTCCTACGGCACACTCATTACCTTTACAGGTTACGTGTCGCTTCTTGCAGGTCCTGCCGATTTCTTTTCCTATATATTCCGTTGGTGGTCGGGTTCTATGAACTCCGCACAGCGAATATTTGAAATTTTAGATGCAAAGCCCGACGTAATTGAATCTCCCCATCCCACTATTTTAGGCGAGGTTAAAGGCGAAATAAAAATTGAAAATATGACTTTTGGTTATGAAGAAAACCGAGATATATTAAAGGATATTAATCTTGAAGTAAAGGCAGGCAAAATGCTGGGAATCGTCGGCAAATCGGGTGCAGGGAAAACCACGCTTGTTAATCTTATATCACGTCTTTACGACCCAACAAGTGGTAACATTTATTTGGACGGTGTTAATTTACGTGATTTAAAGTTTTCGGAGATAAGGAAAAACGTTGCGCTTGTAAGTCAGGAAACCTATATATTTAAAGGTTCAATTTTCGATAATATTGCTTATTCTAATCCAAAAGCAAACAAAAGTGACGTAATTAAAGCGGCAATATCTGCAGGCGCTCACGACTTTATCTGCAAACTTCCCGACGGCTATGATACACTTGTTGGTTCAGGTGGCAGAAGTATGTCGGGAGGAGAGCGTCAGCGTATTTCAATAGCAAGAGCAATTCTTGCTAATCCAAAAATTCTTATTTTAGACGAAGCAACGGCTGCAGTTGATACCGAAACCGAAAAGAATATTCAGGCCTCCCTTTCGGTGCTTATTAAAAACCGTACGACAATTTCTATCGCTCACCGACTATCAACCCTCAGAGATGCCGACGAATTGATAGTAATAGAGGACGGAAAGATTACTGAGCACGGAACACACGACGAGCTTGTACGACTAAAAGGCGCATATTATAAGCTTTTGCAGATTCAAAGCAAGGCTCTTGCTATGAGAGGTATAGGTGATTAAAATGACTGAAGATATTTTAAAAATTGAAGAAGAAAAACTGGAAGAACTTTTGGCAGTCAAATTTTTAACCGTTGATAATGCCGAGTTTTATGAAACAAAGGGTGGTTTTGTCGCTTTAAAAACCAAGGACGAAGACTTCGGCCACGTAAACGTTATCAGAACCTTTCCCTTTTCAAACCCCGACGAATTTATATCCATAAGAAAAATTGACGGCAAAAATGAAGAAATAGGAATTATCGAAAATCTTAAAGATTTTGATGAAAAGACTGTAAAGCTTATTGAAAAGCAACTTGAAATAAGATATTTTATGCCCCGTATTTTAAAAATCAACAGCATAAAGGAAGAATTCGGTCACACCTATTGGTCGGTGCTTACCGATAAGGGCGAATGTAAATTTTCAAGTTCCTCGGGTTCATCAGGTTCGGTTATTCATCTTGGTGATAGAGTAATTATTAAAGATTCAAGCGAAAACAGATACGAAATTGAAGATATAAATAAACTCAGCGCCAAGGAAATGAAAAAACTTGAGCTTTATCTATAACAGGAGAATTTTATGAATTTAAACGTAAAACTTCCAAAGAGGTATGAATCTCTTTTAAGTGAACAAACCTCACTCAATACGGTTTATACCGTTAAATCGGATTTGGACGTTGATGGAAACTTTACTGACGATTTTTACATAAGCGCTACTAAAGAAGATATTTTCGTTTTTGAAAAAGATTCGGTAAAACGGTATAAAATCACCGATTTTGAAGATTTCACCTGCTCAAATCAGGTAAACGGCGCTATTCTCGTTTATAAATCAAAGGGCGAAGAATACGTTATTGCCCGTTGCACAATGACCGTTATTTCATTGTTTGCCTGCTTTGCCAAAGGAGTTAAAAACTTTATAAACGGCGATTTTGATAAAATCGTAATAAATAAAGATAAAGAAAAATTTTGTAAAAAGTGCGGAAGAATACTCCCCGGTACAAATTCATGTCCCAAATGCGACAGTAAAAATAAAAATCTAAAACGACTTCTTTTAATATGCAAACCACATATTCCCGTTCTTACCGTTATTATTATTTTAATGTTTATCGGCACCGCCTTAAGCCTTTTCCAACAACAAGTGCTTCGTGAATTTATCGACGGATATTTAGCCAAAGGCAAAGGTAACGAAATAGTCGTTTTGGTTTTCTTTGCAATTTATTTCGGTATAATATTACTAAATATACTGGGCGCATTTTTAAGACATCTTTTATGCAGTAAGCTCGGTATAAAGGTTGCCGACCAATTAAGACGAACGGTGGCTAAGCATCTGCAAACCCTTTCCCTTTCTTCAATTCAGAAACGAAGCGCAGGAGAACTCATTGAGCGAGTAACGGGAGATACCGTAAACGTCCGAACCTTTATTACCGACTGTTTTTGCAATATGTTCAGTCAGATTGTAACACTTTTGGTGCTTGTTGTAGTAATGCTTATAATGAACTGGCGCCTTGCCCTTTGTGCCTTTGTATTTGCACCGTTAATTATTATCTTTGCAAGAACCTTCTGGCCTAAAATCAGAAAGATTTATCACAGACAATGGCGAAAGACCGACAGAATGCAAAATAAACTTCAGGACGTGCTATCGGGAATAAGAATAGTTAAGACCTATGGAAAAGAAAAAGAAGAGGTTAAAGAATTTAACCGTCTTAACGACGAGCTTCAAAAGGTGCAAACCAAAAACGAAAAATTTTTCGCCACCTTCTTCCCCACACTTTCACTTCTTATCGCCTTCGGTTCTTATTTGATAGTTTATACGGGCGGAAGCGAGGTTCTCGGCGGAACTATGACCACAGGTCAACTTATGCAGTTTATAGCATATTCGGGTATGCTTCTCGGCCCTCTTAACTGGATGTCCTTTTTGCCGAGAAATATTGTAAGAACTACCACAAGTCTTGAGCGAATTTACGACGTTTTAGATGAAAAACCCGAAATTGTTTCAAACGAAAACGCTGTAAAACACGATATTATAGGTGATATTTCACTTAAAAACGTGGTTTTCGGTTATAAGAACTATGAACCGGTGTTAGATGGAATAGATATTGACGTTAATAAGGGCGAAATGATAGGCTTGGTTGGTTCCTCAGGTTGCGGAAAATCTACCTTTATTAACCTTATAATGCGTCTGTACGACGTTGACGAAGGAATTATTACCGTTGACGGAGTTAATATAAAGGATATGGACGTAGCGCATTTTCATTCTCAAATCGGCGTAGTATTGCAGGAAACCTTTTTGTTTGGCGGAACGGTGCTTGATAACATCCGTTTTGCTTGTCCAACTGCTTCTCTTGAAGATATAATCAAAGCAGCTAAAAATGCAAATGCACACGAATTTATTTGCAAACTTCCCGATGGATATAACACCTACATCGGTGAAAAAGGTCACAAACTTTCGGGTGGCGAAAAACAAAGGATAGCAATTGCAAGGGCAATTCTCACCAACCCGAAAATACTTATTCTCGACGAGGCAACAAGCGCACTTGATACCGAAAGCGAATATCAGGTTCAGCAGGCGCTTGAAAGACTGAGAAAGGACAGAACCACCTTCGCTATTGCCCACAGACTTTCTACCCTTCGTTGCGCCGACAGAATCGCAGTTATAAACGATAAAAAAATCGCCGAAATCGGCACCCACAACGAACTGCTAAAAACGAAAGGCATATACTACGGTCTTGTTATGGCACAGCTACAGATGAATAAAACCAAGGAATAAAAAATAAGGCTCGACCGAGCCTTATTTTTTTGCTTTTAATATTCTGAAAATTCCTCTCAGTTTTCGATAGAGAGCGGCTGTCCAACGCTTAAACGTATAGCGGATTATACCGCCCTTAAAGAATTTTTCGGGCAAATCATAGAAAAATTCAAATTCAAACGTAACGTTTGATAACTTTGCGGGAGATTTGATATCATAACGGATTTGTGGGTCATCACCCAAAAAGCATATCGAGTTCTTTAAAAATGCGCCGTTGGTACGCTTTTTGTTAAGTTTGCTTTCAACAGTATTTCCGTTTTCGTCTTTTATCTGAATACTGAAATTTTTAATGGTCATAGTACCACTGACAAGAGGGTCAATCCTTATCGCTTTAACACTGTCAAAGCCTTTAAAATCTGTAACTCTTGCGTGCCACTTACCGTTTTCCCCCGTAAATTCAGGCGAAATGGTGGGATGTGACATAAAGCCCGTTCCGTCGTCAAGAAGGAAGGTAAATTCGTTGGTGTTAAGCCTTGACGAATAAACGTCTGTACTGCTTTTGGTAATAATGCTGTCGGTATCGGTTTTGGGTATAAGAATAGAATCGCTTGTAAACTTCTTCTGAATATATTTTCTGTTATTATCCCATTCCTTTTTATTATGAAGGGTAGCAGAGTTTTCAGCGTTTATCCAAAGTCTGTATATACCCGTAATGGTAGGATTATCAGCTACACCGCAAACAAGGGCTGTTCGCATCAGAAAATCCCAATCCTCCGTAGTGGTGAGAGTTTCGTCAAAATGAATACCTAAAAGTTTATAAGCAACGCTTGGGAAAGCAAGGCTAAAGGTTGGACAGTAGTTCTGACTTAACTGTCTTATAAGTTCAAAATCGGTGCAGTAAATTGTCTTAAAAGGAGAAACCGAAACAAGTACCGTTTCATCATATTTATTCTTAACGTTCATCCAGTCCTGAGCAACACAGTAGGTATGAAGAATTTTTCCCTTATTCTCGTTTTCAATAGCATGGAAGGCTTCAACCCAGTCCTCAAAAACAAGGTCATCGTCGTCAAGAATTGAAACGTATCTGCCCTTTGCTTCTTCAAATCCTCGACTCAAAGGAGTAGTTCTGTTACCGCCTTCAACCTCAACAAGTCGTACTTTTCCTTCCATAAAATCGGGAAGATTTTCGATAATAGACAGTACGCTTTCTTTACCCTCTTTATCTAAATTATGACCCATAATCAGAACTTCAAAGTCCATATCGCTCTGACCGCACATACATAAAAGCACTTCGCTGAGCGCTTCGGGACGGTGGCCTTGGGTACGCATAATTACCGATAAGAAAGGAGCATCTTCACTGAACTGAAAGTCACCCTTTATAAAACGGTCAACGTTATCTTTACCGTATTTAACACTTAATTCACTAAGAAAATCACTGACCGCCGAACGTTCGGTCGGATTATAATTTTGTGTCATATTCTACACCTCAATTAATATCTGTTCTTTGAATATCCAAAACCTGAGAAGGTCGTTATCTTATGGTCTTTGTCGAGAGGTGTGGGAAGAAGGTTATTTTCTTTTCTTCTTCTGTACTCGGCTAAAGCCTTTTTCTGATGAACGGTACCGTTTTCGTAAATGGCGATAAGTTTTTTAAGTAAAGCGGGATTAGACCACTTGTGACACATAAATAAAAATGCTTCGGCAGAATAGTAAAGTTCGGCATTTGTCGGTACAACGTGTCCGTCGTTATCAACGTGCTTAGAGTGGTAAACAAAGGCACGGGATTGATAAACAACCTTTCTGCCCGAAAGTCTTACCCTCCACGTAAAGTCAACGTCGTCGCAATATAAGAAGAAATTATCCTCGTCAAGACCACCGAGTTCACGGTAAACCTCGGTGGGAATAATAACGCAAGCCATAGCGCCCCAAGGTTCAATACCGGTTAAAACGTCGAACTCCTTTGGATGTTCAAGAGGGCTCTGCTTTGCTTCAACAAGTCCTACGTTTTCCATTCTCTCAAAAGGTTTCAGCATTTCTATAAAGTAGTCAGCGCATACTATAACGTCGGGATTATACGCCATAAAGTAATCGGTGGTACAGTCCTTAAACATTATATTCTGTCCCTTAGAGGTGCCCGAATTAAAACCGAAAAAGGTATAGGTAACCTTTAAATATTCACCGAATTTTTCGTTAAAGGCATTAATCTGCTCACTTGATAAAATAGGTTCGCTTGAAGCATCACCGTAATAAACGTCGATAAACTCTATAGCGCCACCCTTTTCTTTCGAAACTTTAACCGCTTTATAAAGGCTATAAAGAGATTTTTCAAGATTTACCACTTCGTTGTGGTACAAAATAGTTTGTGCTCTTAATGTTTTTCGGTTCAAATTAACATCCCCTAATACTAAATTACCATAATATTATATATAATTTTAACAAAGATGTCAATAATATGAAATAATGGAAAAAAATACATAGATTTTTAATAATTTAATGTTATAATGTCTAAGTAAAAGGAGAAATGACCGATGCTTAAATTAATCGACGTAAAAAAAGAATACAATACGGGTGGAATACACGTTGAGGCTCTTAAGGGAATTAATCTTAATTTCAGAAAGAGTGAATTTGTGTCAATTCTCGGCCCCTCGGGTTGCGGAAAGACCACTACCCTTAATATTATCGGCGGACTTGATAAGTATTCAAGCGGTGATATTATAATCAACGGCAAATCCACAAAGGATTATAACGACAGAGATTGGGATGCGTACCGTAACCATTCAATCGGCTTTGTTTTCCAAAGTTATAATCTTATTCCTCATCAGACGGTGCTTCAGAACGTTGAACTTGCCCTTACCCTTTCGGGCGTTTCTAAATCTGAACGCAGAAGACGCGCTAAGGAAGCGCTTATTAGTGTTGGACTCGGTGACCAATTAAAAAAGAAACCAAGTGAAATGTCGGGCGGACAGATGCAAAGAGTTGCCATTGCACGTGCAATTGTAAACGACCCCGATATTATTCTTGCCGATGAACCTACGGGCGCTCTCGACAGCGAAACAAGCGTTTCGGTAATGGAGATACTAAAGGAAATCTCAAAAGAACGTCTTGTTATTATGGTTACCCATAATCCCGAACTTGCCGAAAAATATTCAACACGAATTATCCGTATGCTTGACGGTCTTATTCTCTCTGACAGTAATCCTTTAACTGAAGAAAATGAAATTACCGTTACAAATACGGGCAAAAAGGTTAAAAAGCCGTCGATGTCATTGTTTACTTCCTTTGGCTTATCGCTTAAAAATTTAATCACTAAAAAAGGCAGAACGGCGCTCACCTCTTTTGCGGGAAGTATAGGAATAATCGGTATAGCCTTAATTTTCGCAGTATCACACGGTATGACGGCATTTATTAATACGGTACAGGAAGACACGCTTTCTTCATATCCGTTAATGCTTGAAGCAAGTCACACCGATTTAGGCTCGATTATGGAAACCTTTATGAACGAAGCCGAAAGCCACAGTGAGCACCAAAAGGATGCGGTTTATCAAAAGGATGCACTTTACGATTTGGTTAATACGCTTAATTCGGTTGAAAACCGCGAAAACGATTTAAAGTCTTTTAAAGAATATCTTGAAAAGGAAACAAAAAATAACACAGCTTTAAGTGAAGCTGTAAACGGTATTAAATACACCTATAATTACGATTTGCTTATTTACACCAAAAACGTTGACGGTGAAATAATAGTTTCCGATACCGAAGAATTAATGGGCGAAATGCTTGCTAAATTTATGGGTAGTTTTTATGGTGTTGAAACCGATGATAGTATGAGTTCGATGATGTCTATGTCACCTATGGCTATGACGGGACTGTGGCAGGAAATGTTGAGCGGTCAAAACGGCGACCCCATTAATCCAATGCTTAAAGACCAGTATGATTTAGTATATGGCTCGTGGCCTAATTCCTATAACGAAATTGTGCTTATTTTGGACGAGAACAACGAGCTTGACGATATGACTCTTTATGCCCTCGGTCTTAAATCAAAGGCTGATATCGACGCAATTATCGGCGCAGCAGAAGATAAAAAGAAGATAGAATTCAAATCGGAAAAATGGTCTTATGAGGATATTTGCAAACAGGAATTCAGAACCGTTTTAAATTCAGACTGCTTTATTATGGACGAAGACACTAAACTTTTCACCGATTTAAGAGAAACTTCTGCAGGTATTAAATATCTTTACGATAACGCTACTGTTCTTAAGGTAGCGGGTATTATAAGGCCCAACGAAGACGCAGTTTCGGCTATGCTTACCGGCTCATCAATCGGATATACTCACCTACTGACCGAATATATCAGCGAAAAAGGAAAAGACAGTCCTTCTATAAAAGAGCAACTTGAAAAGAAGGATAAGGATATTTTCACAGGACTTCCCTTTAAAGAAAACACCGGTAATCTCAGCGACGCAGAAAAAGAAACCGCCTTCAGAAATCACGTTGAAACTTTAAGCAAAAACGAAAAGGCGCAAATTTACGTAAAAATAAAGAGTATTCCCGACGATAAAACCCTTAACGATTCGGTTGAAAAAGCGATGAAGGGCGTAACCAGAGAAAAAATAGAAACCACCCTTATTGATACCCTTAAAAAAGAAATGGGTATGAAAGAAAGCGAAATAAAGAAATATATTAAAGATATGTCCGATGAAGATTTAGAAGAACTTTATCGTGATATGGTTACCGAGGGCGTTAAAATACAGTACGCTAACGCTATTAAAGGTCAACTTGAGTTTATGGGTCAAAGCCAGTTGGTTTATGCTCTCGATAACGAAATCGACGATTATACCACCGCCGATTGCGCTAAATATTACGACGAAGTACTTGAATTTTCCGAGAGCAGTTTAAAGGATAATCTTGCTAAACTCGGTTATATTGATTTAGCTTCACCTTCTACCATTAATCTTTACGCTTCAACCTTTGAAAACAAGGACGTTATAGAAGAAGCGATTGCAAGTTATAACGAAAACGTAGATGAATTAAGTGAAATCACCTACACCGATTACGTTGGCATAATGATGTCGTCGGTTACCACTATTATCAACGCAATTACCTACGTGCTCGTTGCCTTCGTTGCAGTATCTCTTATCGTTTCATCCATTATGATAGGTGTTATCACACTTATTTCGGTTCAGGAAAGAACCAAGGAAATCGGAATACTCAGAGCAATAGGCGCTTCAAAGAAAAACGTATCAAGTATGTTTAATGCCGAAACGGTAATAATCGGCTTTACGTCGGGACTGCTTGGCGTAGTGATAACCTACCTTTTGTGTATCCCCATAAATGCAATTCTTCATCACTTAACGGGACTTGGCAACCTAACGGCTGTTCTTCCGTGGCAAATAGCAGTATCCTTAATAGCAATAAGTGTTCTGCTGACTTTACTTTCGGGAATTATTCCCTCAAGAAGCGCCGCCAAAAAAGACCCTGTCGTTGCACTCAGAACGGAATAAAATTTTAAACTTAACTTCCCCTCTTAACGGGAGTTGTTCTTAGGGACAAATAGGTTTTTCAGATAAATTTGTACGCTTTCTTGTTTTAAAAACTTGTAAGACACAAAGTATTACTGCGTTTTCGCAACTTCAAAATCGAAACAAATTTATTCTTACAAAACTGCTTCGCACCTAAAAAAGATAAATTTTTAGTGGAATAAAAGGCGAAAAGCCGTGGTAATGCTGACGCATACCACGGCTTTTTAACACATTAGAACGCAAAAATTTACTTTTTTAGGCATTTTATCCCTAATAACAACTCCCGAAACAAGGGGAAGTTTTTTATGTACGAGGATTGATAAAATCATAGGACAATGGCAACAAAGCAACAATAGGTTGTATATTTATAAATCAATAAATAAAAAATAATATTTTTTTAAAAATAAATCTTTTATAGAAACATTGTTTCCATAACTTAAAAAAGCCTTTATTTATGCGGGTTTTGATAGGGACAAACGTCCTCGGTTGCCCGAAGAGAAAACAATCCTTCCACCGACATACGTCGGTCCCCCCTCCTTTACACAAGGAGGGCAAAATAAAGGCTCCTTTGTGTAAAGGGAGCTGTCAGATTAGTGACTGAGGGATTGTTAGGATGTGGTCATCCGCCATCCCCAACATAATGTCAATTAAGATTTGCCAAAAGCAAAACGGAAAGATTTCCCTAAATCCTAGACCCTAAATCCTAGACCCTAAATCCTAGACCCTAAATCCTAAATCCTAACCCCTATCCCCTATTTTTATAAAAAATTTTCAAAAATTTTTTTATAAAAATCAAAACATGTCGGTGAATGTCGCAAGTTGCGGTGCTATAATAATAGTAGAACAGTTGTTCGTGCTGTTCTATTTTAAAAAGAAAGGATATGATATTATTAATAATTTAAAGGTTCACGAACTAACCGAAAGTCAGTTATTAAGCGAGGACTTTCTTTCC
>SVPZ01000021.1 GCA_015065605.1 Oscillospiraceae bacterium | reverse complement strand
CAGTTTTGTAAGAATAAATTTGTTTCGATTTTGAAGTTGCGAAAACGCAGTAATACTTTGTGTCTTACAAGTTTTCAAAACAAGAAAGCGTACAAATTTATCTGAAAAACCTATTTGTCCCTAAGAATAACTCCCGAACGGGCGGTTTAGTTTTATAAAAATTATTTTTCTACGTAAGCGAGAACTTCTGCAGGGAGTTCGTCTTCGTTTGCAGAAACGGTAAAGAAGAATTCGATATTAGTTTCCTTGGAAAGTGCATCTATTTTCTTAAGGAAAGCGCCAAGTTCAGCATAATCACGGGAACCGATACGAAGAGTAGCATCGCCAAATACGTCGGTCACGTCATAGTTTCCTGCGCACACACCGCAAATCATTCCGTAATAAGCATCAAATCCTTTAACACCGTAATGGTCAGCGTCAATAAGTCTTACTTTATGAGTAATATTAAATTTCAAAGTATCGCCCTGCTCAAAACAAACAACACAACCGTTGCTCTTTTCTGCGGCAGCGTTCACAACATCCATTAAACGTTTGGTTTTGCCGGAACCCTTTTTACCAATGATGATTTTTACCATAATAACCAGCTCCTTTTTTATATTCACCGCTTAAAGCGGATATTTTACTGTCCTAATCTCTTTTCAAGTTCAGCCTTTGCATCTTCGTAGCCGGGCTTACCTAAAAGAGCAAACATATTCTTCTTATAGCTTTCAACGCCGGGTTGATCAAAGGGATTAACGCCCAAAACGTAACCCGAAATTGCACAAGCCTTTTCGAAGAAGTAGATAAGTCTGCCGAGATTTTCTTCATCTGCCTTATCTACGTTTATAACTAGGTTAGGCACACCGCCGTCGGTATGGGCAAGTACCGTACCCTCGAAAGCCTTTTGATTAACAAAGGACATTGGTTTTCCTGCGAGGAAATTAAGTCCGTCGCCGTCGTTTTCTTCCTTTTCGATAACAAGGTCGCTACCTGCATTGCCGATAGTAACAACAGTTTCAAACAAAATTCGGCTTCCATCCTGAATATACTGTCCCATAGAGTGAAGGTCGGTTGAGAAGGTAACTGCTGCAGGGAAAATACCCTTATTATCCTTACCTTCGCTCTCACCAAACAACTGCTTATACCATTCAGCCATCATTGTGAATCTGGGCTCGTAGGATACAAGCATTTCAACAGCCTTTCCTTTTCTGTAGAAAGCGTTACGGATAGCGGCGTACTGATAACAACCGTTTTTATCAATATCCTTTACTGCGTATTCCTTGGCAGCCTCCTGAGCGCCCTTCATTAAAGCGTCGATATCAGCGCCTGCGGCGGCAATGGGAAGAAGTCCAACTGCAGTAAGAACCGAGAAACGTCCGCCAACGTCATCGGGAACTACGAAGCACTCGTAACCCTTTTCGTCGGCAAGTTGTTTTAAGGTACCTCTTGCGCGGTCGGTAGTACAGTAAATACGTTCAGCCGCTTCCTTTTCACCATATTTTTCTTCCATATACTTTCTGAGCACTCTGAAAGCAACGGCAGGCTCGGTAGTGGTACCGCTTTTTGAAATAATGTTTAAAGATACGCGTTTATTTTCGCAAAGAGCAAGAATATCGTTAAGATAAGAACCGCTTATGGAATTTCCTGCGAAATAAATTTCAGGAGCATTTCCTTTAAGACTATTATAGAATGGTCCTTTCAAAAATTCGATAGCGGCTCTTGCGCCGAGATAACTTCCGCCGATACCGATAACAATAAGAACGTCGGTATCGTTTTTGATTTTTTCAGCAGATTTTTTAATTCTGTCAAATTCCTCTTTATCATAATCAAAAGGAAGAGTTATCCATCCGAGAAAATCGTTGCCAAGACCGTTTTTGTTTTCAAGTGTATCGTGAGCAGCGTAAATTGCAGGAGTAAGTCCTACAATATCGTTTTCGTTAAGAAAATCTTTTGCATAATCAAAAGTAAAATTAATTGCCATATTGAGTCTCCTTGATTTTGTTATTCTTATTGTACTATAAAAGCTTAAGATTTTCAACTAGAAAATTTAATTTTTTTAGAAATTTTTCACAATTTTCACCCTATGGGGTTAACAAATACTTGAGCAATATAGCAAAAGAACGCCATATATTGATACCATAGACAGACTCATTTGCATTAATCGGCAAAACTCCTATTTCTTCGCCGTCGCAAAGAATCCTAATCTCGCCGATTTTGTCGCCTTTTTTAACGGGCGCGGTAACGTATTCGGGCAGATTAACCTCCGTTTTGATTTTATCCTTTTGATTTTTCTTAATAAGCGCATAATAGTTTTCGCTTTTTTGCACCGTTACGCTTTTTTTGGTTCCCTTTTTAACGGGAACGGTTTCGGGAAGATTTTCATCGGTTTTAATTTCTTTGTTGCAGTAATTTGCAAAGCCGAAATTAAGAAGTTTCTGACAGGCTGAAAATCGGTTAGGGCTTGTATCGGCGCCCATTACCACCGCAACCAAATTAAGTCCGTCCCTGCTCGCACTTGCGCTCAGACAATATCCCGCATCGGCTGTCGTACCCGTTTTAAGTCCCGTACAGCCTTTATAAAAACGCACCAGTTTATTGGTGCTGACAAGCTGTGACTGACCGCCTCTTAAAGTATCCATCCATACGGTAGTATATTCCGTGATTTTTTTGTGCTTTAAAAGTTCCTTGGACATAAGGGCTACGTCGTAAGCGGTGCTGTAATGATTTTCAGCATCCAGTCCCGTCGCATTCATAAAATTAGTATTATTCATACCAAGACTTTTCGCCTTTGAATTCATCAAAACCACAAAACCCTCTTCGCTCCCTGCCACCGCTTCTGCAAGAAGCACCGTCGCATCGTTAGCCGAAACTATGGCAACCGCTTTCAAAAGGTCGTTTACCGTCATTTGTTCCCCCGGTTCAAGCCATATCTGACTTCCTCCGAGCTTTGCCGCCGTATCACTGCAGGTAAGTACCGTTTCATAGGTAAATTGACCGTTTTCTATTGCCTCCATAACGAGAATCAGCGACATTATTTTAGTAATGGACGCAGGCGGAAGTCTTTCATCACTGTTTTCACTAAACAAAAGTTTCCCCGAATCCGAATCTATAAGCACCGCGCTTTTTACGTTATTTAGCGGTACCCCCGCTTCTATTTCGCCTACAACGGGCAGCGGAGAATAATCCACCTCCTCTTCGCTTATAACCTGCGCTCCCACATTAATGGGCACAAGCATAATCATACATAAAAATAATGCAATAATTCTTTTCATAAAAAAACATACCCCCTATTAAGAGGTATGCTTTTAGTTTTCATTTAATAACCTAAGTCTTCGTTACAAATTATTACTTTTATTCTGTCCTTTATAAGCTGATAGGACTGAACTATGTAACTGCAACAAATTCTGCTTTCACTTTTACAGCCGCTTGAAAGAGAATCCCCCGAAATCGCCATACATTCGTTTTTAAAGGCACAATAATTATTTTTCGAAAGTCTTTGGCAGTTTTTCGGCGCGGCAATTTCTTTTATTCTTTTAAAGCCTTCTTCGGCATTTTTGACTATTTTATTTTTGCCTACCACAACCACAACGCTTTTAGGACCGTAAACCAGAGCGGCGCCGCGGTTACCGAAGCCGTCAACGTTTATAAGCTCACCCTTTTCGCTTATGGCATTACTTGAAGTCAAAAAAACGTCGCTTAAAAGCGCTTTTCTAAGATACTCCATTCTTTCTTCTGCGGTAAGGTTTTCATCATAGCGATCAATTATATTATATCCGCCGCCACGCACCAAAGCAGTCGCGCCTATCTCCTTTAAGGTCATACTTCCGCCAAGACCGATAAGGTCGTTTTCCTTTATAAGACCCTTTAAAATTTCAAGAGCCTCTTCTTTATTTTCAGCATAAAAAGGAACCATATTATTCTCTTTTAATGCTTCCATGGTTATTTTTATCTGTTCGTTCATACTATCGTTCCTCCGCCAATTACTATATCGCCGTCGTAAAATACCGCCGACTGTCCGGATGCCGCCGCGCGTTGAGGCTCATCAAAAATAAGCACCGCGCCGTTTTCACCCTCCGCCTTTAAGGTAGCAAGGGCTTCTTTATGACGGTATCTGAGTTTTGCAGTCACCCGCATTTCACCGATTAGGTTTTCAAAAGGAATAAAATTAACGTCCTTTAAATGCACCGTATTATTAAAAAGCAAGGATTCATCTTCACTTATTATAACCTGATTCTTTTGGGCGTTTTTGCTTATTACAAAGGCAGGTTTTCCGAGGGCAATCCCAAGTCCCTTTCGCTGACCTACCGTATAGCGTATCATACCTTTATGTCTGCCAACCTTTTTTCCGTCGGGCAAAAGGTAATCGCCGTCAGCATAGGTTTTATTTGTGTAGCGTTCGATAAAACCCGCATAATCTCCGTCGGGCACAAAGCAAATATCCTGACTGTCGGGACGGTCGGCAACCTCTAAGCCGATTTCTCTCGCCTTTTCCCTTACCTGTTCTTTGGTAAGAAAACTGAGCGGCATTAAAATTCTGCTGAGTTCTCTTTGCGTCAGTTTGTAAAGCATATAGGTCTGGTCTTTACTGCTGTCCTCAGGCTTTTTAAGAAGATAAATTCCATCTTCAGTTTTTTCAATTTTGCTATAGTGTCCCGTAGCAACGTAGTCTGCGCCAAGCTGATCAGCAAGACTTAGCATTTCGCTGAACTTTACCTCTTTATTGCATACGATACAGGGGTTGGGAGTTTCGCCCGCTTCATAAGAAGAAACAAAATTCTCAATTACTTTTTTACAAAAGTGTTCTCTTCTGTCAACCACAATATGCTCTATACCGATTTTATCACATACTGCTTTTGCATCTCTTAAATCGTCGGTGGAGCCGTCTAAAGCATTTTCTCTGTACAAAGAAAGGGTAACGCCAATAACCGCGTATCCCTGCTCCTTTAATACAGCCGCCGCTACCGAGGAGTCAACACCGCCGCTCATTCCTATAATAACCTTTTTCATTATATCACCATATACATTATATTACATTTTATATATTACCGCAAGAGAAAACCAATGCATTTTTTTATTGAAAAACATTATAATTTGTAATATTATTAAATTAAGCAAACACGAATAATCCGAACCTGCCTAAAACGGCATTCTTTCGGCACTTTTCGGTTTGTCATCACCCGTAGGCGTTAGATTAACGAGTATTTTAACAATGCAAAGACGAAAATTGAGCCTTTAAAATCAGGTTCGGATTATTCGTGTTTGCTTAAAGAAAAAAGTTTTCCAAAATCGCGCATTTTGTTTCGTTATAGATAATAAAGGGATAAAAATATTCTTTGCAAAGGAGTTTTAATTATGTTTAAAAAGGTATTGTCATTTTTTATTGTTTGTTGCCTTATTTTTACGTCTATACCGTTATCGGTATCGGCGGCAGCCCCTTTTGAAAGCGGAACGGGAAGCGTGGATGACCCTTACGTAATCGCAACGGCTATGCAGTTAGATAAAATAAGGAACTATAGCGACTCTCATTTCATATTAAAAAACGATATCGAATTCACCGAAGAAGACTTTTCGGAAAACGGTAATTTTTATAACGATAGCTGTGGTTGGATACCAATTGAAAACTTTTCGGGAAGTCTAAACGGAAACGGTTTTACCATAGCCTATCTTTATTCTTACGTTGAAAGTCAAGATACTGCCTATGCAGGACTTATTGCAGAAAACTCAGGCACCGTTTCAAATTTAAATTTATATGAGTGCTACGTGGTGACAGACTCACTTAACGAAGCCTATGCAGGTGCTATCGCGGCTGTTAATACCGGCACTATAACCCAATGCTATTCCCACGGTTACGTTTATTCGGTTGAAGCCTATAGCGCTTTTGCAGGCGGAATTTGCGGAAAAAATACCGGTACCGTTTCTATTTGTATGAATTACGCCATGATAGACAGTGAAGGAGAAAACTTTGCCAACGACTACTATTCGGGCGGTATTGCAGGTCTTAACACATCCGAAGGAATTTTGACCTACTGTTATAACTACGGTTACGTATACGGAAAAACCGCAGGCGGTATTGCAGGACTCTGCAACGGCGCTTATATAGCAATATGTAAAAACGAAGGGGCCATAAACACAAAAACCGAAGGATATGAATTTTTGTGTTCGGGTGGTATTGCAGGTAAAACCAGCAACAAATCAGCTATTCAGTGTTGCTTTAACGCTATGAACGTTTCTGCCAGCGCTTCAAAGGATAACGCAATTGCAGGCGGTATCGTGGGACATAACGTAAACTCCCAAATTGCCGATTGCTATAACAGGGGTAGTATTTTTACTACTGCGCTTTCCGCCGAAACGCCTTATCTGTACACAGGCGGTATCGCAGGACTTAATTCCTGCGACGAAACCCTCGAATTTTATAACGAAAGTATTTCCTGCGTATACAATATAGGCAAATTATATGCCACAATATCAAGTAACTACAATAAGACGCGTCGCGGAAACATAGCGGGGGACACTGACTGTCACGTCAAAAGCGCTTACTTTGAAAAAAACGACGCTTACGGCATAGGTCTGTTTAAATCCGAATTTGAAAGCGATACCGTTTGTCTTGGATACGGTGATTCCCAAAAAGCCGAGTCATACGAGGGCTTTGATTTCGATAATATGTGGTGGTTGCACACCGAAAGCGAATTTCTATCTCCCCAATTAACCCTGATAAGTGAAAAGCCGGCAACGGGTGTAAGCTTGCAAAGCAACGTAAACACCGTATTTATAGTAGGTAACGAACCCGAGTTTTCCGGAAAAATGAGAGTACGCTTTAAAGATGATGATATAATAGAGATTGATGCATCAAAACTCATACTGCTTACTGAACCGGACATATATAAAACAGGCTATCAAACCCTATACGCTATTTACGCCGGCCATACCTTCCAATTCAGAATAACCTATATAAAAGAAAATCCCGATTCTATAGTTATTAACAAACTACCCGATAAACTTGTTTACTTAAGAGGAGAAGAATTAGATTTACGTTGGATATCCTTAAGCGCAATTTACGACGATTTTGAATACTATATTAACGTAAATGACACCGAGATTTCTTACGATAAAGAAGCGCTTGGAGACGTAGAAGTAACGGTTACCTACAAAGGCGCTTCCGCTTCATTCAACATAAACGTTGTTTCGGAAATTATCACTCGTATAACTCCTGAAAGCACCTCTATCGTACTCCAAAAATCAGGAGATAACTTAATTATGGACAAGAACGTCCTTACGGTATATTATAAAACCGAAACAGGCGGTTACCAAAAGAAAGTCAATATCACACCTGATATGCTTATTCAATACGACCCAAATAAACTAGGTTGGCAGTCAAGCGCTTTGGTTTGTTATGAAGGCTACAAAACCTTCGTTGACATTTGCATTACGGAATGTAAACCGGGCGACATTAACGGTGACACAATTGTAGATACGGTAGATTTAGCCAATTTAAAGCTATATCTTGCTCAAATCACGACCCTTCCCTCCGCATTTGCTATCAGCGCCGATTTCGACGGTAGTTCAAAGGTTGACACAACAGATCTTGCCGCCCTGAAACTTCATCTGGCAAATATACTGTAAAACAAAAAACACGGTTCTATGGAACCGTGTTTTTTGATAACGTTAAGTTTTAAAGACAAAGCAATAGTATTGCCGCCACGCCTACTGCGGCACCCATATACTGCCTTTTGCTAAGTTTTTCTTTAAACAAAGCTCTGCCAACAATTATTGAAAGCACCGAGCAACCGCAATTATAGGTAGAATAAAGCAGAGTACCGTCGATAATTCCGTTGGCGTAGGTATTTATGCACTGGAAAACGCCAAGGCAAATTCCCGCCAGAACAGCAGAAATTATAACCCCTTTGGGAACGGTGAGAGTCACGTTTTTTTCCTTTCCCTTTAAAAAAGCCATAAGCAATGCAGACAAGATAAAGGCTGTAATATAAGCCACTGCCACAAAACCGAAGGGATTAGTAACTTCGTTTTCCATTGAATAAACCTTTTGATTTATAGAAATAAAACTGTTACTCAAAAAAACGACAGATATAAAGGCGAGCCATCTCAAGTAATTTTTTTCTTTTTGAGTTTCTTTCTTACCGTTTACTGCACAAAGAACGAAAGCCAGAAGTGCCAGAGCCGTACCGCAAAGATTTATAATACTGAAGTCCTCGTGGTAGGTAAAATACGAAAAAGCCATAGGCACTATCATACTGAAATCACAAATAATAACCGTCAGAGCCATTTTTCCCGTAGAAAAAGCGCAAACGTAAAAAATCTGAAAAACAGTGCTTAAAACACCCATAATTATACCGCTTATAACGGTAGGAGTATCAATTCCCTTTATAATAAGAAAAGGTGTAAAAGACAGCGCAACCGCAAAAAACACTATACTGTTATATAAAAGATTATATATAAGTCCGCCGTTATCGTTTTTTGAAAAGCGCGATTGCAAAGTTACCTTTGTAGTAGCCAAAAGGCAAAGCACCGGTATAAGTAAATATTTAATCGAAATCTCCCCCTATTTTACTTCAGCGCCGTCACATAAAAACAAATAATCCTTTGGTGCTACTATGAAGTTTTCGTAACTCATTTCTTTATCGCTGAAATTAGCAACAACACAGTATTTATCACCAAACACCGTTTTTTGAAGGGTGTAATCGTCGTTAAGAACCATGTAATCCGTCATAGGCAGGGTTGCCGTTTTTTGAGTAACGAAGGTTATTTTCTTATAGCTTTCTACTATCAAATCCTTATAATCCTTAAAATGTCTTACCGAAAAGGAATAAAGAGGCGGACAGCCGTACAGACAGGCAAAAAGTATTTTATCCTTAACTCTTTCGGGATACATTTCGGTTGTATCTCCCCAATAAGGGAAGGTTATAAGGCAATCGTGATAAATAAGATGCCAAAGCGGAATTCTAAGCGAAGGGTCCGTCATATATCGGTCTATATGTTCTTTTTGCTGTTCATTATATATATGAGCGTGATTTCTGCCGGCATCGTTTATACGGAAATATACGGGACTGTGCATACCTTCGGTATAAACAATTTCATCCAATATAAGTTCGTGTCCGTCTTCGGTACCCACTATAAGCCCCATTTCTTCAATAGCTTTATACGCGCCCTTTTTAACCGCCAGACATTCATCCAGCGTAACAGGATGCTCTTTACTGTGGCAAACCGATATCGTTCCGCCGTAGACGTCGATGTATCTTCCTTTATAATATGGATATTCCTTTATTATTTCGGGAATTTCTTCCTTCATTCTTTGGGCGGCAACCACGGGGCAAAGGGTATTCTGAGAATGCATTTTTCCGTCAAAACCGCGAAGCGCCCACGCCTTCCACAAACTTCCGTTTTGGTCAACCTGAACACCATCGGGATAATCCTTCATTCTTCTGAAGGTATAGTCGCAGTTTTTCACCCTGTTATTTGGGACGATATCCAAAAACGCAGGATTAAAAACATCGTTATAATTATCGTATTGAGTAGCTATATAACCGTACTTTTTATAAAGAGCTTCAACGCTGTTTGAATCGCCGTTAAAGAAAATTCCGAACATTGCTTTTTTAATACCGCTGTTATAGAGAGAATCGGCAATGTCTAATAAAGCCTCCCCCGTATTCGGATTTTCTTCGCAATTATGATCGGAATACATAATTTCATCATAATTGTCGTTCCAAATCCAGAATTTTCCGCCGCCGATAAGCTTTTCGGCTTCAGGTACCGCTTTTATTTTTTCATTTAAAGTGCGCGCGGAAACGTTTTTGATTTTTTTATAAGAATCGCACATTTCCTTTAAACTGCGGTAAATTCCGTAGAACACCTTCATTTCCTTTTTGCAGTAAACCGATAAATCGTAAAGCTCGCCCTTTTTTACGGCGCTGTAACCGGAATGAAGTCCGTTTTCGGGACAAATGAGCAAAAACTTGCCTTTTCTTTCAATAGCAACAAGACCTACGGTGCCTTCACGGGAAGAAAAATCTCCACCCATATTTTTAATATCAAGTTCTCCCGCAACGTAATCTTTGTCAGCGTAAACGACCATTCCCTCGTCAACAGGCAGTATAATTCTGTCGCCTGCCTCAAGCTTTGGAATGGGCGCCCGTTCTTTTACGTTAACTTCATACACTTCACGGTTTTTTTGAGCAGTCAGATTATTTGTGAACTCAAAAACCGTTTCATCAAGAGCAAAAGAAAATCCATTTTTATTTTCCGAATATATCATTTTTATCACCCAAAACATTGTACCTGATTATACTGCAAATATAAATGGTGTTTTTTGATTTTAATATGGACATTTTTGACTTTTAGTGTTAAAATATAGTATATATGAGGTGTAATATGGATAACATTGTATATGAAAAACACACGGATACGTTCTGCGGCAATATCGGAATGTACTACTGCGGGAAAATAATAAACGACGAAAATCACTCTTACGGGCCTGAAATACGTCACCACTATCTTTTGGTATTAGTAGAAAACGGTGAAGCTGTTTTATATATAAAAAACCGTAAAATTCCTTTTTCAAAGGGTGACGTTCTGGTAATGTTTCCCGGAGAAAGAATACACTATAAGGCAAACGGCGACTGGTCTATAAAATGGCTGGGTGTAAACGGAAGCTACGCAGATAAGGTTTTTGACATAATAAAGGTTACCCCCTATCATCCCGTTTTCACCCCAAAGGAATATAAAAGACTTTCCGACGTTGCAAGCTACATTTACGATTTAAAATATGATAATTCGGATTATATAAAATGCAAAACCCAATCGCTTTTATACGAATTCTTTTCTCTGTTGCTTACCGAAAACAGCACTCAAACAACTTCAGATGCGGTAGACGGGGCAATAAATATTATTAAGTACAATTTCAATTACAACCTGAATATAAACGATATAGCCAAGGCATATTTTTTAAACAGTGCGTATTTTTCACGGCTTTTCAAAAAGGAAACGGGACTTTCCCCAAAAAAATATATTTTGAACTTAAGAATTGAAAAAGCCAAAGATTTATTAACCTCCACCAACTACAGTATCAAAGAAATTTCCGCCACAGTTGGTTATAGTGATCCTCTCTATTTTTCAAAAACATTTTTAAAAGAAACAGGCTTTTCACCAACACAGTACAGAAAGCTTAATAAGCGGTAGATTTAAAAGAAAAATTGTTAAAAATCAAAACCATTCAACATCAGTTAATAGAAAATCAATCATATATATTTATGATAAACGTACAATCCTCCCACCAACATTCGTTGGTCCCCCCTCCTTTAGGCAAGGAGGGCACTACTCCCTATTCCCTACTCCCTATTCCCTGTTCCCTGACAAAAAAACACCCTATCGGGTGTTTTTTTGATGGCAACTTTCCTTCATAGGACAGCCCCCACATCCGCAGGAGCAAGAGGATTTGCCTTTTTTCTTATTTTTTATCGTATTTATAATAATAGCCACAACCAAAAGGGCTATTACAGAAGATACAATGATTGTCGGCCACATAAAATCACCTACTTAATACTGTGTTTATCTTTGCGCAAAAGCATATAAAGGACAAAAACGAGAACCAAAGTTGCAAATACAGTACCTATAATATTTCCGCCTGTTTTTGTAAACCAAAGACCGAACTGATAAATCATAAGGCATACTGCATAGGCAAAAACGCACATATAGGAAATTGCGCCTACTGTCCACTTCGCGCTGTTCATTTCACGTCTTATAGCACCCATTGCCGCAAAACAAGGAGCGCAGAGAAGGTTAAACACCATAAAGGAGTAACCCGAAAGTTTTCCGCCCAGAATTTCGCTGAAAGCCGCTTCGGCAGACTCGTAACCTAAAGCTCCGAACACACCTACAACCTCTTCCTTTGCCACAAGTCCGAGAACGGTGGCAACCGCCGATTGCCAGTTACCGAAACCGATAGGCTTAAAGATTACCGCAACGTATCCGCCTACTAAGTTTAGCACCGACCTTTCATCTCCGCCGTCTATGTAATGAAAACCGTTTTCAAAGGTTAAGTTATCAAGTACCCATATAATAAGACTTGCAAGAAGAATAACGGTACCTGCGCGTTTTATAAAGGACCAACCGCGTTCCCAAACGGTACGGGCAACGTTTGAAGGCAGCGGAGCGTGATAAGCAGGAAGTTCCATAACAAATGGGGAAGGTTTACCTGCAAAAATCTTTGTTTTCTTAAGCATAATTCCCGAAACAATAACGGCGGCAACACCGATAAAGTAAGCCGAGGTTGCTATTATTGCGCTTCCTCCGAAAAGAGCGCCTGCCACAAGCCCAACTATAGGCATCTTTGCGCCGCAGGGAATAAATCCCGTTGTCATAATGGTAATTCTTCTGTCCCTGTCCTGTTCAATGGTACGACTTGCCATAATTCCCGGCACACCGCAACCCGAAGCGACAAGCATAGGTATAAACGATTTGCCCGAAAGACCGAATTTTCTGAAAACCTTATCCATTATAAAGGCTACACGTGACATATAACCGCAGTCTTCAAGCAAGGAAAGCATAAGGAACAGAATAAGCATCTGCGGTACAAAACCAAGCACTGCACCCACACCGCCTATTATTCCGTTGGTAATAAGACTGTTAAGCCAAGGCATTGTACCTATTGCCTCAAGTCCTCTCTCGGCAGCGGGAATAATCCATTCACCGAAAAGAGTATCATTCATAAAGCCTACGGTCCAATCACCTATTGAACCGATAGACAGATAATAAACCAGAAACATAGCAAGAGCGAAAATCGGAAGAGCGAGAAAACGGTTGGTAACCACTCTGTCAATTTTATCGGACATAGAAAGTCTTCCGATACTCTTTTTTACGTAGCAGTCCTTAAGTATTTTTTCGATATATTCATAGCGTTCGTTGATTATAACGCTTTCGGCATCATCGTCAAAATGGTCTTCAACGTGTTTAATATCCTTTTCGATATGTTCCAAAACCTTATCGTCAAGGCTGAGGGTTTCCCTTACCATAACGTCGCGCTCGAAAATTTTAATGGCGTACCATCTTTGCTTTTTATCGTCCATATCGTGTATAGCGGCTTCTTCAATATGGGCAACAGCATGTTCAACGTCACCCGAGAAGATATGTTCAGGAAGTATTTCTTTATTTGCTACCGATATTGCTTTTTCAGCCGCTTCCTCAATACCCTCACCCTTAAGAGCGGATATTTCCACAACAGGACAACGAAGAGCCTTGCCTAATTTTTCTATATCAATTTTATCACCGTTTTTTCTGACTATATCCATCATATTTATAGCGATAACTACGGGAATTCCAAGTTCCATAAGCTGTGTGGTAAGATATAGATTTCTTTCAATATTGGTTCCGTCAACGATATTTAAAATTACGTCGGGACGTTCGTTTACGAGATAATTTCTTGCAACCACCTCTTCGGGAGTATAAGGCGATAAAGAATATATACCCGGAAGGTCGGTTACTATAATATCCTCGTTCTTTTTAAGTTTTCCTTCCTTTTTTTCTACCGTTACACCAGGCCAGTTACCTACGTATTGATTAGAGCCCGTAAGCGCATTAAAAAGCGTGGTTTTACCGCTGTTGGGGTTACCCGCAAGAGCAATTTTAATACTCATTTTTTATTCTCCTATTCTACTTCTACCATCTGAGCGTCTGCTTTTCTGAGAGATAGTTCATATCCCCTTACCTGAAGTTCAAACGGGTCGCCTAAAGGCGCAACCTTTCTAACGTAAATTCGGGTATTTTTCGTTATACCCATATCCATTATTCGCCTTTTAATCGCACCTTCGCCATGTACCTTTACCACCCTTACGGTACTGCCTACTCGCACGTCTTTGAGAGTATTCATCCTTTTACCTCCTAGTTAGCAACGGCTAACTATAATTCAAAAAATATCAGTTAGCCTCTGCTAACTTCCTTAATATAATAACATAAACTCCAAAATTTGTCAACAAAAAAATCCGAGATTTCTCGGATTTTTTTAAATTTATTCAGTTTCCAAGGCTTCGTGAATAAGGTTTCTCATATCGGGATGCACAAGAGCGTTTATACCGCTTGTTCCGCAACCGAAATAAACGGCTATACCGTTTTCAATATCAATTTCGGTATATGCGCCGTGTGCGCCGTCCCAACCAAATTCGTAAAGACTGCTTTTTGAAAAATTATGCTCGTTACCTACGTGGGTACGAACACCCAGAGCATATTTATAGTCGGTCATTGTAAAGGCAGACTGATTTTCGTTTATGGTCTTTCTCATAAGGTCTATTCCCTCGAAGGCTATCAGACGTTTGCCCTCTTTAGTAACACCGCCGTCGCAAAGCATCTGAGAAAATTTAATATAATCGTCAACGGTGGTGATAAGACCTGCTCCGCCGCTTTCATATTCACTTCCCAATTCAAACCAATTGACGTCCTTTGGAATAAACGTAGTAGTTTTGGTTTCATTATTATAATTCGAACGCCAAAAATATCTATCCTCACTACCAAAGGTATATTTATAATCGGTTTCGTTCATACCAAGAGGAATAAAAAAGCTTTCTTTCATAAACTGACCGAGTTTTTTACCCGTCACTACTTCGATAACACCGCCGAGAATATCGTGACAAAGACTGTATCTATATGCAGTTCCCGATTCAAATTCAAGGGGCATTTTTGCCATAGCCTTAACAGTGCCTAAAGTATCGGCCTTTCCGTCGGTACTGTTACGGTAATCAACAATAGCGGGATGTCCGCATTCATAAGTAAAGCCTGCCGCCATCTGTAAAAGGTCGATAATTCTGATTTGATTAACGGCTTTTTTCAAACCGTCACCGTTTTTCACCTGCATATGACTGAATTCCGATATATAATCACTCAGATTATCGTAAAGCCCTATTTTACCTTCAGTAACAAGTTTCATAACACCCGTACAAAGAATAACCTTACTGCAGGAATAAATGCGGTAAATTTCATTTCCCTGCACCCTTCTGGTTCTTTCTTTATCGGAGTAGCCAAAACTATGGCGGTAAACGGTTTTGCCGTCCTTATTAACAATAAGGTCGCCACCCGGAATACCAAAGCGGTTTTCAAGATTATCAAGAAACTCAGTAAGTTTAGTAAAATTCATTATTATCACCCTATTAAAGATAAAGGGCTGTTTTCACAGCCCTTTAAAATTATTTTGCGTAATCTACAACTCTGTTTTCACGGATAAGATTTACTTTAATCTGACCCGGATACTCAAGTTCTTTTTCAATTCTTGCGGCAATATCGTGAGCGATAAGCACCATCTGGTCGTCATTAACCATCTCGGGCTTAACTACGATACGGATTTCTCTACCTGCCTGAATTGCGAAAGATGTTTCAACACCGTTAAAGGAATTGGCGATTTCCTCAAGTTTTTCAAGGCGTTTAATGTAATTTTCAATATTTTCTCTTCTTGCGCCGGGACGGGCAGCAGAAATAGCATCGGCAGCCTGTACTATGCAAGCAACAACGGTTTTTGCCTCAACTTCACCGTGGTGAGCGTGGATTGCGTGAATAACTGCTTCATTTTCTCTGCACTTCTTAGCAACCTCAACACCAAGCTGAATATGAGAACCTTCTTGCTCATGGTCAAGAGCCTTACCGATATCGTGGAGAAGACCTGCGCGCTTAGCGAGAGTAACGTCAGCGCCCATTTCTGCAGCAATAAGACCTGCAATATGGCAAACCTCCATAGAATGATTAAGCACGTTCTGTCCGTAGCTTGTACGGTAATGGAGTTTACCGAGAAGTTTAACGAGCTCGGGATGAAGGTTATGTACACCTGCATCTATCATAGCGCGTTCGCCTTCCTGCTTAATGGTGGCTTCCACTTCTGCGGTTGACTTTGCAACCATTTCTTCGATACGAGCAGGATGAATTCTGCCGTCGAGAATAAGTTTTTCAAGGGTTATACGTGCAATTTCTCTGCGAACAGGATCGAAACTGCTTAACGTAATTGCTTCGGGAGTATCGTCGATAATAAGGTCAACACCGGTCGCCGTTTCAAGAGCGCGGATATTTCTACCCTCTCTACCGATAATTCTACCCTTCATTTCATCATTGGGAAGAGCAACTACCGAAACGGTAACCTCGGAAGAGTGGTCGGCGGCGCAACGCTGAATTGCGTGGCCCACGATTTCTCTTGCGATTTTTTCGGACTCTTCTTTAGTCTGCTGTTCGTACTCAAGCACCTTTACAGCCTTTTCGTGAGCAAGTTCACCGTCAAGCATAGAAAGCAAATGCTCTTTTGCCTGTTCTACGGTAAAGCCCGATATACGTTCAAGAAGTTCCATCTGGCTTTTCTTAAGACGTTCGCACTCCTCGATTTTTTCATCGATTTCTTTTGCTCTTAACTGTAATTTTTCTTCTTTAGCTTCTAAGTTATCAATTTTTTTGTCAAGATTTTCTTCTTTTTGCTGAAGTCTGTGTTCCTGACGCTGGATATCACTGCGACGTTCGCGTAATTCCTTGTCATTTTCCTGACGAAGACGTAAAACCTCGTCTTTAGCCTCAACAAGAAGTTCTTTCTTCTTTGTTTCAGCGGTCTTCATTGCATCGTTTAAAATGCGCTTAGCTTCTTCTTTGGCAGAGCCTATTGTCTTATCGTCGGATTTACGTCTATATGACATACCAACGGCAAAGCCCACTACACCAAGCACAACTGCAACTGCACCGCCTATAATGTAAGGCAACATATTATATTTTCCTCCTATATATTAAAATGCGTTTTATTCGGAATCTTCCCCGAGGCCGCACTTTTACCCCGGTATAAAGTCAATGCTAAAGTTATGTTTTCGCCAAAAGAACACACTTTAAGCAATAGTAACCTACTGTAGTTTATTTTAGCACTATTTACTTTTTGTGTCAAGAAAAGGTTATACATATTGTTGTATATTTTTTAAAATACCACTACTAATTGATTAAAAAAACAAAAATACCGCAATAAATCATTATTACGGTATCTCTTTTATTAAGTTCTTACGTTCTTTCGGTATTTCATAGGTGACATACCGAATCTTGCGGTAAATGCACGCGAAAAATAAAACTGATCGCAGTATCCGTATTTAAGGCTGATTTCCTTTACGGTATAATTACTTTTTCTAAGTGTTTCCTGAGCTGCGAAAAGCACTCTGTCGTTAATATATTTCCCGAGAGTTACACCGACTTCATCTCTGAAAATTCGGTAGAGCCAACTTTCCGAAACGAAAAGACGCGCCGCCAGTTCTTTTGCGGTAAGATTTGCGCTGAGATTTTCTTCAATAATCTTAATCGTTTTTTCAATAAGCGGATTTTTGGTATGAAGTATTTCTTTGCCTCTGCCCAATTTTTGTGCGGCACTAAAAACGATATCGTGGAGAATTCTCTTTACCGCCAAAGCCGAAAGAGAATCACGGCTCTCCCAAAGAGTTCTTATTTCATCTACGGTATCGCCCTTATTTTCAAAAACAACGCCGTCTGCGCCGCTTAACATATCGTAACCGCTGATACTGAAAACGTTAACGTGAAAATAAATCTTGTTTAGATAATCGGAGCAACCGTAGGAAAAATCCGTGTCGGCGGGAAAGACGTATATATTGCCCTTCTTAAGCGTATATTTCTTTCCGTTACAGGTTACTTTACCTTCGCCGTCATACACGAAATATATTCTGTTAAAAGCGGCTCTTGCGCAGTCACTTTTCCAGTCGCTGTCAAGTTGACAGTCATATGCCGATGAAATGCGTATATCAAGGGTCTGTATTTCCTTATATAACAACAAATTTTCCGCGTATTTCATAATTAATCCTCGTCGGGAAGATCAGAACCGCTTTCCATTTCGTACTCATCCTCGCCATCGAAGATAGAGCCTATTTTTTTGCCTCTTTTCTTAGAGCTTTTTATAATAAGCATAACGATAAGAAGAACGAATAATACGATTAGTAAAACAAGCAAAGCCATTACGACGGTTTTCTTTGCGGGAGTTACCGTAAGGTCGCTTACTTCCTCTTGCTCTGCAACGGCAAACTTAACAACCCTCTGTATAGTTTTTTCTCTTACGTCAAAGCTATAGTATCCTAAATTTCCATCGGGAGAAATTGCCGAGAATACCACAAAATCAGAAAGGTCGGTATCGGTGTATTTATAGCAGGCAACCTTTTTTCCGTTTAAATCATAATCACAGGTGTAAAGACCGCTCGGAGCCTCTTGGGTTACGTCCTTTACTATGTAGGTAAATTCGGGTGTAGAAATATAAGCAAAGCTTTTTACCTCGCCGTTTTCATAAAGGAAAAACGCGCCGTTTTCGGTATCTTTTTCAATCATATAAAGAAGAACGGTTTTGCCCGAAACGTCCTTATAGGCAGTTACCTCTTTTTCGCCATACTGAGCAGTAGCAAGGCTAAAGCCTGCGGGAGGTTCTAAGGTTGCATCCTGTTCGGCAATATAGTAATCCTTTCCGTCAACACTTACGAGAATATCCGTAAGGTTGCCCGATACGGTAACGTCATTACCGTTTTCGTCAAGTCTGTTAAAGGTTACGGAATATCTTCTCGTTTCACCGTTACTCGCAACAACTACGATAGTACGCGTGTTATTACCTACCTGAAGCTGACGAGCACCCTCAACGCTTATGGATGCATTCGGGTCAAGGCTCTCACAGGAAAGCACACCGTCAACCTGAGTATAGGGAACAACCACGGTATATTCGGTGATTTCGCTACTGAATGCAGGACTTAATGTGCCCGTAGCCACCTTGATAGAGGTAAGCGCAGCCTTTTTGTTTGCGCCTAAATCCTGAGGATTATTATTCTGCGACGAAGCCGTTTTAAAGCGATAAGAAGCGCCGGTAGCAGTAGCCTCGGTAGTACCGTCTGAAATATTTATATTTTTAGCGCTTATTGAACAGCTTCCCTCGCCGATAACCTCGAACTCAATACTTTTTATCAAAATTTTATCGGGGCCCATAGCGGTAAAGGAAACGGTAGAACCCTCAGCCTTTGCGTTACCGCCCGTTGCTCCCAAGAATTTAAGAATCGAACTGTCAAAGGTAAGTTTACCCTCCGCCGCACTGATTTCGCTGTCGGCTTTTATGGTAACGGTAACCTTTAAGGTTTCGCCAACCTTTAGATTATTGCCCGAAAAAGCAATTGTCGTACCTGCGCTTAGAGCGTTTACAGCAGGACACATTATTAAAAAAAGGAAAACCGTTATTAAAGCCATTACGCTTAATTTTTTAAATAACTTCTTCATATCTTTACTTTCCTTCCATTACTTATATAAATCATTCTATTCCCAGAAGTTTTCGTTGAATCAATGATAAATCCACCAAGGAAATTTTTCCGTCACCGCTTAAATCCGCAGATTTTTGCGCCGCTACGCTTAAATTTTCCGCAAGAATAATATGAAGCTGAAGTTTAGCTATGTCAATTACGGAAAACTTTCCGTCACCGCTCAGGTCGTTTTCGACAGACAAGGTGTACGAATGTCTTAATTTACCTTCGTTATCGTAAAGTTCAATAACGTCGCCCGTGCCTATATAGGTTGACGTCTTATCAAATTTTATTATTTTTGCCGATCCGCCTGCAATACCGAAGTTTGCAATAAGAGTTTGCTCGTTGGTCTTGGGTTTAATCCCCTTGACTATACTGCCGTCGGCGGTATAACCCGTCAGATTAAACTGAAACTCAACCTCTGGCGGTGTTTCTCTGAAAACTAAAATATTATAATCGTTTTTAATTCCGCTGGTACTGGTAACGGTAACGGTAATAATGTTGCTTCCGTATTTTAAAGTTCGTTTTCCTGTGCCTTCTACGTTGGCACCGCTATAGGAAGCCGTTGCATTAACGGTAATTTCAGTAACCGATGAAGAAACAATAAATTCATATTCGTTAACGTATTTATCAAAGGTAGGCGTTAGTTTTTGTCCTGTTACCGTAAGGCTGGAAAGATAGCAATTATTGTTACCTGTTTTGGTGGGATAAGGAGCTGCCTTTGCAGACATATCCTTGTAAACGGGAATATTGAAGATAAGTCCTGCATCCATTATTGCTTTATATCCCGAAGCGGTCTTACTTGCTTCGCTTGAAGCACCCTCAACGTTGGTCATATATTCGTGAGAAAAATAAGGCTTACTCACCACGTTGAACTTTTTATAATAAAGGGTATCCTGTCCGCAATTAAGATACTTTTCAGCATACCATACGGCGCCGCCGATTATGGAATCAACCCTATTATTCCAAGGACGGTAATAAGTTTTTCTGGTACCGTCACCACCCTTGGCATATAAAAGACCGTACTGTATTGCGTTATAGTTTCCGCTTCTGTATGCGCGTATATTATAGAAATTATAATATCCTTCATAACCGGGATAATTACCCGAAATACATTTTCCGCCGCCACTGTTTCCCTGTTCAACCAAAATCATGGAAGCAAGTGCTACGGGGCTTACCCCGGAATCCTTTGCCGCGGCAATAAGTACGTCGGTATAGGTTTCATAGGTTGCCTTAGATTCTTCGGTTTCCTCGTCGCTTTCCTTTGGCTTTTCGGGAAAATCCTTAGCCAAAAACGTTCCCGCTATCGCCGCTTCAACACGTTCTTTCGTATGAAGTTTTTCGTCATATTCCATTGAAATAAACTGAAAAACACTTGTAGAGCCCAAAAAGTTGCGAGGGTCAAGATAATATCTTATAACACTTTCACTAGCCTGTACCCATCCGCCCGAATCGACGGTTTTATAGGAGTTACTGCTCCAGTCATAGCAATCCTTAGCCATAGATTTCCACGCGTCAGGACGCGAGGGAGAAACGGCAGATCTGCCAAATCCCGATTCACCCTTTACCGCTTCCTCAAAGGTCATTTCAAGATGGTCGGCTTTAAACTGCCAGTTTGGATGAAGAGCGTGAAGATTTCTTAAATAGGGTTTATAGCTTTCGGGAAATCCCTGATCGTTAAGAGCTTTTTCAAAAGCGGGGTCATGAACGTATTCAGCTAAAATTTCCACGTAGGTTTCATAAGCATATCCCGTCATAGTTTCGCCGCCGTAAATAAAGGTGACGTGATACCACATATCACCGTCCCTGTCGTCTTCGGTGCCTATGACGGTAACCTTAGTTCCTATGGGAAGCTTCACAACATCATCGTTCCAGGTACCCGGAGCGCTTCTTATCGTGGCTTCCTTAACGATGGTTGCTTCATAACTTTTATCGCTGCCCGTTACCGTTACGTAATCGGAATGAACAAAGCCTACTATATTTCCGGAAGAGGTATATGCAGTAAGGCTGTACCAACGTGCGCCGTTTGAATCAAAGCCTACGCCATTCACTAAAACCTTGGTGTTACTATTCAATTTTCCCAGAGAATCATTACTTGTTCCCGCTCCGTTTCTGATATTAACAGCGCTGTCGTTTATGTAGCCGTGTCGGGTATACATAGCAACAGCCGATACGTTAAGCGATATAACCAGAGAACTTATGAGCAAGGCAAAGCAAAGAATAAGCGCGATGGATTTTCGTATGCTTTTCATACTAACTTCCTTTCGGTAATTAAGCTTTAGTCACAATTATCCATAATATATATTTATTATATATTTTTCGACAGTTAATGTCAACAGAAAATAGACCTATAAAATATTGGAAAACAAAAAAATAAGCCTTTTTCAAGACTTATTTTTTTAAGCAAACACGAATAATCCGAACCTGATTTTAAAGGCTCAATTTTCGTATTTGCATTGTTAAAATACTCGTTAATCCGTCAGGATTAACTGCGTTTTGTGCCTCGCACAGCCAAAAATTCAACTCTTTAAAATTCTGCGACCTAAAACGGGCAGAATTTCGAGTGATTTTTGGTGCGGAAGAATCCGTCAGGCTAATGCCTACGGGTGATGACAAACCGAAAAGTGCCGAAAGAATGCCGTTTTAGGCAGGTTCGGATTATTCGTGTTTGCTTAAGGTTCTCATAGCGTTTAAAATTGTTATTACGGCAATACCCACGTCGGCAAAAACCGCACCTGCCATACCCGAAGCACCAAAAATACCAAGCATCAAAAACAGTATTTTCACACTTATTGCAAGAATAATGTTCTGGGTTGCTATTTCGGTGGTTCTTTTTGCGATTTTTATGGAAAGAGGTATTTTTCTTAAATCGTCGTCAGTTATAACCACGTCGGCAGTTTCCACCGCCGCATCACTGCCGAGATTTCCCATCGAAAAGCCTACGTCTGCTCTGGCAATTACGGGAGCGTCATTAATACCGTCGCCCACAAAAGCAACACTGCCCTCTGCTTTTTCTATTACGTTTTCCAAAATGCTTACCTTATTTTCGGGGAGAAGATTACTGAAATATTCATCAATTAACAGGCTTTCTGCAACCGATTTTGCATTTTCCTCTCTATCTCCCGTCAGCATTATAATCTTTTCATTATCGAGTTCTTTAAGCAATTCTATGGCTTCGTTTGCTTCGCCTTTTACGGTATCGCCCACAGTTATAAAGCCTGCGTATTTTCCGTCTATGGTAACGTAAATAACCGTTTTATCCGTGTCGGGAACGGTAACGCCAAGTTCTTCCATAAGCTTTATATTTCCTGCGGCAATCTGCCACTTTTCTACCTTTGCGATTACGCCCTTTCCGACGATTTCTCGTACCATTTCCACTTTAAAGCGTTTATAATCTTCGTTCGAAGCCTTCACTATGCATTTTGCAATAGGATGATTACTCTGACTTTCCGCCGCGGCGCAAACAGCCAGAAGCACCCTTTCGTTTATCTTTTCAGCCTTTATTTCGGTAACGGCAAATTCGCCCTTTGTGAGCGTTCCCGTTTTATCAAAAACTACGGTATCACACTTAGAAAGTTTTTCAAGTATGCCCGAACCCTTTATCAAAATGCCGTTTGAAGATGCCGAACCAACACCGCCGAAAAACGAAAGGGGTACCGATATTAACAGAGCGCAGGGACAGGAAATAACAAGAAAGGTTAAGGCTCTCCTTACCCATTCACCTCTGCCATCGTTTATAAAAAACTGCGGAATTATCGCTATTAAAAGCGCGGCAACAACTACTAAAGGTGTGTAATAACGTGCAAACTTGGTGATAAAGCGTTCGCTTTTAGATTTATTTTCATATGAAGTTTCTGTAAGTTCGAGAATTTTTGCAACCGACGATTTGCTAAACGGCGCGGTAACCTTTACCTTTACGGTGCCTTCCATATTTATACTTCCTGCATAA
The DNA here is from genome assembly GCA_015065605.1 of Oscillospiraceae bacterium. Lineage (GTDB taxonomy): Bacteria > Bacillota > Clostridia > Oscillospirales > Acutalibacteraceae > SIG607. The sequence continues at coordinate 21,916 of SVPZ01000021.1, read as the reverse complement.
ACACTGTCGCCCACACCTGCGCCTACGGGTATGCTTTCTCCCGTCAGAAAAGAGTTATTTACAAAGGTTTCACCCTCGATAATTTCACCGTCAAGGGCAATTTTTTCACCTGCGAAAACCCTGATTATTTCACCGATTTCTACCTCTTCGGGAGATACTGTCAATTCCTTTTCATCCCTTATGACTCTTGCGGCATCAGGACGGATATTGCTTATTTTTTCAATACTTTTTCTGCTTTTATTTACGGCATAGCTTTGGAAAAGTTCTCCCACCTGATAAAAAAGCATTATGGCAACGGCTTCAAAAAATTCAGCCAAACACACCGCGCCCACACTTGCTATTGTCATAAGCAAATTCTCGTCTATTAAATTCCGGTTTCTAATTCCCCACGCAGCCTTAATAATTACGTCGTATCCGACGGTTATAAAAGCGCAAAGACAAAGGGATGAACTTATAATTTCGTGAACGCCGATTTTTGTAAGAACTAACGCAGTTATCAGAAGAAAAGCGGAGACAATAACCCTTAATAAAATCCGCTTTTGTTTACGATTCATATTTTGCCTTCTTTCTAAAATTCAACGGTACAGTCAGGCTCAATTTCTTTACAGATAGCCGCCGCTTTTTTTACCACTTCATCAAATACGCCGTCTTGAGCTTCAATGGTAAGTTTTTGTGCAATAAAGTTTACGTTGGCGTTTATAACACCATCTAGTCCCTTGATTTTTTCTTCCATTTTAGCGGCGCAATGCGCACAGTCAAGATCATTTATTTTATATATTTTTTTCATAATAATCACCTTTATCCTTTATTCTTCGATATGCTCCATACCGTTATTTAAAATAGTTTTTACGTGGTCGTCGGCAAGGCTATAGAAAACCGTTTTGCCTTCTTTTCTGAATTTGACTAAACTTGCCTGCTTTAAGATTTTAAGCTGATGAGAAATTGCAGAAATAGTCATATTAAGAAGTTTTGCAATATCGCATACGCACAGTTCTCTTTTTAAAAGAACGTATAATATTTTTATTCTGGTTTTATCACCAAAAAGCTTATACAGTTCACTTAGTTTATAAAGAGTATCGTCGTTTGGCATATCCTTAAGCACGGCGGACACAATATCTAAGTGAATATGCATATACTCACAGCTCGGCGCCTCGTTCATCAGTTTCCCTCCTTATCATTTGAATGATTGCTCAAATGTTCTAATATCATTATATTTGCATTTCAGTCTTTTGTCAACGTTTATTTTGCTATTGAAGTAACCTTTTATTTTTGTTATACTAACATTTAAGGGGATGATAAATATGAAATTAAATTACAAACGCACTATACTAATCGGACTTGCATTTATGTCCATACTCGCCTTCTGGCAGTTTTATGATCAGGTAATACCCTATCTTCTTGAATATACCTTTAAGCTTGGCACCTTTGAGGCTAATGCAATTATGTCTATAGATAACGTTCTTGCTATTTTTATGCTTCCTCTTTTCGGCGCCATATCCGACCGCACAAGAACAAAGCTTGGAAAAAGAACACCCTATATACTTTTCGGCACGATAATTGCGTCAATTCTTCTCGTTTTCCTCGGTGTGCTTGAAGAAAGCAAAAACTTCTGGGGCTTTATTATCGTTCTTATGGCAATTTTAGTTACAATGTCGGTTTACCGTACTCCTGCCGTTGCATATATGCCCGACGTTACCGAAAAACCGCTGAGAAGTAAAGCAAACGCTATTATAAATTTAGTGGGCTATATCGGTGGAATTTTCGCAACCGTCGTTATGATGTTTATGCTTAAAAGCGAAAAAAATGAACAGGGCGAAAGCGTTTATTCCGCTTCTCAGTCCTTCCTTCCCGTATTTATCGTTATTGCCGCATTTATGCTTATTACCGTGCTTATTATGGTATTTACCGTTAACGAAAATAAACTTTTAAAGGAAACCAATATTAAAGATGACGAAGAAACCGACCAAGGCGAAAAGAAAAAACTTCCCCGTCCCGTTTTAAAAAGCCTTATTTTCATACTTCTTTCGGTATTTTTATGGTTTATGGCTTATAACGCCGTTACCACCGCATTTTCAAGATACTGTGTAAACGTTTTAAAGGTTGACCTTTCCACCTCGTCAAGTTGGCTTCTTACCGCCACCATTTCGGCAATTATAGCCTTTGTACCCCTCGGCTTTTTGTCTTCCAAAGTTGGAAGAAAATCCACCATTTTAATAGGCGTTGCGGTTATGACCGTTTGCTACCTTGCCGCTTTTTTCATACGTATTCCCACACCGCTTATGTACGTGGTTTTAGCCATAATAGGTATCGGTTGGGCGGCAATTAACGTTAATTCCTTCCCGATGGTAGTTGAAATGAGCAGTGGCGCAGACGTAGGCAAATATACGGGAATTTATTATACCTTTTCTATGGCGGCGCAGATTTCCACTCCCCTTTTATCCGGTCTTATAATCGATAACAGTTCTTTCGGTTATTTAACCCTTTTCCCCTATGCAGTAATATTCTCCGCCCTTTCATTTATTACAATGCTCTTTGTAAAGCACGGCGATTCAAAGCCCGAAAAGAAAAAGAGTCTGCTTGAAAACTTTGACTCGGAGGACTAAAATGAAGGCTTTAATAATTATATTATCATCGCTTATCTTTTTAGCGTTATTATTCCTTTTTGCAGTAATGCCAAGCCGCAGAAAACACGGCAAATTAAAACATTTAAAAGGTCTTCATATTGCCCACCGCGGTTTACACGATAATGACGGCGGTATTCCCGAAAACAGTATGTCAGCCTTTAAAAACGCCATAAAATTCGGCTATGCAATAGAAAACGATATTCATTTGACCAAAGACGGCGAAGTTGTGGTTTTCCACGACGATACCATCTCCCGTATGTGCGGTATAAACAAAAAAATAAAGGATATGACATTAGCCGAAATAAAAGAACTTCGCCTTTTAAACACAAATGAGGCTATACCCACCCTAAAGGAATGTTTAGATTTAGTTGACGGCAAGGTACCCCTTCTTATTGAGTTTAAGTACGAAGGCAATACGAATGCCCTTTGCAGTAAGGCAAACGAAATTTTAGAAAATTATAAGGGGCTTTACTTCGTTCAGTCCTTTCATCCGCAAATACTTCTCTGGTACAAAAAGCATAATAAAAAAATCTGCCGAGGACAGCTTTCGGCAAAATTCAAGGGTGAAGGCTTTGTAAAAAGAATTGCAGGACTGCTTATACTTAATTTTCTTTCCCGCCCCGATTTTGTTTCTTACGATTTTAACGATAAAAATTATTTTTTCTTCAAACTGGTTAAAAGGTTAGGCGCCTTCCCTGTAGGCTGGACCTTTAAAAGTAAAAAAGAAGAGGACGGCTGTAAGGAAGATTTTAACACCTTTATTTTTGAAAACTACATACCATAAAAAATACGGGTTCGTTTGAACCCGTATTTTTTTAATTTTTACTTATTTTTTTAGTCGGTAACTGTGAAATTATTATAGCGCAGAACATTATAACACAGCCTATAATTTCCTTTTTGGTCATTATATCGCCGAAAATTGCTCCGCCCACTGCCGCAAACACCGATTCAAAACTCATAGCAATAGAAGACACGGTGGAATTTTCACACTGTTGCTGACCTATTATCTGCAGAGTATAGGCAACGCCGCTACTCATAATACCAAGATATAAAATTGGGCCTATTCCCTTGATAATATTTTCAACGGTAGGTGTTTCGAAAATAAACATAAGCACGGTTGAAAGAATGGCGCATACGAAAAACTGAATACAGGAAAGCTTAACACCGTCAACCTTTTGTCCTAAAGTATCCACGCATATAATATGAAGGGCAAATGCAACTGCGCAAATAAGCACGATTCCGTCACCGCCGTAAACTCCGCTTATTCCGTTTGCCAAACATAAGAAGTAAAGACCGACAACGGCGATAAGCACCGCAATAAGCACAGTAAAAGCAGGACGTTTTTTAAGGAATATACTGAAAATCGGCACAAACAGAATATACATAGCGGTCAGAAATCCTGAACGGGCGCTGGCGGCGGCTTCTACAGGGTAAGCGGCAATACCGAACTGTTGAAAATTGGCGGCGATACATAAAAAGATACCGCAAACAACACCCGTTATCAAAAGCCTTTTTCTGTCCGATTTTTCTTTTGGAACAAAAGGCTGTTTTTTTATTTTTGACATAACAAAGGATAAAAGCAGAAGCGCAAAACCGCCCACGTAGGAACGCATAGCGTTAAGGGTAAAGGGTTCTACTATATCGGCTACCTTATCCTGTGATACAAAGGCAAAGCCCCAGATAACTGAAGCAAGAAGAAGTATAAGGCATCCTTTTAAGTTTTTAAATTTCATATTCTTCCTCACGTTTTTTATGTAGAATATTTTACAAAAGTATAGTATAATGGTTATAGTGAAAAAAAGCAAGTAAAAAAGAGAGGCGCGGTTTATGAAAAAGTATATCTTAGCTCTTGATGAAGGCACCACAAGTGCCCGTTCCATAATCTTTGACAAAAACGGAAACATTATAAGCACCGCACAAAAGGAATTTGCTCAGATTTATCCGCAACCCGGCTACGTTGAGCAAGACCCCTTGGAAATTTACGCAAGTCAGTATGCGACTATGACCGAAGCCGTAATAAAAGGCGGTATTTCCCCCGACGAAATCGCCGCTATAGGAATTACAAATCAGCGAGAAACTACGATTTGTTGGGATAAAACTACGGGAAAGCCCGTTTATAACGCTATCGTATGGCAGTGCAGAAGAACCGCACCCTTTTGCGAAGAATTAAAAGCAAGAGGACTTAGCGACTACGTAAAAGAAACAACGGGACTTTTAATTGACGCTTACTTTTCAGCGGGAAAAATAAGATGGATACTCGATAACGTAGAGGGCGCCAGAGAAAAAGCCGAAAGAGGCGACCTTCTTTTCGGAACTATCGACACCTGGCTGATTTATAAGCTGACGGACGGCGCCTTACATATCACCGACTACACCAACGCTTCCCGTACTATGCTTTTTGATATTAAAAGTTTATGTTGGGACAAAAAGCTTTTAGAGGAATTTAATATTCCTTCGTCGGTTCTTCCAAAGGTTTTAAGCAGCAGTGAAATTTACACCCACATAAACTTTATGGGAAGTAATATACCTATTTGTTCTATTGCAGGCGACCAACAAGCCGCCCTTTTCGGTCAATGCTGTTTTCAAAGCGGAGAAGCCAAAAACACCTACGGTACGGGTTGCTTTTTGCTGATGAACTGCGGTGAAAAATGCCGTACCGATAATAAAGGTATGCTCACCACCATTGCCGCCACCCTAAAAGGTGCGCCCGTAAATTATGCCTATGAAGGCAGTGTTTTCGTTGGCGGTGCTTTAATTCAGTGGTTAAGGGACGAAATGGGACTTATAGACGAGTCAAAGGACAGCGAATATTTCGCAAAAAAGGTGAAGGACAGCGGCGGTGTTTACGTAGTTCCCGCCTTTGCCGGTCTTGGAGCGCCCTATTGGGATATGTATGCAAGAGGTACTATCGTAGGACTGACCCGAGGCTCTAACAGAAACCATATTATAAGGGCCTGTCTTGAAGCAATTGCCTATCAGACCAACGATTTGATTTTAGCAATAAAGGAAATTTCCGATACGAAAATCAGCGTATTAAAGGTTGACGGCGGCGCAAGCGCCAATAATCTGCTTATGCAAATGCAGGCAGATATTTCGGGAATAAATATAGAACGCGCCAAACTGGGCGAAGCAACCGCTTTAGGCGCCGCATTTTTAGCAGGACTTGCGGTAGGCTTTTGGAAGGATACCGATCAATTAAAAACCATAGGCGGCGGTGTCACCCTTTTTACACCCGAATCAGAAAAGGAAGAACGCGAAAAAATGGTTAAAAACTGGAAGCGTGCCGTTCAAAAATCTATGAGTTGGGAGGAAAATCAATGAAAAAAGAATACTTAACCATTCCCTCAAGCGATAATATAAACACCCTTAACGTTAAAATTTATATTCCAAACGGCGAACCCGTAGGAATTTTTCAGGCGGTTCACGGAATGACCGAGCATCTGGAAAGATATGATGAATTACTTGAGGCTGTTTGCGAAGCGGGATATTTCTGCATTATTCACGACCATTTAGGTCACGGAAAAACTGCCAAAAAGGAAGATTTAGGCTTTATTGCCAAAAAAGACGGCTATAAACTACTGGTTGACGACGTAGAAAGGGTATATAGAGCCGCCGATATGCGCTATCCCAACAAGAAGCACGTGTTACTCGGTCACAGTATGGGGTCTTTTATAACAAGACTTTACGTTAAAGAATACGGAAAACATTTAAGTTCCTATATAATGATGGGCAGCGGCAACGCTAATCCCGCTTCCGATATAGGCATTCTTTTAACCAGACTAATTTGCAAAATAAAGGGTGACCGATATGTTTCAAACTTTATTTACTCTATGGCTTTCGGCGCATACAATAAAAAATTCAAAGATGAAAATAATATTTACGCATGGCTGAGCTGTGAGAATACCAATAAAGAAATTTATGCAAATGATGAATACTGCACCTTTAAGTTCTGCGTCAGCGCAATGAACGATTTAATAAGACTAAATAAAAACTGCAATAAAAAGGAATGGTACAAATCTCTTCCCGAAAATCTTAAAATTTTCATACTTTCGGGCGAAGACGACCCCGTAGGTGAATACGGTAAGGGCATAACACGCGTTTACGAAAAACTTAAAAGAGAAGAAAAATATGATGTGACTTTAAAATTATATAAAGAATCCCGTCACGAAATCCTAAAAGATTTTTGTAAAAACGAGGTTATTTCCGATATTATTTCCTTTATATAAATTTTGTTTGCTATTTTAAAAATAGTATGATACAATATATAGACAAGTTTCATTTTCGAGGAGAAAAAACAAAATGGACAAATTAAGCAGAAAGAAGAAACGTGTTAAAAAGGCTATTAACAACAGCACAAACCTTGCGGCGCTTTATACTCTCGGGTTTAGTTATTTGTTTGTTATTGCCGAAATAACCTACAAAATAAAGGTACTGCACGAGGTCTGCACCTGGGAAGTCATTTTACTTTTCCTTATTCCTGCAGTTTACACAATTTTCATAAAACTCTTTTCAAAAAGCGAAATTCCTCTTGATATGAAGGGAGAACCGCTTCCTACGGGAAATACAAAAGAGGATAAAAAGAAGCGCAACCGTTTCTACCGATTAAACGCTTTTATATACGCCCTTATTTTTGCCGTTGTTTTAGCTATAGGTTTTTTAAGCAGTTCTATGGTAAGCAACGTAAATATCGCTTCAGAGCTTCTTTTTGATAAAGAAATTCCCAATTTCCTTTTTGGCGCAATCGCTTCTTTGATTATGTTCCCCATAGTATATCTTGCTTCTCTTATGGTTGAATACGTATGGTACGAATATAAAATTTCTCAGTATAATCTTCTCGTTTTAATCCGCGAAGAAGCAGAACGCGAAAACGAAGAAAATAAAGAAACCGAAGAAATTAAAACCGAAGAATCAGCAGAAGAAATAACCGTTTAAAACAAAAACTTGGAGTTCACCCACGCCCCGTAGGGCGTTTTCACTCCAAGTTTTTTATTGTTCGGTATAATATAGTTTAAGCATAGTTTCAAAAAGATTAGTTTCATCGGGATAGAATTCCGCATAACCGCTTTCCCCTTTTATCTGCTCTCCTTTAAGGGAGATAAACTGAAGGGAGGCGGTTTTTTTACTGCTTACAACACTGGTAGCAAGATAGCCTATTTTACCTGCATCAAGATTTGTTATCGCTTTCTTTTGAACCTTATTATAAAGTTTTACGGGGAAAGTAATATCTTCTTTGGTTTTTTCGATTACCGCCGCAGAATATTTGCTTATATAGTCAAGCTGACGTTGCATACGCAAATAACTTGCATCGGCGGTTTGCTGATTTCTCGTCTGCAGATAAGCAAAAACGTTACTGCCGTAAAGCTTTGCCGGTACGTCTTTATAATAAGTGACGTTTCCTACCGTCAGAGTTTCGTTTGGTATAACGGTAACGGTACCTACCGCATTATGAAGGGATGCTATCGCCTTTGAATTAACTGCAAAATACGAATTAACGGGCATACCGTAAAAGAGTTTTGAAACGCTGTTCACCACGTTTTCACAGCTTTTATCCTTACCGTCGCCGTAAGCAAAGGCAAGACATATCTGTTTTTTCTGCATACCTATAAAGCTACCGCTTTTTGAATATACGTCAACGTCGGTATAGGTATCTCTCGGAATTCCCACTACGGTAGTTTTACCGTTTTCTACGTCTATAGCCATAAGGTACAACGCATCGGCCTGACCTGCATTACCGGTAATTGCAACGCCGCCCGAAGTTTTCTTAGTGTCATCAATACCCATACAAAGTATGGCTGTTATATTCTCGTTATATTTATAAACTTTACCCTTATAAACAACGGTATTATCCTCGTTTACAACGGCTTCGACCCCTATGTCCGAAGCAATAGTACCGTTATTTTTAAGCAGTCCCCTTTTACCCGAAAACCACAAATAACCTACCGTTCCCACAACAATCAGGATAACGCTCAAAAAACAGCAGAGGACTATAAGCCATATTCTTTTGGATTTCTTATTTTGTGAGGGTGTCATCAGTAAGTACCCCCTGAACAAGATATCTGTAGTTATCGTTAGTAATACAGGTGCTGAGCGTTATAATTCTGTCATCCGCCGTCACCTCTACGCCATCTCTGACGTTAACTATAGTTGATTTTGGATTTTTAGTCATCTCAATATAATCGGCAAAAACCTTTTTATCGGTAAAATCAAAGGAATAAAGAATATGACGGTTATCATATCGGTAAGCCGAATAGATGGTATAGGTTAAAATATGACCGGGAGTATAAATATAGATATACTGATTTTCTTTAAAGAAACTTGCTTTTCTGAAGGAATGAAGGGACGCAAACATCGAGCCGTTATTCATATTATGGCCGTAAAGAACGGTATTTGGGTCAGTAAAATCATCGGTATTATACATTTGTGAATAAATAGAGCCCGCAAATTTATATTTACCGTTTTCATCGTGATTAAGATAAAAATCCTCGGGCTTATCGTTACTTCTGAGCACCGGATAATCCACCTTTGTTCCCGGAACCTTTATCCATGCATATATATCGGGATTTTTTTCTTTCAGTGAAACAAAATCAATAGGGTTATCAGGGAGTTCCGGTTCGGGTGTACTCTCAACCGAGCTTATATCGGACGACGTAACCTCATTTGGTTTATTTGCCCCCGAAAATAAAGGAGGCAGAACGTAAGCGCAAAAGCTTATGGTGGCAATAACAAATACCGAAACACAAACTATAAGAACAGTCTTTTTGTTTTTCATAAAAATCCTCCTTTACCTATACTTAATTATTATAGACATTTTAACACATTTATATATAGGTGTCAAACAACAAAAAATACCTCCCGAAAAATCGGGAGGTAAAATTCTCAACAAATTAGCGAGCGCGCTTTACAGCCACTACAGAAGCACCGGAGAGAACTACGAGTGCAAAGAGAAGACCTGCAACTGCCATGCTGAAGTCAGCAGTGGAAGGAGATATGGGCTTATTGGTGCCGGGAGGAGTTATTTCCGGAACAACACCTTCATAAAGCTCGGATACCATAACGCCATCTTTAAGAGGTTTAATTTCAACGGTAAGATATTCGTTATTCTTAGAAACGATCTTGCCGTTTTTGATTTCGTAGTCAACACCCTCTTTAGCTGCGCTACCGTCAGCCTTGGTTACGCTTTCAATTTTTAAATCTTCGCCGATTTTAGCAGCATTACCGTTTTTCTTGTAGAAGCCCCAACCCTCAAATGCGATATCATCGTTTTCAACAGGAGCAAGTTCAAGAGTTCCGTTTTCCTTAACCACTACCTTTTCAGCTACGTCAGAGTTTTCACCGGTATTGGTTCTGTTAACGAGTACTTCGTAATATACTGTTCCGCCGGGGCTCTTTAAAGCAAAAGCAGAAACAGAAAAAGAAAGAACGAGAATTACTGTTAACATAATAGCAAGTATTTTTTTCATCATTTATTCCTCCAAAACACTAGAGATATTTTGATACACTGATATTATAACACCAATATTTTAAAATGTAAAGAGTTTTTTAAAAAAATATATTTTTTTTGAAGTTGACTAAGAGATACGTTATAATATATACTATAATCAAAGGAAGGTTAGACTTATGGAAAACAAAATACTTGGAATTCTGAAAAAAGAATTAAAGTTTAGTTTAAATACGGAAATTTTTGAAGAAGCGGTTTCTACCAACGATTACTGCAAAAATCTTGCAAAAAGCAGTAAAGAAGATGCGCTCGTTATCGCGCTTTCCCAAACAGGCGGTAAAGGCAGACTGGGCAGAAGTTTCTTTTCGCCAAAAGAAAGCGGAATTTATCTAAGTTTTCTGCTTCATCCCAATTTAAACGCTGACCAATGCGCTAAAATCACCACCGCCGCCGCAGTTGCCGCCGCCCAAGCCATTGACTTTGTTTCGGGCAAAAAATCCTACATAAAATGGGTGAACGATATTTATCTTGACGGCAAAAAAGTTGCGGGAATCCTTACCGAAGCAGGATTTTCGGGAAATAACGCAAAGGTTCAGTATGCGGTAATGGGTATCGGCGTAAACCTTTTTGATCCTATAGGCGGTTTTCCCGACGACATAAAAGATAAAGCAGGAAGCGTTTTCGGAAAATTACTTCCAAACGCAGAATTGACGGTCAAATTTATAAAAGAGTTCGTAAAATATTTTTTGGATATATACTCAATTCTTCCCGACACACTTTATATGGAAAATTATAAAAGCCGTTCAATGCTGATAGGCAAAAAGGTTTATTTTATAAAGAACGGTATAAAGATAAGCGGTTTGGTTCTCGGAATTGACAACGACGCAAGGCTGCTTCTCTCAACCGATAACGGCAGTATGACCTTAAATGCAGGAGAAGTAAGTATTAATATGTAAAAAAAGCTCAGGAAATTTGTTTCCTGAGCTTTTAATTATTCTTCGGTAATTACAGAACCGTTTTCATCCAGTTTAATATGTATTTTCATTTCACCCTCAGCAGAAACAAGCTGATAGGTTGCAACGGGAACGGCATAGTCGGTAGAAGTAAAGCCTTCTTTGGGAATACCGTGCTTCTGACTTTCAAGCTTAACGGTTTCGGTTACCTTGCCGTTTTCGTCTAAAATCAAATCCAGATTTTTAGAACCGAAAGGACTGCCGAAATCAACCTGTAAGCTTACCTTACAGTTGGCAAATTCTGTTTTATTCGCAGATTTAGGATATACTTTTACAACTGCAGTACCCGTACCCCATTTCCAACGACCGCCTGCGTATTCAGGGTTATCTCCGTCATATGCGCTGTAGTTGGTAGCAACACCGCCGTCAAAACCAACGTCAACTGTAAGATAGGTTTCAAAATTGGTCTTGCTTAATTTCTTTTCTTTTACTATCTCATCAGGGGCACCGCATGCGGTTAAAGAAAAAATAAGCAATAAAATAAGCAAAATAGAAATAATACGTTTCATAATATCCCTCCTGTTTTTATTGAATAATTGTACCATAAAATTTGCATCTATGCAACTGTTATTTAAAATCATTTGCTTAAATTTTTATAAAAAGCCACCGCTAAAGCATCGCATCGTTCGTTTTCGCTGTGTCCGTTGTGGCCCTTTACCCAATTTATCGTAACGTCGTGCTTTTTAAAGAGTTCCAATATTTCTTCCCATAAGTCAACGTTTAAGGCAGGTTTTTTGTCGGCTTTTCTCCAACCGTTTTTCTTCCAGCTCTCTGCCCATCCAAGACCAATACCGTCGGAAAGATATTTAGAATCGGTGGTAAGTATAACCTTACAGGGTTCCTTTAAAGCGCGCAGCGCCATTATGGCGGCGGTAAGTTCCATTCGGTTATTGGTGGTTTCGGTTTCACCGCCCGAAAGTTCCTTTTCTTTTCCGCCGTATCTGAGAATCGCGCCCCAACCGCCAGGTCCCGGATTTCCCGAACAGGCGCCGTCGGTAAAAATTTCAACTGTTTTCATATTAATACTTCCTGTAGCTGCCTATAACCTTGCCGAGTACCGAAGGATTTTCGGGATAAATAGGGTCAAAATCGGGATTTTCGGGCATAAAAATTATTTTGCCTTCCTTTTGAAGAAGTCTTTTTACGGTAGCTTCGTCTCCATCCATACCTATTATTATATCGCCGCTTTTATAAGGTGCGTTTTTATCGGCAACAACAATATCTCCGTCAAGTATTCCCGCATCCCTCATTGAAAGTCCCACAACTCTGAGAGCGAAAAGACCTTCAGAATCATTTGCGGGGTAAGGAATATAATCCTCAATTTGTTCAACCGCTAATATAGGCTGACCTGCCGTTACCCTGCCCACAAGAGGAACCCTTGCGGCAGATACGCTGTCGGCAATTCTGATAGCGCGTGAAGAATGGCTGTCGCGTATAATATAACCGTTTTGTTCAAGTGAATCAAGCACCGCGTGAACGGTAGAAGTCGATTTAATCTGACAAGCCTTGCAAATTTCTCTTACCGTAGGAGGCAGACCGTTTGACATACTGGAAATAAGAAATTTATAAACTGTTTCCTGTCTTTCGTTAAGTTTAATTTTTGCCATCAATTTCTCTCCCGAACATTTATTCTATTTTCATCTTACCACATTTCTCTTTAACTTTCAAGAGAAAAACTTTAATAATTTCGGTGCATCCCATAATTATAAGAACGACAGCAAATATTTTACCTAAAAATTCGCCTCCTATTATCCTTGTCAGAAAATAACCCGCCAGTGCGCCTATAATTCCGAAAGCCGCAAGAGGAAGCACCGTTTTAAGTTCAATAAGACCCTTTTTAAAATAAATAATCACCGCAATTATACCTATAGGAATAAAAAACAGGAGGTTTATACCCTGACTTTTGAGCTGAGGAGAATTTTCAAACACCCTTAAATATATAAGAAGCACGGCGCCGCCCCCAAGTCCGAGACCGCCTATAATTCCCGAAAGAAACCCCGCAATAAATTTTATAAACAACATTATTTTAACAACATCCTTATCCCTGCCCAAATCATAAATCCTGCAAATATAAGACGCAAAATATAGGGAGAAAGTTTTTTAAGCAACCACGTAGCCAGTATAGACCCAACAATTCCCAGCGGCATAAAAGCAAGAGCATCCTTTAAATCCACGTAGCCTTTAAGCATATAAACGAAGGCGCTGAAAACGGTTATGGGCAAAATCACCGCCACTGCATTTGCATGGGCTTTTTTGGTATCAAGACCGCATTTTTTAAGTACGGGAACCGCTATCATACCTCCGCCCGCCCCCAAAAGCCCGTTAACAAGTCCGATGAGCAATCCAAAAGACGTATAAAGAATTTTTTTATTTTTCACGTTATCACCGTATATAGTGTTCCCGTTTTATAAAAAAAAGAGAAAACTTTTTTGAAGTTTTCTCTTTTTCGTTTATCGGGTTTTCGACATATCGTACTGTATTGCCGCCTTTTGAGCGGGGGTTACGTACACGGTCTGTACGGTTTTAATTTCAGGATTTGTGGGTTCCGGAAGTAACATCTTAACGGGAACAAGAGTAGGCGTACTGTTTACGAAGTTTTTTTGCTCTTTTATCGGCTCAACAATTTCGTTCACATATACGTTATCGGGTGTTGGATTTTGCGCGGTGTTTACAGGTTCAACAACCGACTCTGTCTTTACGGGAGGCAAAACCTCTAACTGTGCGCCACAGTTTTTACAGTATATAAACCCATCTTCATTTTCGCATTTACACACTTTACAAATCTTCATACTTCACACCTCTAAATAAATGAAAATATTATAGAAGGAATAAACGAAACCGCCATATATGCTATTATAAAAGCAAACATATTTACTCCGCCTTTTTTTCTTATAAGTTGTTGCTTTTGTTCGTCGTCAGTAGCCGTTTCCTTTATTTCCTTTAAGGTCTTTACGGTATGCTTATAATATAGTTTATTGGCAAACAGTGCGCTTAAAACCCTTACCGTTGCAGTAAGCAAAACACCGATTACACCCAATATAAAATTCATCCACATAGCCTTATCGTTACTACCGATTAAAGCCTGCGCCAAATCGTAATAAGTTTTTACGCTGGAATCGGTCATAAGTTGACCTATGGTGCTGTTAAAGGGAGCAAGTAAAATACTGGCGGCAATTTCAACGGCACCCGACAAAAACGCATACGAATACATTTTACGCATAGCAAAACTTGCCGTCGGGAAAAGAAGATGCCAAAGACTAAACCATACCTTTGCGCCGTTTTTAAATTCCTTAAACTTTGGAACAAAACGGTTGGTAGAAACCATTACGAAGTCCTTTGCTTCATTTGCGGTAACACCCTCGCCCAAATCTTCATCGGGTTTAACTCCGCCGAGAAAATCTATCCTTATAAAGCGAACGTCTTTATTTACGGGAGTACCGCACTGATTACAAAAGGTATTTCCCTTTGGGAATTTATTATGGCAAGAAGGACATTCCTGCATTTCCTCTTTACTTTCCTTAGGTTCCTCTTTAACCTCAGTTTTATCCCTTACTTTATCATACTGCATATCCGTGCCGTGAAACTGTTCCATTCCGCACTTACCGGCACTGATAAAACACTCTCTGTGATGAGGCGCGGCACACACGGGGCATACCGCAATTTCGTCTTCTTCAAACAAATATGCTTTGCAAATAGGACAGGTCTGTCCTTTAACCGAAAAACTCATTTCCATAATCCTTTGCGTATTTAAAAATCATCTCGAAATATTCTTTTCCGTAGTTGTGGAATTTTCTTTCCTCCACCATTTTTCTAAGGGTTTCTTCGTTTACCCACTTAGCCTCTGCAACCTCGCTTGTCTGCAGATTTAAAGAAGCCACGTCGGCATCACTGGTGGTAAACCATATATCTACGAACGAATTTCTTTTTTTAATGCGTCCCATTTTTTTGCACAGACGCCGTGTGCAATTGATTCCAAGCTCCTCCAAGAGTTCGCGCTGTGCGGCACAGTAAGACGTTTCTCCCGAAATGGCAGAACCGCCCGTAGCAGCCCATTCACCAGGCATAAGTTTTTTATCGTCGCTTCTGCGTTGAATCAAAAACCTGCCGTCTTTAGAAATAACCCATATGTGCACCACAAGATGATATTCACCAGGGCGCATAAAATAATTACCGCGTACAGCCGTTTTGCCGGTAACTTCACCGGAGGAATCCAAAATATCCCATTTTTCCATTTTCGGCTTTTTCCTTTTCGTTTTTTGTTCTTTTTTTAAGTTTAAGAAAATTCATAGAGTTATTATATCAAAAAAACCTTTATTATTCAACCTTTTATATTATGTTTTTAAATTTTATTAAAATTTTCTTGTAAAAGACGTAATTATAGTATATAATATATGCAGTGTATTCGGGTGTGCGAATGGACGGGTCCTGTGCGACGGGATGCCATGAACCATGTCAGGCGGGGAACCGAGCAGCATTAAGTGGATTTTTCCGTGCGCCGCAGTAAATCGGTTCATTCGTACACCCGAATACACTTTTTTAAGAAAGGAAGGCGCATTATGGCATATCAGGCTTTATACCGAAAATACCGTCCTACCACCTTTAGTGACGTAGTAGGACAGGAGCATATTACCGAAACCCTTAAAAATCAACTTAGTTCCGGTAAGATTTTTCACGCCTATTTATTTACGGGAACACGTGGAACAGGTAAAACCACCTGCGCTAAAATCCTTGCCCGTGCTGTTAACTGCCTTTCTGTAGAACAGGGAAATCCCTGCGGAAAATGCGAAGCCTGCAGAATGGCTGAAGCAGGTGAAAATACCGATATTGCCGAAATCGACGCTGCTTCAAACAACGGTGTTGATAATATCCGAGAGCTTCGTGACCAGATAAACTTTGCTCCCGCTTCCTCTAAATTCAGGGTTTATATTATCGACGAGGTACATATGCTTACCGAATCAGCATTCAACGCTCTGCTTAAAACCCTTGAGGAACCCCCTGCTCATATAGTATTTATACTTGCCACTACCGAGGTGCATAAGCTCCCCGCAACCATTCTTTCACGTTGTCAGCGTTTTGATTTTCACAGAATCGACAGTTCCGTTATTGAAAGCCGTTTAAAATACGTTGCCGAGCAGGAAGGTCTTACCCTTACCGACGGCGGTGCAAATCTTATCGCCTCTGCCGCAGACGGCGGTATGCGTGACGCGTTAAGTCTTCTCGATATATGCGTATCGGGCGGAAACGTAATTGACGAGCAGGTTGTGTCTAACGCCTGCGGTATGGCGGGAAAAGAATATCTCTTAAAGATTAGCGATGCCGTAAATAATCTGGACGTATCAACCGCTCTTACACTGCTCGACAGCCTTTATGCCGCATCGGTAGATATGTTAAGACTGTTAAATGAACTAACCTCTCACTACCGTGACCTTATGATAGTTAAAACCGTTAAGGGAGATAAAAAGCCTATTGTTTGTTCGGCTTCACATCTTGAAGCGCTCACCGCTCAGGCAGAAAAGTATTCTCTTAAGGATATTATGCGTATTCTTCGCATATTAAAGGAAATCTTCCCTTCGATGCAGTCAGGTGACAGACGTCTTCAAATGGAAATGGCGCTTATCCGTCTTTGCGCAAAGGACGACAGCGCTGCCGACACGTCCGACCTAATAAGAAGAATCAGCGCTCTTGAAGCGGCAATAAGCGGCGGCGCCGTTATTAAAGCGCCCGTGAACGTTACTCCTGCCGAAGAGGAAGCGCCTGCTCCTTCGGTAACCGAAAAAGCCGAAGAAGTCAGCGAAACCGTAACCGAAAAACAGGTGGCTAACGGAGAGGTTGACTGTTGGTACGATATTCTTGAAACGGTTTATGAACTTTGTCCTCCCGCTATGGGTGTGCTTAACGGCTCAAAGGCTTATATCGACGGCGGATTTTTACTTATCGATGCTCCAAATCCTCTGTTCCGCTCAATGATGAACAGTAACGAGATTATGAGAGAATCCATAAAAAAATCTGCTCTGAAGCATCTGGGTAAATCCTTTAGGCTGGGGCCCTACAAAAAAGCAACCGCGCAAGGTAACAACGATATGTTGGCGGTTATTGCAAATAAATTAAAAGAAATCGAACAAGGTGGTAAATAAAATGAAAGTAAGAATTCCTAATTCCGGCGGACCGAATAATATGAACGCTATGCTTAAGCAGGCTCAGAAAATGCAGGAGGATATGGCTAATCTTCAGGCTGACCTTGAGCAGAGAGAATATAACGGAACCTCAGGTGGCGGCGCAGTAAACGTTACCGTTGACGGCAAACATAATATAACCAAGCTTTCCATAAACCCCGAAATTATCGATCCCGATGATGCAGAAATGCTTGAAGACCTTATAACCGTTGCAGTAAATGCAGCCATTAACGAAGCCGCATCTACCGCAGAAGCAGAAATGGGCGCTATTACCGGCGGACTTAATATTCCCGGAATGTTTTAACCGATATGGCATATAACATCACTTCCCTTACCGACCTTGTGGCGCAGTTTGAAAAACTCCCCGGAATCGGCAAAAAAACCGCTCAGCGTCTTGCCTTTCATATTCTGGCACAGCCTCCCGAAAGGGCACAGAAATTTGCAAACGCACTTGTTACTGCAAGAGAAAAAATCCATTTTTGCTCATGTTGTCAGGCGCTGACCGATACGGATATATGTCCCGTTTGCGCCGACAGTGAAAGGGATCACTCTACTATTTGTGTGGTTGAAGACCCGAAAGACGTTCTCGCCTTTGAAAAAACAAGAGAGTACAGAGGTTTATATCACGTACTTCACGGTGCTTTTTCGCCCCTTGACGGCGTAGGTCCCGAACAACTCAAAATTAAAGAACTTATGTCAAGGCTTTCTAACACCGACGTTAAGGAACTTATTATGGCTACCAATCTTACGGTGGAGGGCGAAGCTACTGCAAGTTATATCTCCCGTCTGGCAAAACCGCTGGGAATAAAGGTAACGCGCCTTGCCTACGGCATTCCCGTCGGCGGTGACCTTGAATATGCAGACGAAAAAACTCTTACAAGAGCTTTGGAAGGAAGAAACGAAATATAATGGAACAAAGTAAAATTGACCGCATAAATTTTCTTGCAAGAAAAAGCAAAGCCGAAGGACTTAGCGAAGAAGAAAAGGCTGAACAGGCAGTTCTTCGCAGAGAATATATTGAAAGCTACAAAAGAAGCCTTGAAATTCAGCTTAACAATACCACTATTCTCTACCCCGACGGCAGTAAAAAGAAGGTAACAAAAAAAGACTCTTGAAGTGAAATAGTCAATAGTTAGTAGACACTAAAAAATGACGGCTTTCGCCGTCATTTTTTATTACAATCCTGCAAGTTTAAGTTTAAGGGAGGCAAGGTCGGTGGTGTCAACTTTGCCGTCGCTGTTAAGGTCAGCACCGTATTTTATAATTTCGCTTTCCTTGGTCAGTCCCGCAAGATAAAGTTTCAGCGTTGCAAGGTCGGTTGTATCTACGTTACCGTCCCCGTTTACGTCACCCTTTACGCCTTTAGGCGCCAATGCGCCGTTTGAGAAGGTATAGTAGATATATACTGCGTTTTTGTTAGCATAAACCGCATCTCCATAGTCGTTTGCTACCACCTGATTACCGTTGACGTAAGCGCTGACAGCAGAATTGAACTGAGAAGTATTTACCCCTTCAAGCATCGCGGGAATAAGCTTTATTTCAACCTTATATATTTCACCCTGCTCAAACTTATCATCAGGCAACAACTGATTGCCTTGGCTGTCATACCATACGATACCGTCAGTACCTGCATAAGCAGGGTCGATTTGGTACCACTGCGGATAAGCAACGTTTGCCGTATAATCGGGATTTTCCCCTGCTCGCGGCACACTTAAGCCGTCAATCATCACCGTGGTAATATTTTTATATTCGCAAGTAAACGTATAGGTTATGGTCTGATAAATACGGCAATCGCTGTTGTTATTAACGCCTTCCGCAACAAAGCCGTTTACCGAAGCGGTAAATTCAATATCCAGCCACTTGCCAAGTTTAAATTCATAGCCGTCATCGGTTTTCAGATATACGTTGACCTGATACTCATGACCTGCAATAAAGGTCTCGTGTTCATAGACCCAATCGCCCTTAGTTATGTCAAACCAACCTATACCGTTTTTGATGAAATACCACTGCTCGGGGGGATTCTTCCAATAGATATCCTCATAGGCGTTCTTGGCGGTATTCATTTGATAACCGCTTCCGCTGATAGAATAAGTATAACTCGGCTTTTCTCCGGCAACAGGGGCAACGACGTTCTCAACGATTATATTCTCGATTAACTCATCGTTGCACATTCCAAAATCGTATTCCACGGTGATGTAGCGAGAAGGATCCTGATCGTATGCCTTGATCACGTTGGCGTAATAGCCGTTGACCGTGGCAGACACGTTGGGCTGAATGGTGCCATTATCGTAGGTGGGGAACTCATAGCCGTTTTTGGTGCGGATGTCCACGACGAACTTATAGTAATAATCTGCCGTAAACTTCGAATCCGGGTTGATCTTCCACCAAACTTCGCCGTCGGAGGATTCATACCACTGGCGGTAGTCGGTGTAGTTGGAGCTGCCGCCTACGGCATAGTAAGCATCGCTACCACAGCCTACGGTGTAGGACGGGGTGTTGCCCTCCTTTGGGGCAGTGACGGTCAGATCAACCTCGGAGATAATGTTGGGACACTCACCGAAGTCGTATTCGACCGCTATCAAATGCGAACTTTTTCGGTCCACATCAACCGACTGGTTGTTGATTGCAACGGTCACACCGGTTGTGAATTCTGCGCCGTAATCGGCCTTGACATCCACCCACACAACGACCTTGTAGCTGGCGCCTGCCTCAAAGGTGCCGTAGGTTACAAGCTCTCCGTTCTTGTACCATTGGGGGTAATACATAGTCACCTTACAGCCGGAGGTGGGAATGTTGAAATAGTTTTCGGTGATATCAACGCCTGCAATGGGTGCATTGATATGTATGTCTACATGGTCGATCAGCCATGCAATTCGCACAACCTTGCCGCTTTCCACATATTCCTGCGAATACTCGGATTCGGGATTGAACCTACTTCCGTCGGAAAGCGGAGTGTAAGTATCCTCGTCCATATAGTTGGCGAGCGGCGTGCTGCTTGTGGGCAGCAGGATACCGTAGAAGGTACCGCCCGACAGATCAACGGTGGCATATTGCCCGATGTCCAGACCGTAGTGGAGGTCGATGGTGTCAATATGACTTTCGGTTTTGAATGTACCGCCCTGAATCCAAGCCTGACCGCCGTTAATATATACGGCTGAATGGGAATTGGGGAGATTTCCGGGGGCAAGCGCATTTTCGGCAAAGAACTGACCGCCGGAAATACGGAGATCGCCGTACTCCTGCCAGATGGCTTTGCCGTAAACGGCGGTGTTGTAAGAGCCGATCAGCGTGCCTTCGTAAATATTGACCGAACCGCCCTGATTATAGATGACGGCGTTATAAGAATTGTTCGCAACCGCTTTGAAGGTCAAACTTCCTGCTCCGCTGATATTCAAAGTGGTGTTTTGTGTGGTATGCAGCAGCGCCGCATAGGTGGTTTGTGTCATAGCCGGAGCGGTAAACGTAGCATCACCAAGCAAATTTAAATTCTTGATGCCATTGACGCGGATGGCGGTCACCAAACCTTCTTCGCCGACGGGGATGATTTCGTTGATGTCCCCAAGAGCAACATAGCGGATATTGTTGTTCTCCATAGCATACTTGAACTCCCAGTAGGAGCTGCAAACAGCGGGATTGTTGGCGCTGCTGCCTACACCTTCGGGGAACTTGCAGGTATAATAAAAGGTTACATAAATTCGCAGAGGGTCATCCCCTACCTCTGTTTGAACATCGTTCTGATAAATGAAGTTTTCTATCTGAACCGTGGGAGAGGCAAAGCGGTGCGTTCCTTCGTTCTCTGTTTTAATTCGGAAAATCGAATAATAGCTGTAGGTCTTTCCTACTTCAAATACATCTCCATCTTCCATGTAGTTCCTGTCATCTTCATTGTACCATTGACGGCTGCTCATCCACTCTTTTTCGTAAGGAGCACTGTCAACAGGCTTAAACAGATCGGGAAAATGGAGCGCTGATTCACCCGCAACGGGAAAGAAATCTGCGGCACCGGTGATTGGCTTAAGTTCCAATGTGTCGATGAATGCATAGTTGCCAACGGAATAGGTAAAAGACACGGTGGCATCTTTATTGCTGTTCAGCAGTTCAATGTTATCTGCTGCCTTCTCATACCCCTCGATACCTAAAACCGGTGCAAAATCATCAGCAAACTTGTACCCGTCTTTGGCGTGTAGATTGACCGTCAGCGTATAAGTGTTGCCTGCTTCAAATGTACTAACATTGGGAGACCACGACTGAGCAGTCAGGGTGCAGTTGCTATACATCAGCGCAGTCGTTTCAGCTTGAACCCCGTCTGCCGGTGTTGCGATTTTTTGCAAGGTTGCTGCTTCGATATCGGGGTAACTGCGCTCGCCCGCAATGGTCATTGTATAACGCACATCGCAAATTCTACCGGAATCCCGCACCTCAATCACCTCACCTGCGATGGTGCACTTGGAGGGATCGGGATTGGTCAGCGTGACCGTGGTGCTTTCGGTGAACATGTGAGTTTCCTCATATGCCGGATTGATCATGTAGGTGTATTCGGCGGTGTAGGTTCGACCTGCTTCAAACTGATAGCGGATATCGTACCATTCGCCATAGTCACCGTCGCCTTTGATTTCGATGGTCATACCTGAATCGTCAACCCAATCAGAGCCACTATTCTGAGCTCTG
>SVPZ01000020.1 GCA_015065605.1 Oscillospiraceae bacterium | reverse complement strand
GGTGTAGGTTCGACCTGCTTCAAACTGATAGCGGATATCGTACCATTCGCCATAGTCACCGTCGCCTTTGATTTCGATGGTCATACCTGAATCGTCAACCCAATCAGAGCCACTATTCTGAGCTCTGCCATAAATCACGGCATCGATCCAAGTGTACAGATCTTTATACTCCTTTCCTGCATAGGGAACGTGTTCCGCAGAGATGCGAGTTTCAATCTGCGCAACTTTGGTTTTATCCGCCGCAAAGGCAGTCAATGCGGATACCGGTATCATGCTAATGATCATAACAAGTGCCAATAAGATACTTGTAATTTGTTTTGAAACTTTATGTTTCATTGTTTCTACCCTCTTTCCCTTCCTGTAAAATTATTCAACTTTCTTCTTTGATTTTATAACAACAAACAAAATGCCGCCCATTACGACGATACCCATAAGAGCAATTACCGCATATACCCACCAATGCATACCTTCCGCATCGTCATCTTGTTGCATACCGTCTGCCGTAGTATCAGTCGTTTCAAAGGGGAAGTGTTCGGGAACGGTACCGTCAAAGCCGCAGGTGGTGCATTTTCCGTTTTGCATCTCGTGTGCCATCTGTGTTTCTGCCAGAACCTCTTTACATACCGAACAGAAGCGCCAATGGTTATCCGTGTCATACTTCCACCAATCAGAAGTGCTGTGACCCAATGCTCCGAGCATAACCGTTTCGGTTTCGGGAAGCTTGTTCTTACCTTTGGCATCCGTAAAGCAATCCATACATCCGGTACAAACGTAATATTCAATATTACCCTGTTCGGTACACGTCGGTGATACCGACGGGATTTTTGATAAATCGTGAACATGGTTCTTTTCCGCCACCATAACGTAGCCGCAATCCCTGCAAACGACAGCCGCACCAGGAGTACCTGCAGGTCCTTCTACGTGTTCCTGAATCTCTGCGTGAGCGCCGCAGTCCTTACATAAATGGGCGTGGTATAGGTTACCGCAAGCCACCCATTTGGATCTGTCGGGACGATGAATTTCATTTTCTTCTATGTATGCATAACCGCAAACGGTACATTTACCCTTTTCATAGCAGGTAGCAACACCGCCCGTATGGTCATCCTGTTCCAAAAAATCGCCGCAGACAGTACACACCTTATAATGATATGCCCCTGTAATGCGCCAGCCGGACGGAGTATGTGTATGCTGTTGGGCAAGGGTTGGATATTGGAACTTTACCTGAAGAATACGACCGTCATTCTGACCTATAGCACAGGCTTTTCCGTTAATGGTTGCCTGCACGTTCTTAGGAAATTCATAGCCCGATTTTGCCTGCAAATAAATTGCTACGGTATATTTATGACCTTCCTTGAATTTTTCGGTATTAGATAAATACGAACCGTGACATTCATCAAGCCAGGACATTCCTTTATTTCCGACAGCATATAACTCATAGCCGTTTCCCTGTACCGATACGGAAAAATCAGCCTTACTTCCAATCTTGGGTGAATCAAGATCCGTAATGCTTACCGAATTAACGTACAATTTATCAGCAGTCAGCAAAACAGTTGCCTGAGCGTGACCTGAATCCTTTACAGAAAGGCTTGCAAAGTCCGTATTGACGGTAACGGACGTTTTGGTATCCGAAAAATAGTAGCCTGTATCAGAAAGTAAATAAACAGACAGTTCATATTGCTTACCGCCGACAAAGGTATCGTCCTTATCCATATAATTTCCGGAGGAAACATCCTTCCAGCGTATACCGTTTTTATAACCGTTTGAATTATAGGTGACGTCTAATCGGCAATTACCATAGACTTGCGTAAAAGCTTCGGGTTTTGCCGAATGAGCGGGATGGGTAACCGAAACGTTTACGCTGTTAATTGCGGTAGCGGCGCAAACCTTCGCCGAAAACAAACCGATTGTCATTATCAGCAACAATGTCCAAACAAATAATTTTTTAATTTTCATTTTATTTCCTCCTTTATTGACTAAGCAGTCCATATATGTTAAAATACATACCATACTGTATATAAATTAACATATATAAAAGCAAAAATCCCCACACCTAACGCGAATTGGTGTGGGAAAAACCGATTTTTTTGAAAGGAGAAGGCATAATGAAGAAAATTTTAAAGCATTCAGCAGTTATATCAGTATTAATATGTGTAATGTTTTCTCTTTCAATCTATATTTCAAGTAACTCAAAAACCTCAAGTATTGCTATTCTTTATAGTGTAGCGCTTTTCTTTGCAACCGCCATTCCTATCTGTTATCTTTACCTCATTAAAAAGAAAAATCCGTGGCTTATACTGCTTTTCATCTGCGTTATAATGGTAAACACAGGTTATCTGCTTCTCTGTTGTTCAAAAACGCTCTGCTTCGCTTTATGGGCAAACAGAATTTCCTATCTCGGAAGCGTATTTTTACCACTTTGTATGCTTATGTCAGTATTAAGGTTATCCGACATAAAATATAAAAAGTATTTAGTTTATATTCTTTTTACTTTAGGTTTTTTAGTTTTTTTAATTGCCGCAAGTCCGGGTTACAGCGACGTTTACTATAAATCAGTATCTCTTGCCGCATTTAACGGCGTATCATATTTAGAAAAAGAATACGGACTGTTACATATCGTATATCTTTTCTATTTGCTTTCCTACTTTATTTCAATGATAGCGGTAATGATGTACGCTAAAGCAACAAATAAGTTAAAAGATACCGTACGCGCCGTATTTTTAATAATTGCAGTATTTATAAATATAGCCGTTTGGTTTTTGGAACAACTTGTTCATATTGAATTTGAACTTCTTTCCTTTTCCTATATTATAAGCGAAGCCTTTCTTTTAGGCCTTGCCCTGCTTATACAACAAAACGAAAAGCATATTGAGGCTATACTGAAAGAAAATATACAAAAAGAAAATCCCACCGTTACTGAGGATGAAATAAATTATTTTGAAAAGGGAATTAAAAGCCTTACAAAA
The DNA here is from genome assembly GCA_015065605.1 of Oscillospiraceae bacterium. Taxonomy (GTDB): domain Bacteria; phylum Bacillota; class Clostridia; order Oscillospirales; family Acutalibacteraceae; genus SIG607. The sequence continues at coordinate 42,713 of SVPZ01000020.1, read as the reverse complement.
ACCGAAAAAATAATTTTTGATTATTATATTCAAGGCTTTTCAACCAAAGAAATTCGTGAAAAAATAAATATAACCGAAAACACCCTTAAATACCATAATAAAAACATATACGGAAAATTGGGCGTAAGTTCTCGTAAACAACTTATCTCCATATATAAATTTGCAGAAAAACAAAAAGAGGCTGTAAAAAAACAGTCTAAAAAATCCGAGGTTCACGGTAATTTTAATTGATATGATGTATTATATACCCGTGGGTTATATTTATTTTTCATCAACTTAAATTTATACCACAAAAAAGACTACATTCCTATCCTTTCGGATTGGTTTGTAGTCTTTTTTTATTTGGCCGTTTTTTTACAGCCCCTTTTTATTTTATGATAATGCTATAGGATTATTCTTAAACACAACGGTTCGTGTTCCGTTTTCCTGCATTTCCGGCCAAGCCTTAATCATCTGGCTGTTTTGTGCTTCACTCTGATATATTCTGATGTAATCTATCTTATGCTCATAATAGGTTTTATGTTCGTTCTTACGATAGGTCCATCCGTAAGAAGGATTTCCCATATTAAGACCGGTAATGAAGTAATTCATAAGGCGATGAACCGAAGAATGAGTATTATCCTTATATTGATAATCAAGATATACCTTTCCGTCTATAGCAAACTGCATACAATCCTCATCCCAATAACAAGAATAAATATGATAATCAAGTGCAAGAGGAGTGTTATGAACATACTTTTTATTATTCTTAGAGCTTCCGGTATATTTAGCGTTACCATCAATAGAAGTATGTCCGTTTCCTGCATTATTTCCGTTTTTGTCAACTCTGCCCCACCAAACGTGAACGTTTGAAGCAAAATCGTGGGTTGCGCCGAAATTCTCTAAAATATCAATTTCAGTCATGCCCTCTCGTTTGGCCTCAATACCAAAACGCTTTATGAAGTCAGCGTTACCGGTAACACCTCCGTTTGCCCAATAGCTTGTGGTAGAAGGCGATTCACCCAACTTACTTCTTATTTCAATATAACCGTAACGGTAAATCATATTGTTATACGTAGAAAGCTGTGTGCACAAAAAGTCAGTTTCATTGATTCTTTGAGCAGTAAATACCATATTGCCGTCACTTACGTAAATTGGAGTAGAATAACCACTAAGCTTTTTAAGATTTTCATTATCAGTTGGGCCTCTGTATAAATAACGGGTTCCGCCTAAAGAGGAAGCTCCGCCATTGAACTGATAACCCGGGTATTTACCCCATTTGGAATAATCTACGGCAGAACCGTTAAATTCATCGTTAAAGGTCAGCTTATAAGTATTTTCACTTTCTTCATATTTACCGTTTAAAACGTAGCCGTCTGACCAATTAAAGCCGTTACCGTCCTCTGCCTTTTTGATTTCATCCAGCAAACGGTCACAAGCAGCACGGGTAGAAAGGTCGTTTCCGCCTTTAACTACAATTTTCTTGCCTACAACCTTAATTACGTAATTATCTCCCTCTGCCCGAATGTCCTTACTTTCACTTCTGCTACAGTCACCGACAAGTATTTCACAATCGGTTTTCTTTTCACCTACGTGATAAAGCTCTACGGCATAGCCCTGTGCGTTATAATAATCCTGAATTAACTTTGCACCGTGGGCGGCTACCAAGGTAATTTGCTCAGGAATAACAAGGTTAAAGGTACCAACGTCTAAATCTGCCACCTTATTTACGGTGACGTCGCCCTCTTCCTCAGAAGTTACACCTATTTGGGGAGCGTATATAAATTCATAATCATCCCTTAATTTATTCCAGCTATCAACGTTTGCGCAGAAGGTAGAAGCAAACCATTGGCAGGCGATGTCAAGCATTTCTTCGTTCACAGCGGTTATACAAATCTTCTTTCCTGTAACCTTTACTATAAAGTCAGAAGAGCAGTTAACTCTGTTTTCCTTAAGTCTTTCAAGTGTTTTTACTGATTCTTTTCTTGCGGTATTTCCAATAACTATTTCGTATCCGCTTTCATTTTCAGTTTTATCGTCGTGAAGCTCAACGTCGTCAATACCCAAATTTTCAATTATAGCAGAACGCACTGTTTTAGCGGCGTTAACTATGTTTTTATTTGTACCCTCAGAGGGACGGACAATATGGTATATAAACGTGCCGTCATCGTTAACGGCAAATTTTACACCGTTGCCCCAAACACAGCCCGATAGAGTTGCTACCATAACAACAGCTAAAATTAAGGAAATTATTTTTTTCATTTTACTTCCTCCCCTTTAGCATTGTTTTTCTTTTTACGGATTATAAAAAGTACAAATGCAAGTATAAGTATAATTACAATTCCGATTCCTATACCTACGCAAATAACAATACCTATACTGCCCTTTGAGTAATTTTCACCCAGCGTTGGGTCAATAATAGTGGAAACATCTACAGTACTTACATCGGCTTCGAGTATTTCACCTGTTGTTAAATCTCTCTTTACAGGCACGTATTCCGTAAAATTAACAGACTTGGAAACCTTTGTGTTGCTGTCCATCAGCGTAAAGGTAACGTCATCAATAAACAGTTCAACGTAGCCGGGAATTTGAAAAGCAACAAAGGGTTCTATTGAACTGAAGTTAAAGCTTACCTCATGCCATTGTCCGTCAGCAAGATCTGCAATAGAAATCATAGCCATAGGATTACCTGAAGTATCCCAAGCATAATTATAGGTTTTAATATTAGCAAGCTTTATGGCGCCAAGTGTATGAAGGTGTTTGCCCATCTTTACTTTAAAGCTGATTTGATATTTTTCATTAGGTTCTATATTGTTACCCATAGTAAGAATCGAAACAGCCTCAAACAAATAGGAATCACCCTCACGGTGCATACTGTAACGTCCTGAAGTAACGTTATCCTTTGAGTTACCCTCTTTTTCGCTGTCATAAACTTCAAAGTCAAAGTCGTAAAGCGAGAAAGCAGGAGCATTATTCACTATACTGATGTAATCCTTTTCAAAGCTTTGTACTATTTTCTTTTTAATAAATACAGCATTTACGGTAAAAGGAGTGTCACCGAATTTAAGTTCTTCTTCGGTAAGTGCTTTCATAGAACCGTCTACCTGCTTTGCAAAATAGCCCCTGAAAACATGACCATCCAATTTAGGTGATTTTGGAAGCTTAGAAGCAAAGCTTTGTCCTTTTCTTCCGTAAAGCACTTGCGGTATTTCTTTGCAACGTCCGTTATTTACAAAGGCTAAAGCAGTACCCTTTGGTACCTTTTCAATGGTAACGTCATCTATTTGAATAACGCCATCGGCACCGCCATATACGGCAACGAAAAGGGTAGCATAGTCCTTGCCCTTACCCTTCATTTTATTTGAATCAAGAACAAAGGTTGCAGTTTCCCACACTCCGGTTTTATCGGTAGGCAGAATTGTATGACCGGCGCAACTAACGCTAGCATAATTTCCCCAAATATTATAGTGGTGAGCACTTAGAAATCCGATATTCGCATTCACAATGCATTGTTTAACTATGCGGTATTTTACTGTTGCAACGTATGAAGTATTTTCTTCTAAAACGCAGTCTATCCAGTCTTCTTCTACAACAGCTCCGGAAATAATACCATACGATTTTCTACGGTCGAATTCAATAACGTAATCACCGGAATATGCAGTTTTGGATTCTACTCTTTCGCAGTCTGCCATATGGAAGGCTGCAACGGTATCACTGTGTGGAAGAGAAGAATACTTTTCAAAGGTGTAAGTAACCTTTTTAGCCTCGGTTTTCTTAGCGTAAACCAAAAGAAAAGTATCTGCGGTAAAGGTTTTCTGTTCAAACGCATTTTTATATTCCTCGTCAAGATACCAGCCCGCAAAATCGTATCCGAAATCAACCTCGGCTTCGGGGAAGACTATTTCTTCTCCTTCTTCACCCACAACCAAAACGTATTTACTTGCAGTCATATTGAACTTAACGTACGGCAAATCACACTCTTCAACAAGAACATTATCAATAAGAAGGTCAATAGAAGTATTCATATCGGCTTCTTCTTGAGTAATGTTTATATAAAGCGAATTGCCTGACCTTTCTTGGTCACTTTTAATGTTAGTCAGAAAATATCCGGTATAGGTTTTCCAGCCGGAAGAGGTATCCTCCACAACGTTACCCACTTCCTGATAACCTGTTCTGTAAGATGCCCAGAAGTTTACTCCCCAGTTGGAATTAAAGGAGATTCTAAACTTATTGTTAGCATTTTCGGTTTTATATTTATAAGTAACTTTATAAAGCTGACCGTCTTTAAGGTTATTAACAATTCTTGCGGTATGCTCAGGCTGAACCCCACGCTCGTACATATAAACCTTGGTTCCGTCTTCCTTTACGCTGTATACGTCGTTACCACGGAACTTAAAGCGCAAAGCGTAATCGTCATTATAGCCCACACCCGTTGATTTATCTATTGACATAGTACGTATTCCGAAAGAAAGACTATCGGTAGTACTAAAGGGATATTTGCTGAAGTTTTCGGGTTTTGAAGACCACTTTGCGTAAACAGTAATAACGCCCTTGCCAAAAACGTCAAGCTCGGCTTTTTCGGTGCACTCTTTATCTAAATACCAGCCACTGAAAACAGCGTCATCAGGGTGAGTAATGTCAGGAAGGTCTATTTTCTCACCTTTTTTACCTATACTGTAAACAAGCTCCTTACCGTTTTGTCCGTCGAAAACTACAGCAGATTCATTTGGTTGTACCAAGGCATCTATAGAAAAATCGTCGAAATAAATTACGGTATCTGCATTCTTTTCAAGGACAATCTTAAAGAAAATCGAAGAATAATAGGAAGCGCCGTTGGGGAGATAATCTGCAGTAAATATTACCTTACCATCCTGCCATTCATCTTTCACCTTAGGAGAAAGAGAAACTCCTGCATAATACTTTGTGCCGCCCCAAATATTGCCGTACATAGCCGACGCAACCTGAAAGACAACGGGTGTTTCTGCTTTTTCCACCTTATATTTAAAGGTTAAAACGTAAGTCTGGTGATTCTCAAGACCACCGCCAAGATAGAAGAAGTTATCCTTATTATATCGTGTAGCGGCGCTATAAGCCTCGGGGTTGGTTGCATTATCCCCTTCTTTTGTCATAGTGCTGTCCCAATTAAGCTTTATCGCATTACCGCTGTTATTATAAGTAACTTCACCTTGCTTACTTAACGCTACACCAAATTGAAGGCTGTTGCTTTTTTGTACGTTTCCGTTGGCATCTGTCTTAGGAGTCCAATCAGAAGCGGTATATTTTTCAAAATCCTGCTTTAAACCGGGAATTTTGCCCTTAAAACAGCTATAAACCGTAACGTTGGAATATCCAAATTCGGTGCTTATAAATTCTTCGGTATAGCTTTCGTTTGTATACCAGCCCATAAACCAGGACGTATTATCAGGATTAACAGGGTCTTCGGGGAATACAATAGTATCTCCCGGCATACCGCTGAAATAGGTTTCAGAAGAATCAAGTGTGTTCTTAAAAGTAATCTTTACAGGTGCATTCCATTTTGAATATACAGTAGTAACACCCGCGGCGTATGTAGCTTCACCGATTTGTTCGGTTCTTGCTTCGTCTTTACACCAACCAATAAAGCTATGAGCCTCTTCAAGCACACGGTCGCTTATATCGGGAAGAGCTATACTCTCCCCTACCTTCCCAATAACTATATCGGTTTTACCTGAATAATCGTCTTTTAAAACAACTGCACCTACAGTATCGGAAAGCTTTGTTACCGAAAGGTCATCAATTTCACAATTTAAACCGGTATACATATCTGCCCAAACGGCAAGAGCAGTATCACCGTCCCATTTTTCGGGAGTTTCTAAAAGATAATTAACATTATACCAATTTTCAGAGCAATCATAGATTTTATAATTGTTAACGTCATCATAAAGATTAAATTTTCCTGCATTGGAAGCAGAAGCCTTAATTACAGGCTGAGCCTTATTGCTTAAAATATTAACGTAATTACCCTTATTACCTGTAAGGGCGGAATAGTACTTAGCACCATAGCCAATATATACCCCTGCATTTCCTTTAGAAGGAGCAGAAACAACCCTTACTTTAAAAGAAATAACGTAAGAAGAAAGGGGTTCAAGATTATAAACGTCATAACCACCGTTATCATTTTTCTTATTAAGACGGTAGCCGCCGATAGTAGCCCAAGTGTTATTCTCGGTCTTTTTAATTATAAGCTTTTCTCCGCTTACCTTCGGGCCCCAGCCGAAAAATCCAACCCCATTTTCGGTAGCCTCTGCTGCATTTTCGGTAGCAGAAACACAGGCATCGCTAAAATCAAAGGTAACGGTGCCAAGGTCAGCCTTTTGTGCCGAAGCAGAAAATCCCACGGGCACAAAAAGTGCAGTAGCAAGCATTACCGTTACGCAAAATAAAGCGGCAATTTTTGCTATGTGCTTTTTAAAAACCATCCTTATTCCTCCTAAAATTTAATATTTTTGTAATAAGTCCATAAGCTTTCTGTCTAACTTATGACCGTTATAGTCCTCGTAAATTACGTCTTCACGTTCACTGTCCATAACGCCGAAGGCTCCACGGAAATTCCACACAGCAAAGCCTATGTTATGTTCTTTAAGAGAAGCCAGTAAATCTTCATACCAAGCCAAAACCGTTTCGTGGGGAGTTTTATTATAGCAGCCAAGCTCACCGCATATAACACCTCTGTCATATACGTTAGAAACAGCCGCCCATAAGTCAAAATACTCGTCTATTTTGGCTCTGTTCCATACTATTGCGTTGCCTCCTGAAATCTGAAATGCTCCGGGCCATTTGGGCGGTTCCTTCAAATTTCCGATTGCCCAAGAAAGCGGATAGTGAGTAAGACTGCCGGGCTGATAACCTCTGCAGGAATATATACAGTTTTCCTTTCCGAAATGCATAAAGCCTAACGGCACCTGACTACCATTGTGCATTCCGTCAATAACTATTGTTCTGTCAGGAGAAATACTTCTTATCTCCCTTATAAGACGGTTGTAAACATTGTTAACCTTATATTCCGCAAGACTCCATTTAGGCTCGTTAAAAAGATTAAAGCTTAAATGTTCATTGTCAATGCCTTTATAACGTTCCGCTATAAATCGCCATTGAAAACAGGCAGCCTTTTGAGCTTCTTCATCCTCAAAAAGGTCAAAAGGCTCAGGTATGGGTTCGTCATCATTAACGCAATACCCAGGAATTCTATGCAAACAGATACACACGTGAATTCCATATTTTTTGCCGTATTCAACAGCATCATCAAGAGGTTTTATTTTTTCTTCATCTATTTCAAAAGGGTTTTCAGCAGTTGACCACACTCTGTAAGAAAGAGGAAGGCGTACAAAGTTGAAGCCAAAATCAGAAATCATTTTAAAATCTTCTTCCGGAAAATACCCCGATGCACGGCCGTTATTGCTTTTCGAAGCTTCAGAGCAAAACATACCAAGTAAATTAAAGCCTTTATATCTTTGTGTGATTTTCTGCCTGTACATAATATCTGCCTCTCAATCGTCTAATAAAATTAATATACTTACAGTATATATGGTCTTAATAGAATTATCAAACTGAAAAGTACTTTTTTATAGTCAAATATTACTTTTTTAGTCGCAACTGCATTCGTTAATAAGATAATCGAGAAGCTCATCAAGCTTACAGGTTGCCTGGCAACAATACTTATCTCCCGCACCGTAAAACACGTAAAGAGTACCGTCAAGGTTAACTATACCCGTGGGGAATACACAGCCTGCGTAAAATCCGGAACATTCATAATCCTGATCAGGCTCCATTATAGGTTCTTTTGTACGAGCGATAATTTTTTCAGGGTTTTGTAAATCAAGAAGCAATGCGCCGACTTTATATTCTCCCCTTACCTTATCCTCAACACCGTGATAAAGTACAAGCCACCCCTTATCGGTTTTAATCGGAGGAGTACTTCCGCCTATTTTCTTGCTTTCCCAATATTCCTTTGGGGTACAAAGCAGCTTGTAATTATCCCATTCAAGTAAATCTTCGGAATAGGAAATCCAAATAGAGGGCGCCTTACAACCATATTCCTCGCCTACTCTATTTTGAGAACGTGAAAGCATTACGTATTTTCCGTTTATCTTTTCAGGGAAAATAAACACATCTCGGTCATCGTGACGGCTGTCGGTCATTCTGCCGCATTTATACCAGTTAACAAGGTCCTCCGACATAGCAAGGCTGGTGGTTGTATTACATTTCTTATGACACAAAGGTGCATCAACCGGCTTATGCGGTAAAAAGTAGAAATTATCTCTATTAACCTTAAGCCAATATCTTCCCGATGGATGAGGGCGACTGGCATAGGTCATATAAAAGGTTCCGTTCATTTCTACCACTCTCGGGTCTTCAATACCGTTACCGTCGGGGCCTTGTTTATCGGCAGTAAGTATAGGCTTATCAAAGCACCTTTCAAAATGAACTCCGTCCTTGGATTTTGCAAGTCCAAGGCTTATAATATGTGCTTCGTTATCGGCGGCAGCCCGATAAAAAAGCCAAAAATATCCATCTTTATAAACGCAACCCGGATTAAGCACACAAAGGTTTTCCCACTCATTTTCAGGGTTAGCTTTGAGTATTGGGTTTTCAGGACACTTAGTAAATTTAAAGCTCATATAAATCGCCTACTTTCTTTTTTCATTCTAATTATACTATTTTCCCATTTTTCGCTTCAAGTCAATTAGCACCTAAAAATCGGACAAAAACCACCAATTATAAAAGCGTTGCAAACTTTGTTTGCAACGCTTTTAGTCTTTTCTATCGGTCATTTTCTTTTTATAATCTTTGGGAGTAATACCTAAAAAGCTTTCAAAGGCTCGGTTCATGCTCCTTATAGAGCCAAAGCCCGATTCCTCCGAAATCTTAGCCACGGTATAATCGGTCATTTCAAGAAGATGACAGGCATCGGAAAACCTTAAAGATTCTACGTATTGAGGTATTCCCATTTTCATATTAGTGTTAAACACCCTTGAAATTCGGTTGGAATTTGTAGCAAGCTCTTTTGCGAGAGCGGTAACCGAAACACTGTCCTTATAATGCTTATTACAGTATTCTATAATCTCTTCAAAAAGAGCAGCATCCTTATGTGGAATAGACAAAAAGTCCATTTTATAATAAACATAGTATATTATAAAGTTAATATATCCGGTAAGCTTTAAAAGGTACTTGTCACTTTGGTAATCATAGCTTGTACGCATATTCTCAATAAGGCTTAAAATTTCTTTATCAGAAGAAAAATCAAAATACGGACTGGCAGCCACCCTACGGCTGAGCTTCTTTTTAAAGGTTGGCAGAATTTCCGGTTTAAAAACTATTACTCCGAACTTTCCTTTCTCAACAGTTTCATAAAAGTGAAGCTGGTTTGGAAAAACAAAAATACCTTTACCTGAAGTAAGCACGTATTGCTCTTTTTCAACAAAAGCCTTTGCCTGACCCGATAAACAAAAAATTAATTCATAATCACCGTGAATATGAGGGTATTTATAAAGATTTTCGGTAAAACGGCAAGAGCTCGGCTCTACCATATAAAAACCGCCGTTTAATTCCATAACACCACCACCTTTTTTATTATTCTTTTACCGAATATTTTTAATGTTGCTAAAATATACTAAATCTCCGGCTTAAAACAAGGCATTAGCTGAAGCTTAAATAAATTCGCCTTATGCTTTTTATCAATCAATTCCTTTTTATTAAGGTCTTCAATTTCGCCGGTTCTTATATATTTATCAAGCTCGGCATAGGTAAAGCCTAAATTTTCTTCGTCGGTTTTTCCGCAAAGTCCGTCGATAGGTACCTTATCAACCAAAACGTCGGGCAGTCCCAACACTCTGCCGATTTCCTTAACCTCGGTAACGGTAAGGTTACACATGGGAGAAAAATCGCCTGCCGCGTCACCGTAGCGTGTAGAATATCCTACCCAGTCCTCCGACAAATTGCAGGTATTAACCACTCTGCCGTTAAAGGACTGACTGACAGCGTAAAGTGTTGTCATACGGATACGTGGAGAAACGTTAATTTTAGTCTGCTCACTTATATCTATTTTTGAGGAAATCTCGTTCATAAGAGCGTTATAGGTTTCCTCGATATTTATTTCAATTTGCTTTATACCAAGATGCTCACACAAAAGATACGCCATATCGATATCAAACTGTTTGCCCTTCGGCATAAGCACCCCTATAACCCTGTCTTTTCCGAGTGCCTCTACGCAAAGCGCGGCGGCAACAGAGGAGTCTTTGCCTCCCGAAATACCTATTACGGCGTTACAGCCTTTTCCGTTTTCCTCGAAAAAATTTTTTATCCAATTTACACATTGTTCCTTAACTTTAACTGCATCGAACATAATTTACACCTCTTTTTTATTATAATGATTATATCATAAACCGTTCAGTTTTTCAAAAGAAAATTATTTTCTTGTAAATTGCCCCAATTTTATGGTATAATATGAAGGATAATTGCAAAGGGGGTATTTTATGGCGAAGAAAAAACACAAGTGGCTTAAGTTTCGTCACAAGGTTATACGAAACGTTGCCTACTGTATTCTTTATCCTTATGCAAGACTGAAATACAACATAAAAATACGCAAATTCAAGGAACAGGAAAAACGTCCTTACCTTATTTTGCTTAACCATCAGACTCCATTTGACCAGTTTTTCGTTGGAATGTCCTTTAAGGGCCCCATTTATTATCTTGCTACCGAAGATATTTTTTCTATGGGATTTCTTTCCAAGGTTATTAAATATTTAGTTGCTCCCATACCTATTAAAAAGCAGACCACCGACGCTTCGGCGGTTATGAACTGTATAAGAATCACCCGTGAAGGCGGAACCATAGCCATAGCCCCCGAGGGCAACCGTACCTACAGCGGTGAAACCTTATATATGAACCCCGCCATTGCGCCTCTTGCCAGAAAACTGGGACTTCCCATTCTTCTTTACAGAATTGAGGGCGGTTACGGCGCCGAACCCCGTTGGACCGATAAGGTGCGACGCGGCAAAATGGAAGCTTACGTCAGCGAGGTTATCAGTCCTGAAGAATATAAAGACCTTGATAACGAACAGTTAATGGAAAGAATAAGAAAAGGTCTTTACGTAAACGAAGCAAAGGTTGACGTTCCCTTTAAATCCAACCGACGCGCAGAATATCTTGAACGCGCCATTTACGTTTGTCCCTTCTGCGGTCTTTCAAGGTTTGAAAGCAACAGAAACGAAATAACCTGCAAGGGTTGCGGCAAAGAAGTTATATATAACGAAGATAAAACCCTTACCGGAAAAGGTTTTGATTTGCCCTTTACCTTTGTTAAGGATTGGTACGACTATCAAGAGGACTTTATAAACCGCCTTGACCTTACTCCTTTTCATGAAAAGGCGCTTTATGAGGATGAAATTCAGCTTCGTCAGGTTATCGTTTATAAAAAGAAAATTCTTTTAATAAAAAAAGCGGCTATTAAACTTTACGCAAACAAATTAACAATAGACGAAAATTCAGAGAACGGGCTCATTTTGAATTTCGATGAAATTAGCGCGATTTCGGTTCTCGGAAGGAATAAATTAAACCTTTACATAGCCGATAAAATTTATCAGTTTAAGGGTAATAAACGCTTTAACGCCCTTAAATACGTAAACATTTATTTCAAATATAAAAACATTTCAAGAGGTGATACCGATGGAAAATTTTTGGGACTTTAAGGTTTGGGGATTTTTCTGTGTAATAGCCGTATTGCTTATTAGCTTACTCGTGGCAAACGTATTAAAAAAATCCATCAAGTTTTTAAGAGTATCTCTTATACCAACTTCTGTTTTGGGCGGTGCTGTTTTAATAATAGTAGCCGGCATTTACAAATGGATTACAGGTGACATTATGTTCGATACCGCAATTTTCGGCGGTAACGGAACGGCTATGCTTGAGCTTATCACCTATCATACTCTCGCTTTAGGCTTTATAGCATCGGCATTTAAATCTTCTAAAGGCAAATTAAACGGCAAACGCGCCGTTGAGATTTTCAACACAGGTGTAAACACCGTTTCCACCTATCTTTTACAGGCAGTATGCGGATTTGCCATTTCGCTTGTTGCAGTATATTTTGTAAAGGATTTCTTCCCCGCCGCAGGTGTGCTTCTTCCCTTTGGCTACGGTCAAGGTACCGGTCAGGCGCTTAACTACGGAACCATTTACGAAGGTATGGGCTTTACGGGTGGAAAGAGTTTTGGTCTTACCATTGCCGCTCTCGGCTTTATAAGTGCAAGTATAGGCGGTGTAATCCATCTTAACGTGCTTAGAAAAAAAGGCAAAATCGGAAATTCAAAATATGAAGAAGGAAAAATTTCTTCAGAACAAATTCAGTCTGAAAACGAAATTCCCATGCAGGAAAGCATAGATAAACTGACCGTTCAGATGGCGCTTATCTGCCTTGCCTATTTACTCGCCTTTGCGCTTATGTTCTTGCTCGGAAAATTGCTTCCGGGTATGAAGGCTGTAATTTACGGCTTTAACTTCCTTTTAGGTGTAATTTCCGCCACCCTCGTAAAAGTAGCAATAAATCTTCTTAAGAAGAAAAAGGCAATCAAAAAGGACTACGTCAACGACTTCCTTATGACCAGAGTTTCTAATTTCTTCTTTGATATTATGGTTGTTGCAGGTATCGCCGCCATACGTCTTGGTGCTTTAAAAGACTATTGGGGCATAATTCTTATAATGGGATTTGTAGGTCTTGCCATTACCTATCTTTATAATCTTCTTACTGCAAGAACGCTGTTTAAGGACTATTCCGAAGAGCAGTTCCTGACTATGTACGGTATGCTGACGGGCACGGCAAGTACGGGTATCATACTTCTGCGTGAACTTGACGGCGACTTTAAAACCCCTGCCGCCGATAACCTTGTTTATCAGAACTTCCCCGCTATTGTATTCGGCTTCCCCCTTATGCTTCTTGCAACCTTAGCGCCGCAGCGCCCATATTTAACCTTTATTATCTTAATTGCATTCTTCCTTTTAATGAACGTAATCCTATTCAGAAGCTTTATATTCAGAAAAAAGAATAAGAAAAAATAAAAGCAAAAACCGAGGCGTTGCCTCGGTTTTCCTTTTTATAGCTCAAGTAAATTTTTGTGCAAACGTTTTGCAATGGCGACAGAGCATCGCGGGATGCAAAATACGCCGCCTTTGGATTACGCTTTACGTCCATAATGGCTTTTAACCAACCCGACGGCCACGCGTCACCTATTCCTAAAAAATGACTATTTATTCCAAAAAATGACTATTTTGTTGACCTTGACACCGATTATTGATATAATCTATCTTGAAAAAGGGAGGCATTTTAATGGCTAAAATCAAAGATACTTTTGGTTACTCTGCTAAGGAGTACAAAAAATTCACTTTATGGGGTTGGCTTATGCTTTTAAGCTTCGGCCTCACCTATCTTTTCTTTTATAACGGAAGACAAAACATCAATCTCGTTATGACGCAGATGGCTGAGCAATTAGGCTCCACTACCGCAGCACTTGGTGTTGTATCCTCTGCGCTTTTCTGGTGTTATGCATTCGGACAGCTTATTAACGGACGTCTGGGCGCATTTTTCGGATACAAACGTTTTATGGCGTTCGGTATTTTAGCGTCGGCTATTATTAACGTTATTATTTCTTTCCAAAGTTCTATCCCCGTAATTGCTGTGCTTTGGGGACTTAACGGTTTCTTTCAGTCTATGGTATGGTCTAACGGACTTGGTGTACTTAACAAATGGTGGCCAAAGAAAAAGCGCGGATTTGCAACCGGTCTTACTACCGCATTTTCCGGTCTTGCTCAGGTAGTTACCTATCTTACCATCCTTTTATGCCTTGGTTGGAACGAAAGCTGGGGTTGGCGCGCCGCATTCCGTTATCCTATGGTACCTATGGTTGTTATGCTTATTGCATTCTTCTTTTTCTTTAAAGAAAAGCCCGAAGATATCGGACTTGAGCCCTTCAGTGAAGAAAGTGACGGCAAGGACGATGCTCTCGAAAAAGAAATAGCCAAAAGAGATTTCCTTTATCCCTACAAGGTTCTTTTCAGCGAACCAAAGGTAATTATTTTCTGTCTTATTTCGGCTATTGCCGGTATTGGCAGATACGGACTTATCACCTGGATTCCCACCTACTTTATGGAAGAACTGGGTCTTTCTATTAAGGACGGTATTTTCTCTTCAATTCTTCTTCCCTTAGGTCAAGCCTGCGCTATGTTCGTTTTCCCCCTTATTACCGATAAACTTTTAAAGGGCAAAAGAGAGCCTATGCTTATAATTGCTTCTCTTATTACCGTTTGCGGTATGATTATTTTCCCCTTTATAAAGAGTCAACCCGTGGCTTCGGCTATGCTTTTCGTACTCGGTGTTTTTGCAATGGTAACGGGTGTTATCTGGGCTATTGCAGGAGATATCGGCGGCAGAGCCTTCTCCTCTACCGTAGTAGGTGTTTTTGACTGGGCAGTTTATATGGGCGCCGCAGTTCAGGCTATGATTTTCGGTTTTGTAAAAGAAAAATTTGGTTGGAGTTCCATTTTCATAATAATTGCAATTTTATACATAATTCTTCTCGCGCTTACTTTAATAGCCGGAAAAATGAAAACTAAAAGAGTATAAGGTGTAAGTTATGTTATTTTCAAATGAAAAATATACGGCAGAAATTGACGGTCTCGGCGCTTTCGTCAGTCTTTTAAGCGGTGGCAAACAGTTTGTTAATGCAAGACTTCCCCTTTTTGCGTTCAGGCTCAGAGAAAAAGACGAAGTATCCTACACTACCAGTGACGAGGCTCAAAAGGTTGAAATCACAAAAAATGACCGCGCCGTCAGTTTGAGATACGATTTTTTAGGCATTTCCTTTATCGTTAACGTTTCTTTTGATAGCAGAATCAGCGCATATTTTTCCTTTGTCAACAAGACAGACAAATACGTTGAATGGGTTGATTTTCTGCAGATTGCCGTATGCAGTGACCTTGTAAAACAGGGTGGCAGCGGTAAAATCGTTATGGATATAAACGAAGGCGTTTTATACGACGATATAAATCTTAAAGAAAAAGACGGTATCAGCAAATACAAGGACATAGAATACCCAAGCCTTGGTCTTCACGCCCTTTTCCCTGCCGTAGTTGAAAGTCAGTTTATTTCCTATTACGACGATACTGCAGGCATTTATATCGCAACCGAGGATAATGAAAGAAATCTTAAGGGTATCGACTGCCGACCATTTGAAAATGCCATTAAGCTTCAGTTCAGACTTTTTATAGGCGAAGATAAAAACACTGAAAACTTTACCCTGCCCTATAATCAGGTTATTGATTTCTTTAAGGGCGACTGGCACTGCGCCGCCGAGCTTTACAGAAATTGGTTTTACGATAATCTTCCCGAAGGTCTTGTGGCTGTCAAAGATAATGAAAACCTACCTGAGTGGTATGCCGACAGCCCCCTTATAGTAGCATATCCCCTTCAGGGCGTTCACGATATGGACCCGTCGGGCCCCAATAAACTTTTCCCTTATAATAACGCTTTGCCCTTTATTGACGAAATTGCAAGTAGCACCAACAGCAAAGTTATGGCGCTTCTTATGCACTGGGAAGGTACTGCTCCCTGGGCTCCGCCTTACGTTTGGCCTCCTTTGGGCGGCGAAAAACTTCTTACCGATTTTTCCGATGAAATTCACAAAAGAAATCATCTTTTGGGTCTTTACTGCAGTGGTATCAGTTATTCTCTGCACAGTAATATTAACGATTTTAATATGGAAAGCGAATATAACGAAAAGGGACTTTCAAGACATATGTGCGCTTCTCCCACAGGCGAAATTGTTTCCAACACCTGTCAGCAGCAGAGAGAAAGCTATGATATGTGCATAAGCGAGGATTTCACAAAAGACGTGCTTTTAAAGGAAGCCGAAAAAATGAAATCGGGCAAGGTTGACTATATTCAGATACTCGACCAGAACCACGGCGGAACCCCCTATCTTTGCTACAGTGATAAGCACTCCCACCCTGCCGTACCGGGTAAATGGATGGTTGAGCATATGACCGATTTTCTTAAAAAGCTTAAAACCTCTCTTGGCAACGATATACTTTTAGGATGTGAATCTGCCGCGGCAGAAGCCTATATTCCCTATCTTAATTTAAGTGATAACCGCTTTAATCTTAACTATTCTGCGGCTAAGCCTATACCGATTTACGCTTATATTTATCATAAATATCTGCATAATTTTTCGGGCAATTCGGTTTGCTCAACCTTTTTCTTCGACGTTGATAAATCCCCCAATTTCCATATGCTCCGCCTTGCCTATTCCTTTATTATAGGCGACCTTTTAACTGTAGTTATAAATGAAGACGGCGAAATTATTTGGGCTTGGGGACAGCGTGATTTTTCCTCTTTGCCCGATAGAGCTCCCATAATGGAATTTATTAAAAATGCTACCGAAATGCGAAGAGGTGTCGGCAAAGAATTTTTGGTTTTCGGTGAAATGACCGCACCAAAGCCTCTTAAAAGCGAAGAGGAAAATATGTTCAAGTTTAAAACGGGTGATTACGAAGCTTATCCCGCCGTGCTTACAAGCGCGTGGCTTAACAGCAAAGGCGAAAAGGCGCAGATTCTCGCCACCTACACAAGCAAGGAAGAAACCTGCGAAATTGATTTAAGCGGTACTCTCGGCGCAGATTTAATAAATTCTAAAGGTGAAATCATTAAAACGTTTAATGGTGAAAAGGTACAATTCGAAATCCCCTCAAACACCTGCTTAATGCTTAAATTCAAATAAAAAAACGGAGTGAACGTTCACTCCGATTTTTTTATTGACTCTGCAATTTTCAAAAGTTCTTCTTTTGAAAGCACCTTGGCTAAAGTGAGGTTGTCTTAAACAGTAAAACTGTTCAATTTTAATTACACACAAAAGAACTGCCGCCCCCTGTCTTAAGGCTTCTCCTTGAGGTAATTCCCCTGTTAGGGGAAATGTCCGAAGGACAAAAGGGTTCCCGTTTTCGGAGAAAAAGGCTAAATCACAGACGGTGGTGAGGTGGAAAAATTTATTACTACACCTCATCCGATTTTTGCTTCGCAAAACCCACCTTCCCCTCCGCACAAAGGGGAAGGCTTGGGGCGGTAATCGTTTATTTTGCAGAAACGTAAAGAACCGTCCCTTGTGTTACCTTAATTGTTGCACAAGCAATTTATCTGTTTTTTCGTCGCAAATATAAAATATTTCTTCATGGGATATAGTAACAAATCGACATTTCCCTTCAGAAAAAAAGCAAGGGTCTTCAGGCAAACCATTCCACCATAACCAATCAAACAAATGGTGAGATTTGAATTTTTCCACTAATTCGGAATATAGTTTAACTCTGATTATTTGAGTTTCAAATCCGAGTTTAGTGTCTAAATATACTTTTGACTTGTTTTGTGTTGCACCATGAGAAAACAATTCTTTTAAAAATTTTTGCTTTTGGTCTATATAAATTTTATAGTCATCAGATAACTCTTCAATATCATATGATTTTTTATCTAATATTGGAAAATGGAATGTAACTTCATCGCATTTACTAATCAAATATTGAAGAGTCAAATTATATTTTTTCCCGTCTAGTAAATCTAAATACATCATACTCTAATCCTCGCTAAAACAAAAAGAAAATATAAGAAGACACAGAACCGTCCCCTGTCTTAAGGCTTCTCCTTGAGGAGAGGCTCCGTCGAAGACGGTGGTGAGGTGGAAAAATTTATTACTACACCTCATCCGACTTTTGCTTCGCAAAACCCACCTTCCCCTCCGTACAAAGGGGAAGGCTTGGGGCGGTAATCGTTTATTTTGCAGGAACGTAAAGAATCGTCCCCTTGCGTTCCCCTGCGTTTCTTCAACAGCGATACTTAAAAATGAAATATAACATCCAAGATGTAACTGAAAGTATCGAGAAGATAATCAACAAAAACTCAAGTGTTGAAATTCTACTAATGGGTGTTCTTTCTTCTTCGCTTAATTCCACAAACTCAAATATTTCCAAACATTCTTCAAAATTCGAGTTTATTTCCAAATCACACCATTCATCAGGGACAATGCCTAAATTATTTTCGCGCATATAGTTTTTAAGCATTCTTTTAGTATATGGATTTATGGCAAACCAACTACCGTATCCATTGCCTTCAAAATCTTCAGGTTCTTCATCAAGTTCATACCATTTAATTGGTTCGTCTAAATATCGGGCATCAAAATCAGCCGGATAGAGATTAATTTGCAAAACAAAGTGCTTTATTACGGGAATTTTATCCCATCTTATCTGGCTTCCTATATTGATTAAAATCACAACTGTCAATAAGCCGCTTAAAATCATAGAAAAAATAAACGTTAGTTTTTTTGCCATAATAATATTCCTTCTCTAAAACAAATAGTATTTATTATTGAAACTTGCCTGTCTTGGCATTATTATCACCCTTGAATATTATATCAAGCGCACATCACTTCGTCAACACAAGGAACCGTCCCCTATCTTAAAACCACGTCCTTTAAAATATCAGAAGTTTTTATCTTCTATATATAAAACGACGCAAAAGAAAAAAAGGGGACAACTTTTTTTAAGAAAATTAAAAAAATCAGCAGTTTAAACAAAAGAAAACCGCTGATTTTGTACAATTCACAAGATATTACTGTTTTTTATTTTACAAAAATAAAAGTGTTCTACAAAGCATTAGTTGTAATTACTTTTTAAACGTTCACTATTACCGATTTTATGGTATTCAGTCTTACGGCATCGGCAAATCTTTCCGCCGTTTCCTTATTTAAAAATTCCTGCTCGTTATATTTAGCTTCAGCACCTAACTGCTTAAGTTTATTAAGTCCCAAAGGGTGATACGGCAGAAGCTCTACACTTTTTACGCAGGAAAGTTTTTGCGCAAGTATTCCGATATTTTCAAAATGCTCTAAGGAATCGTTGCAATTTGGAATTACGGGACACCTTAAAACAACGTTCGCATTTATCTTTTCAAGATATTCAAGATTTTTTAAAATCAGACCGTTATCTTTTCCGGTAAATTCCTTATGCTTTTCATTATCGGTTTCTTTTATATCAAAAAGGAAAGTATCAATATATTCTGCACATTCCTTAAAGGCTTCTTCGTTTGCGTAACCGCTTGTTTCCACGCAAATATTATAGCCTTTTTCCTTGCATTTTTTAAGGAGGGTCAGCAAAAAATCGGGTTGCGCAAAGGGTTCTCCGCCAGAAAACGTTACTCCGCCGTCATTACCGAAAAATATATCATCCTTTTTAAGTTCATCTAAAACCTCGTCTGCGGTATAACTCTTTCCTATAAGAGATATTGCATCAAAGCTGCATACCTCTTCACATTTTCCGCAAAAGATACAGTTTTTTCTGTTTATATTAAGTATTCCGTCTGCCTTAGCAAGACACCCTCCGTTACACACTTGCGCGCATTTTAAACAACCAACGCATTTATCATAAGAAAAAAGAATTTCCGGTTTACTTTTTTTGCTTTCGGGATTATGACACCATATACAGTCAAGAGGGCAACCCTTAAGAAAAACAACGGTACGTATTCCTGCGCCGTCGTGCAGAGAAAAATGCTGAATATTAAAAATAGTACCGCTGTTTTTCATATTTTTACCTTCTTAAAATTTATTGTGTGTACGGGAAATAATCTCGTCCTGAAGTCCCTTGGGGATTTTTACGAAAAAGTCACTGTATCCGCCTATTCGCACAAGCAAATCTCGGTGCTTTTCGGGATTTTTTTGCGCATCCTTAAGGGTTTCCACGTTTACTATATTAAACTGCAACTGTGCGCCCTCGGTTTTAAGATAACCTTTTATAAGCGCGGCTATTTTTTCTTCACTTGTATCTTCATTAAGCTGTACGTTTACCGAAGTACCGCCTAAGAAACGGGACGGTTCCCAAGAAGCAGTTGACATAAGCGAAAGAGTCGGCCCCTTATCGTCATAGCCCTGAACGGGACAGCTTCCGTCGTTTAAGGGCATTCCCTCTTTTCTTCCGTCGGGAGAAGCAGAGGTATTTCTTCCGTGCATTTCGTGGTCTCTATAGGAAAATGCGCCCGGAATAACCTTTGCGCCCCTTACGGTTGTCATACCGCTAAAGGTTTCAAGCACCATATCGGAAACGCCCTTTTGTATTTTATCGGAAATACCGTCACTTGTGCCGAAATGCGCAATTTTATTTATAATAAAGATACGAAGTTCCTCATATTTGCCTTCGTAATTTTCCTTTAAAGCCTCTTTGAAATCCTCAAGAGTAAGTTTTTTATCCTTAAA
Source organism: Oscillospiraceae bacterium (assembly GCA_015065605.1). GTDB lineage: Bacteria > Bacillota > Clostridia > Oscillospirales > Acutalibacteraceae > SIG607. The sequence continues at coordinate 22,422 of SVPZ01000020.1, read as the reverse complement.
CACAAGACGGTAAATACAGTTTAAGCTTTCACTTGTATTCTGCATACCTAAAATATTAGGCTCAATAAAGTTATATTTTGCCGCGCCGCTGTCGTGAGAGTTACCCTTTTCGATACAGTCGTGTATAAGGACGCTCGCTCTCATAGGATCTCTGCCGTTTCTACGTCTTTCAAGTTGCCAAAGATTTTCATTTAACATTTCCTTTTTAGCGTAGATTTTAAAATCCGCTTTAAAGGTTTCGAAAATTTCTTCAAAGGAAGTATTATTATCGCATTTTTCAAAGCTTTGTAAAAAGATTTTCAAAAGGTTTATATAAGGGCTTGTAATTGATACGCCCGAACAACCGATAGGGGTAACTTCAACGCAGGTTGAAAGGGTGAACATATTTGCGTGTTCTGCCTCATAACCGTTTTTAATCATAGAACGGGTCACCGCGTCGCTGTTCCATATAGAAGGCTGAGCATTGCCCGATTTTATGACTTTTATCGCAAAATTAAAAATCTCTTCACTCGTTTGGTCGGTTACGCAAAATCCTATATTGGGGTCGGGAAGACGGGTATGTGTAATTGCGTTAAGAAAATGCCAGGTAAGTTCATTTTCAACCGGTTTGCCGTCTTTATCTCTGCCGCCAAGCATAAGACCCTCAGCCGCCCAGGCGCTCATATTGGAAATACTCTGCAAAATAAAACTGTCAACAAGCTCCTGCGCTTCTTCCTTTGTTATAATTCCGTTATCAATATCGTGTTTATAATAAGGATAAAGGAAGTAATCAACCTTACCGTAGGAATATATGTCAAAAAGACTCCACGTATAAGTGTGAACCGCCTGCAATGCTTCTCTGAAGCTTCTTGCGGGATGAATGGGAACCTGCTTTAAGGTTTCGTAAAGGGCTAAATATTCTTCCTTTTCATTTCCCTTTGAAGACTGCGCAAGTCTTAACGCTTCATCTGCATAATTTTGAGCAAGGGTTTTCAGTCCCTCAAGTTCTTCAATACAGCAGGTATAATATTCGTATTTTTCGGTATTAAGTCCGTTTTCAAGGTCAAGTTCTTCTATTTTTTTATTTAAAATATTTAAGATGCCGTCAATACCCTCTTTTAACAGAAGCTCGTAATCCATAGCCAGATGACTGTCTCTGCCGCGTTTAACGGGCATCATATGGGATTTTCTTTCATATTCCCAGAATTTTGCCTTTTCTTCTTCGGTAAAGGGATGTAAATCAGGCTGACCGGTAATAAGTTCTCCCTTAATAATAACGGGCTTCATATTACTGAGCAAATATCTTTCAGCCAAGGAAAAACGCATACGAAGTGTGGTCGCTTTATACCAATCCGCCTTTGCATATCCCTCAAGGTACAAAAGACGGGTTCTGTGACAGTGCCACGGGGTCAAATCTCGGTTAACGCTCATTGGAGAATTATTAAGATAATATTCTCTTAAATTTAAAATTCTGTCGGTCACTTTTATATTTGCTATATTTTTCATATTTATCACCCATATTTAATATACTTGCATTTTTCTCTAAATAATAGTAAAATAGTGTTTAGAAATAGTATAATATTAAACAAGTGGTGAGATTTTTGGACAAAACGGTTGATATAAAGCTTTATGAGGATAAAAAGGCAATAACTCTTCAGTACGTGGAGCAATCCTTTACCCCCACCGAAAACACGGGGGTCACCATATACGATAAATATAAAATAAGTATAATGCTGAGTTTCGGTATGTTCGCCGTTACCGAAAATATAGCCTACAAAGCACAAATCGGAGACATTTTCGTATTTCGTCCCGACGAAATTCACTTTGCTAAAATAATTGACAAAAAGGTTCACAAATTTTTAAATATCTTTATACCCACCGATTTTTTTGACGGGATTATTTTAAACACCGACGAAATAAAAGAATTTTTAGAGCATCAAAAACGGGGAAATCTCATCTGTCCGCCTTTAGAACTAAAGGAAAAATTAATACGCGACACCGAAAAAATAACAGAAAAACTAAAAGATGATACCTTGATTTTTAATATCGATATTTTTTCAAGGGTGCTAAATCTTCTTTTAATGATTTCAAAACATTATAAAAACACCGCTCAGACGGTAACGGAAATTCCCCGGTGCGTAAAAAACACACTCGACTATTTATCCAAAAACTTCGGCAATAAAATTTCCCTAAGCCTTCTTGCCAAAGAAAACTACTGCTCGGTTGCCTATCTTTCGAAAATCTTTAAAAAGCACACCGGCTATACAGTTTACGAACAAATCACCAATTTGCGTATCGAAAATGCAAAAAAACTGCTGAGAGAAGGCAAAAGTGTAACATCAGTCACCTTTGAATGCGGTTTTTCCGATTGCTCCCATTTTATAAAAACCTTTAAAAAATTTACGGGACTAACACCCTATCAGTATAAAAAATCGGAATAAACTATTCTTTTAATCGATATCCTCTTCCCTATCTTTTTCATATTTATTTAAAAGTTTCAATTTAGCTTCATTCAGTATTTCTTCATTAAAATCCGGATATATACATTCTGTGCACATCCCCAAAGCATCTATTCTTATTTCATTTAACAAACATTCCTCATTTGACTGATATATACATAAATAATTATCACATTTCATCATTGGCACCTCAACAAAATTTCTTGTTTAAATTATAACATTATTTTTTCGTGTACGCAAGTGCGTATACGCAACAATGTAAAAGTGCATACAATAAATTTGAGGTGAATTTTATGAGCGTCAAAGATGTTGTTGCAAAAAGATTCAAAGAAATTTGCGAAGAAAGAAATATTAAAATAAATGAATTGGCAAATATATCAGGCGTTACTCCTTCTACTGCTTACAGTATGATGGATGATAACAGACGAGATATATCCATAACTACGATTAAAAAATTCTGCGATGGTTTAGAAATAACCTTGGGTGAATTCTTTTCTACACCGGAATTTGACAGTTTAGAACAAGAAATTAAATAACAGTGTTTTTATATAAAAAATCATCACCGCCCTAGCGGTGATGATTTTCTTTTTTAATATTCGGCACCGATAGTGTTATCGGGATAGAAAATTTTCGAAGTGCCGTTTGCCTTTTTCTCGGGCCAAGCAGTAATCATCTGAGAGTTTACTGCATCGGTCTGATAAATACGCACGTAATCCATTGAGTGCTCGTAATAATCGCCGTACAAATCCTTATTGTAGGTGTAACCATAGTTAGGAGAGCCCATAGCACAAGAAGAAATGAAATAGTTCATAAGACAATGAACAGATACGGACTCGTGATTGGTGTACTGATAATTCATAAACACCTTGCCGTCAAAAGCAAATTTTATGCACTTATCGTCCCAGTAGAAAGAATACATATGATAATCATCGGGCAAAGTACCGCCGTATTTTTCTTTATCATATATAAGGTGCATACTGTTGTCGGTGCCGTCTTTATAAATACTATTACCGCCAAGACCTGCGTGACCGCTGCCTGAACCTTTAGTGCCATCGGAGTTTACTGCGCCCCACCACCAGTGAACTGTAGAGCCGTACCAATCGGGCTTACTGTAGTTTTCAAGTATATCGATTTCGGTCATACAGGTTCGACTTTGAAGCTTACCGCCAAAACGCTTTTCCCAATCCTCTCCGCTTGTAGCGGCGCCGTTTGCCCAATAGGTTGTATAGGCAGGTTCGGGAGCCAATTTGCCGTAAATATCCATAGCTCCGTATTTCCAGGTCATAGTCCAGTATGTAGAAACGGTAGAGCCTATAAAGTTTTTATCGTCAACTCGTTTTGTAGCGCATACCAACTTTCCGTCAGCCTGATATATAAGACCGTTCTTTGCGCTGCCTTCATAAGCCGAGTCGCCATGTACGTCGGTTTGATATACAGTACCGCCAAGGCAGGAAGCTGCCGTACTTTGAGAATCGTTACGATAGTCGCTCCATTTATTAAGGTCAATAGCGCTACCTTCAAATTCGTCATTCCAGTTAAGAGTAAAGGTATCTTTTTCGGCAGCGTCATATTTTCCGTTTACGGTATAGCCATCTGCCCAGTTAATACCGCTTTCCCCGTTTTCGGCTTTTTTCACCTCGTCAAGAAACGCTTTAAAACCTCTCCAGGTTGCAAGGTGATTACCGCCCTTGATAACGAGTTTTTTACCAACTACTTTAATTACGTAATTATCGCCCTCAACGGTTACGTTTTGAGAAGCAGTTCTGTTACAGTCGCCTACAAGTATTTCATATTCAGCCTCTGCGTCAAAATCTTCTGCCTCTTTTAACTCATAATCATGTTGGTCGTAAAGGGTAATATATTCGTCAACGATAAGTCCGTGAAGTATAGAAGTTTTTCTTGGAAGTACAACGGTGAAGTTGCTTAAATCCACACCTGCTACAACGTTATTAAGAGGTGCTATTTCGGGAGAATAAATAAATTCGTAATTCTTGGTTAAAAGTGCCCAATCTTCTATGTTTTCACAAAACGTTTGTTCAAACCATTTTTCAGCAAGAGTCAGCATTTCGTCGTTTACTGCCTGAATACAAATTTTTTCACCAATTACCTTGATAATAAAATCTGACGAACAGTTAACGTGATTGTCAATAAGTCTTTGTTTGGCAATTTCACTTTCTTCGCGGTTTGTATCGCCTATAAGAATTTCGTAATTGCCCTTATAATCCTCTACCGCTTTATCTTTATTAAGAGTGATTTTGCAATCAAAGGTCTTTTTTAATTTAAGACGCAAATCTTTAGCGGCAAGTTCTTCTTCGGAAGACGCATTAACGGGACGGGTGATTGAATAAATGAACTCGCCTTCCTCATTAACACTTTTAGGTACACTCTGACCTGCGCAAGCGCAAAGACAGGTAAGCATAGCTATTGCCAACACTAAACATAATAGGTTTTTAATCTTGGTTTTCATTATTAATCACTCCTTCCTTATGCCTTTTTCTTTTTGAATACAACGAGGAAAAGCACCAATGCGGCGGCAACTATAAGCACGCCTGCGCCTATGAATACATAAATCCACGGGAAATTGGTCTTGCCTAAACCTTCATCAATAATTGTGGATATATCAACTGCTGTTCTATCTCTGTAAACGAGATTTCCGTTTTCGTCACGTTCTGCCGCAACGTATTCGGTATAATCCTTAGGAGTAGATAAAGGTACGTTTTCGTCCACAAGATTAAATTCAAAGTCATCCATAAAGAGTTCAACGTAACCCGGTGTCTGTATAGAAACAAAAGCTTCTACTGAGTTAAAGGTAAAGGATACTTCGTGCCACTGTCCATCGGTGAGGTCAGCAATAGGAACTACGGGGTAGTAGTCACCTGTCGTTGTCCATGCATACTGATAGCTTCTGTTTGAAACAATTTTCACAGCGCCGTCGGTATGCAAATGTTTGCCTAATTTCACCTTAAAGGTAACTGTATAACGGTCACCCTCAGAAATTTGGTTACCGAGAGTTAAAAGAACGGAGTTCTCTTTATACATCGAGTTACCTTTTCTGTGGAGAGAATATCTGCCGCTTGTTACGTTATCTTTTGAGTTGCCCTCTTTTTCACTATCATATACTTCATAGTCAAAGTCGTGGATAGTATAGGCAATTTCTCCGCCTTTAGCCTTTTCATTAAAGCCTGTATCAAAGTTTTCGGTAATCTTATAATCAACAAAACGAGCGAATATTGTTTCACTTGTTTCGCCGAATATCATATTACCTCTTGTCTTTTCAAGGTAACTTCCGTCCTTTGTTTTAGTAAAGTAGCCTTTGAAGTGCATACCTTCTCTTTCAAGGATTTCGGGAACTTTTGAGGAATAATCCTGTCCTGTTTTACCAATTACGTAATCGGGGCAACCCTTTACGCCATTTGTTTCAAAAGCAACGGCAACCTTGCCCTTTGGCACTTGGGTAACAGCAACGTCATCAATATAGAATTCCCAACCTTCAGCGCCTATAATAGAACAGTAAATCTGGTCACAGCCAATAGTGCCGTTTACAAGAGGCAATTTAGTAGCGTCAAGTACAAAGGTTTTCTTAACCCATTTACCCTTTTGTTCTTTTGCCTGAACGGGAGTTATAAGCTGACCGGGTGTAAGTTTTGTAACACCGCTGTTATTACCTATATAGAAGTTATTAAAAGTAGAAGCTACAAAACTAATGTTAAGATTAGTTTCGGCATATGACTTAATATAGTAATTAAGGGTCAAAACATAGCTCTTACCCGTTTCAAGTTTATAGAACTTTCCTTCGTCTTCAAGAGCAAATATCGTATAACTATTTGCTACCGATTCGGTACGATCGCCAAAATAAAGCGCTTTTTCGCCACCGGTCTTTTTATCGGTAACAACCTTGCCGTGATTAAATGCGGAAGTATCACTTCTTGTATAGTTTTCAAAAGAATATATAAATGTAGAAGAATCCTTCCATTTAGCATAAACCTTAACGGCGGTATCTGCTTCGTATTTTTTAAGGGTGAACTTGTTTTCACATTCGGGTTCAGTGCACCAACCGACTAATTCAAGTCCTACGCGTGCGCGAATATTTTTAGGAGCTTTGATCTCTTCTCCTACTTTTCCCTCTACCAAATAGCCCTGTTTGCCATCCTGCGCATCATAATAAACGAAGGGCGCAGTAATCTTTTCAACAAGAACGTTATCAATAAGCACGTCAATCTTTTCACCTGCTTTTTGGTCTTGACCCGTAAAGCGCAGATAAAGTTCTTCGGCAAATCTGTAGTTTTTATCGTTCTTAACGTTTTTAACAATAATAAATTCTTTTGTGAGCCAACCTTTGCCCTTATCGTCACTAATTTTAAAGGAAGTGAAAGAATAGTTATAGGTTATATCCTGCCACCAGATATTTGCTTTATCGGCAGAAACGAGCTTAAGGGTTAAATCGCGGTTTGTAGAAGCGTCAACCTTATAGTCGAATTTTACGCGGTATATAGCATCGTGTTCCATACGGTCAGCAATAAGCATCGCCTGAGTAGTGCCGTAGCCTAAAGTACTGTCTTCTTTGCGGTTTACATACCAATGCATAGCATGATCGTCACCGTTACCGATACCCGTTTTATGCTCAACAACTATATTGGGGTCATTTTGAGAGTCATTTTTATAGGGATATTCCTTAAAGGACATTGCATACGGTCCCCATTTAGCATAAAGGGTTACGGGAAGTCTTTCGTAAACAGTGCTTTCATAAGGTTTAGTAAATCCTTTATCAAGATAATATCCGCCAAAGGGTGCGTTATCGGGATGGGTAAGTGTCGGAAACTCAATTTTATCTCCACGTTTGCCTTTGATATTTATAACCTCTTCGTTTATTCCCGTATTTATGGTAATAACACTTTCATAAGGCTGTGCAAACGCCTCAACGTTTATATCGTCAAAATAAATTACGGTATCTACGTTTTGAGTATTGTTAATACCAAAGAACATAGTGTTGGAGCCACCAACGTATTTTGTGGTAAACTCAAAACTTATTTCGTGCCATTTACCGTCATTTTCAAGGGTTACTTCCTTAGGTCCCCAATAATCTCTTCTGTTTGCCCACGCGTTTTCACTATAACCCGAAGCAAGATAAAAAGTAACAGGCGCATCAGCCTTTTCGGCAAGATATTTAAAGGAAACAACGTAAACTGTGTTGTCATCCAAGCCCGAACCGATCAGGAAATAGTTATCTCTTGCTTCATAACGGCTTGTATCATACCAGTTTTCGTTATTTTTATCGGTTATCTGAACGGGATTCCAACGGTATTTAACGGCATAACCGCTACCGTCATAGGTAATCTCGCTCTGTTTAGTCATTGTAGTAGCGAATATGCTACGGTTAGATTTAACCTTTTGACCGTTAGAATCGGTTTCTACGCTATATTTGTCTTTAGTGTAATTTTCAAAGTCCTGATTTATTCCGGGGATTTCGCCTGCCCACAAAGAATATATCGTTTCATTTGCAAAGCCAAATTTTGTAGCAACCAAAGGAATAGTACAATTGCTATCCTTGTACCATCCCATAAACCACATTTTGTTTTCTTTATCGGTAGGCTCACTTGGAAGGAAGTAATCCTCGCCCGCCATACCGGTAACGTAAGTTTCGCTGCCGTCAAGAGTATTTTTAAAGGTAACCGTTACGGGTGCTTTCCAACGGGAATAAAGTACCGTTTCCTTACCCTTTTCGAAGGTCACTTTATCAAGCTTTTCGGTACGGGCAGAATCCTTATACCAACCCTCGAAAACGTGCTCAGTTTCGGTAGCGCGATCGCTTATATCTTCTTTGCTTAAATCAATTTCTTCGCCGTCGTTACCGTAACGAATTTCATCGGTAGCAGAATATTCGTCACGGAAAACTATTACGCCCGAATCAGCGCCGATTTTGGTAACAGAAAGGTCATCAATTTCATATTTACTGCCGTGATAGTTGGCATTAAAGAAAGCGAGAGCATTATCGTATTTAAATTCTTCGGGAGTATTTATAAAATATGTAACCGTACGCCAGTTATCGTCACAAGGATAAACGGCAGTATTGCCGTCGGCATCGTAAAGAGTATAGGTATTGCTGTCAATAACACTTTTCATTACAGGAATACTTGTGCTCATTGAATTTACAAAGTTGGTATTCATACCTGCCATATTGGGATTATAGTTAGAGTTATAGCCTATATTAACAAAAGTGGTATTGTTTTTATTGCTTCCCTCTACCGAAACAGGAGAAGAAAATACCCTTATTTTAAAGGAAACAACGTATCTTGAAGAAGGAGCCAATGCATAAAAACCGTAGGTACCGTCAGCCTTTTTGGTGTGAATACGATATCCACCGCCTGTTGACCAATAGTTTTTGGTTTGGTTATTGCCGCCAAGCACCGCATTAGTGATATCTCCATCGGTATAGCGGGAAATATTCCAGCCCCAACCATAATAGCCTATACCATTTTCATTTTTTGCGGCGGTATTGCTGTTACTGTCGTTAACCGTTTCGCTAAAATCAAATACTACAGCCTCGTTATCAGTAATATCAACAGAGTTTATCGGCCCTGCCGCGCTGATAATAAGCGGAACGTAAAGCGCAGATAAAATCATCACAGTTGCGCAAATAACACCTAATACTTTGCTTAACCTATTGTTTTTCAGTAAATTTAGCATCTGAAACCTCTCCTTATAATTATTTCATTTTACAAATACATAATATATCATAAAATATGAAAAATATATTGATTTTTCACCTAAAAATATGATAAAATATGCATTAGTAAAACTTGACAAGGTGATTTTATGATATGGAAAGCATTTGTAACAAAAAAAATAGGTGAAATAAACATTCGTATCACCCACACCAGACGTATCACATCGGAAGAAAATCGCAACGCGCCCATTATAGAGCCTCATATACACAATGAATGTGAAATTTATATAAATCTTAGAGGCGACGTATCTTTTGCAGTAGAAAATAACATATATCCAATTGAAAGAGGCAGTGTTATCATAACCAAGCCCTTTGAATATCACTACGGAATCCATCATTCAAACGGAATCGACGAATATTACTGGATAACCTTTACTGCTGATGAAAATGAAGATTTTATGGATATTTTTTATAACAGAAACAAAGGCGAAAACAATCTTTTTAAGTTAGACGAGGAAAAGCTTTCAAAGGTCATCGATATTTTGGAGGATATTTTGTATAATCCTATAGACAGCTTAAAAAGGCAAATTATGATACTTACCTTTTTCAGCATTTTAAGAGAGAGCGTACCGATGTGCGCAGATGCAACCGCCAAGACTGTACCACCCGATATACTTAATGCACTTACTTTTATGGACGACCACTTAACCGAGAATATTACTGTGAAGGACATAGCATCCCACGTAAACCAAAGTATAAATACATTGGAAAGACGTTTCAAAAAAACACTTGGAGTATCGCCCACAAAGATGCTTGTAAGAAAACGACTTTTACTGTCTCAGGATTTTCTTAAAAATGGAGACTCGGTAACCGACGCCGCAATAAAATGCGGAATTCACGACTATTCTAACTATATACAGCTTTTCAAAAAGCAATTTAAAATGACACCGCTTCATTTTAAAAGACAATATAAAGACTACCTTACCGACGCAAACAATGAAATCCGCAACTACTAAAAAACAAATGCAATAAAAAACCGGAGTTTTCACTCCGGTTTTTTTATAGCGCCTTTAAAACTGCATTTTTAATATCAATCATTCCCTGAATATTGGGATGACCGCCGTTTTTGGTTATGTGTTCAAATTTTATAGGCAAAATATCAAGTTTTTCACAAACCGTATTAAAGCAATCGTAAATCTCAGGCAAAAGATTCGTATTCATAAGACAGTAAATTTTTGTTTTCGGCAAAAATTCTTTTAACGAAGCGAAAAAGTAATAGATTGCAGGCAATACGTTATATAAATCATTTTCACTAATATTATCGGTTTTTATTTCACCAAGAGGCGCACCGCACCAACTGTCGTTAGTTCCGCCGAAAACAAAAACCTTATCTATTCTGTTTTCCTCAAAGAAGCCGTTTTCTTTAAGACGTCTTAACCTATATATAAAGGAGGATGACTTTGAGGTATCGTTTCCGTTATAACCGGTATAACCGATAGTAGAACCCGACCAACTGTCATTAAGCAGGATATTAAGATTTGCTTCTTCCTTTAATAAATGCCACCAGGTTTCTTCAACCCGAGTTACACCCGTTCCTTCCCTTTCTTCTTCCGAATAATAAAAAGCGTAATCTTCGGGAATAAAGCCCTTAAAGGTAGAATAACTGTCACCTATAATTAATACGTTGTTTTTCATATTACCACCATCCTAAGCAAACACGAATAATCCGAACCTGCCTAAAACGGCATTCTTTCGGCACTTTTCGGTTTGTCATCACCCGTAGGCATTAGCCTGACGGATTCTTCCGCACCAAAAATCACTCCAAATTCTGCCCGTTTTAGGTCGCAGAATTTTAAAGAGTTGAATTTTTGGCTGTGCGAGGCACAAAACGCAGTTAATCCTGACGGATTAACGAGTATTTTAACAATGCAAAGACGAAAATTGAGCCTTTAAAATCAGGTTCGGATTATTCGTGTTTGCTTATATAAGTTACTGAAAATTATAACACGTATTACTTTTTGCTTTGCCGTTTAAAAAAATCTTTCAAGCCAAGAAAAACCGATATAGTAAACCGCTTTATTAAAAAGTTTATTTCCGAGGATTAAAAGAATAACGAAGGATAGTAAAAGCGTTATTAAAGGATATTGCAATAAATCAGGGAAATAAACGGGCAAAGCCTTTATAATAAATCCGTGCAGTAAAAATACGGGCAGAGTGTTTTGACCTATATTTGTTATCAAAAACTTCCTTTTATTCAAAAAACCTTTAAGTCCGATAAACAATAACGTAAGATGCGAAAACGCAATCAGAAAAATTGCCGCGCGAAGTGTTATTTTGCCGTTGCATTTTGAATAGGGCAAAGCACCGTAAAGCAATCCGTTATTTATTTTCGAATAATAAAGAAACAGCGCAGATAAAACAATAATAACCACCGCAGAAATCAGCAGAGATATCTTTAATTTTTTGCGAGAGGATATTACATCCACCGTACCGTTCTTTTTAAAGTAATAACCAAGCAAAAACCAAGGCATAAATACTAAAATACGTGATAAGGAAAGATAATATCCAATGCTTTCTTCAAAACCGACGACAAGCGCTATAACAAAGGATAAAGTTAAAATCAACGCTTGTTTTCTTTTAACGTCTGTGTTGATAAGCGGTAAAATCAGTTGATAAAATATACAAGCGAGCATATACCAAAGCAGCCAATAAGGCGTTGTGTACTGAAATTCAGTATCAATTTTCAGCGCGTATTTTGAAAACAGTATGTATGCGCTTTGGAATATAAGATAGGGAATAAACCAACGAAATATAATCTTTTTGGGTGAAAATTTTACGTTATATCCAAAAAGGAAGATAAATAAGGGCATATGAAAGGAATATATAAACCGATAAATAAAAACACTTCCGGAAAATGCGCGGAATATTTCCAGTAAATGAGCAAACACCACCGTGAAAATCAAAAAAAAGCGTATATTATCAAGAGAAAAATCTCTTATTTTCGATGTTTTTTCAGCCATAAAATCACCGCCTTTTATATATTCTATCACATTAAGCCGACGTTGTAAATCCAAATATATAATTACTCTTTTTTATAAAACCTGACAAGCATTGACAAATCCATCTTTTTAAAATATAATATATTTTAGATTATTATATTTTTCCACGGCACCAATTTTTATTTAAAAGGTGATTTTATGGACAGTTTTTTAAAAACAGAAAACGGATTTCAAACAGCGCTTAAGTTAATTGAGTCTATTAACCACTCCACCGACGACTTTCTTTTTATCTGGAATATTAACGAGGATAAAAGATGGTTTTTCGGTGACATTGACAAAAATTTTGACGTTCGCAAAGACGGCAGCCGAGTTAACAGTACTCCCGAGCTTATGCGAATTATTCATCCTGCCGATCAAAACGCCGTACTGAAAAGTCTTAACGAAATAAAGGAAGGCAAAAAAGATACTCACAATATGGATTACCGTTGGATAAACCGCAACGGCGAAAAGGTATGGATTAACTGTCACGGAAACGTTATAAGAGATGATAACGGACAGCCCTACGTAATGATGGGACGTGTAAGCGAAGAAAACGTAAGACACCTCTTTAACCCTCTTACAAGTCTTTGGAACAAGAATAAACTTCGTATTGACCTTGAAAAATTGTTTAAAGAAAGCACAGGATACTTGCTTTTGCTTGACATTGACGGACTTGCCGCCATTAACCTTTCTCACGGCAGAGAATACGGCGACGCGCTTTTAAAGGAAGTTGCCGAGGTTTGCGAAAATCTTCCTAATCTCATCACCGCTTATCACGTTGACCACAACTATTTTGCTCTCACCTTAAATGCGAAAAACGAAGACGAGGTTGTTTCGGTTTACAAAACGATTACACGCACAATGCTTGAAAAATGCACCTTTACTGCAAGCGCAGTACCTATTGACAAAAACCTTTTCTATGATGAAACTCAGCTTTTGGATTCCGTTAATATGACGCTTAAAAGGGCTAAAGAAATTTCAAATAACCGTATTCAGTTCTTCTCCCCCGAAGACCTTAAAGAAAAAATAGCCGCCCTCGCTTTACTTGAAGAATTAAAGCAAAGTGTTGAAAATAATTTCGAAGGCTTCGAGGTTCATTATCAGCCTCAGCTTAAGGCGGGTACCTACGAGATATACGGTATTGAAGCACTGCTTCGCTATAATTCACCCAAACTGGGCAGAGTATTCCCCGATAAATTTATCCCTCTTCTCGAACATTCACATCTTATAAAAGAGGTTGGAATGTGGGTGCTTGCCGAAGCCCTTACTCAGTGTAAAAAATGGCGCGAAAACATACCCAACCTTAAGGTCAGCGTAAACTTTTCCGCTATTCAGTTTGAGGATACCTTTCTTGCCGAAAAAATCATTAACACCATAAGAAAGGTTGACATTGACAGCAGCGCTTTAACCGTAGAAATCACAGAATCTATGGATCTGCACGGCTGTCAGCAGATTATTGATACCATAAAAACTCTTAAAACCTTTGACATCAATTTTGCAATAGACGATTTTGGAACGGGATATTCAAATCTTGGTTACCTAAAGCAGCTTAATATCGACGAAATCAAAATTGACCGCGTATTTGTAAGCGGTATAGAAAATGACACCTATAACCATAAGCTTATAAGCAACGTTATAGAGTTTGCAAAAAGTAATGCTATAAGAACCTGTTGCGAGGGTGTTGAAAGCACTAAAGAACTGGTAACCTTGGAACTTTTACTTCCCGACATTATTCAGGGGTATCTTTTTGATAAACCCAACACAGCTGAAATTATTGAAAAGACCTATATTGACAAAACATCAAAAGAATACAGTCAAAGGGTTGAATTTATAAATCAGCTTTATGATTTCAAGGAAAAAATGGGCATTATTCACTTTAACTCCTCTGATATTCTTCGCGAAAACGAATTAGGTCTTTGGAAAATGCGTATCAATCTTGATATCAATCATTTTGAAATTCATATTGATGACACTATGGAGAAATCCTTGGGAATTGACGTTAAATACACCCCTAAGGAATGTTACGATTACTTAACTTCAAAAATTCATCCCGATTATTACTCTTACGTAATTGAAGGAATCAGAAAAATGATCTACTCCAACAAATCCGTTCAGCTTGAGTTTCCGTGGTTACACGCTAAGCTCGGTGACGTAATGATTAGAATGAGCGGAAAAAGAGTTAAAGACTCTGATAATATGATAGTGCTTGAAGGATACCACAAAATCATCACTAACGTTGAAGGTATATAGAAAGAAGGCCTTTTAATTGAAATCCATTCAAAATAAAATATTATTGGTGGTTATTTCAGGACTTTTGGTTATTACAGCTATTGTTTCTGCAATCGCCGTTAATATGACCCACAAAATAATGCATAAGGACGCTGACAGAATTTTAAATAACGTCACCTTAAAGGAAGCCGCCCTTATTAACGATCAACTGGGTGATATAAAGAAATCGGCTAATATTATGCAGCATTACGCCAAAAGCGAAATAGACGATTTGGAAAAACTCAAAAATCCCGAATTCCGCGCAGCATATCTTGATAAAACCAAAAAAATGTTCTCGGAAATTGCAGTTAATACAAGTGGCATTAAAGGATATTTTTTCCGCGTTAATCCCGAATTTTCCGACTCTACTACAGGATATTACAATCTTTTAAGCGAAGATTTGACCGTAAAGGAAATGCCTGTTACCGACCTTTCCAAATATCCCGAAAACGACGTTAAAAACGTAGGATGGTATTATACGTCAATAAAAAAAGGAGAAGCCACCTGGCTTGACCCCTACTTCTTCCCCGGTTATGATTTAAAGCTTATTTCCTATACCATTCCTTTATATAAAGACGGCCAACTGCTGGGTGTTATAGGCTTTGATATGGACTTCGGCTATCTGGTTAATACCATAAATAACATTTCAGTATATGAGCACGGTTCTGCTCTTCTTCTGGCTAAAGACGGTAAAACCGCCTATAACGACGCAAACGGTGAAGCAAGCAGTAATCCTCACACCAAAGCAACGGCAGCCTTGCAAAACGGTATGTATTTGGAACTTCGCGCTGATTATAAAGATATTCAGCACGAAATTCACCCAATGCTTTTTAATATAGTACTTGCCTTTATTGTCGTGCTTATAGTTGCTATAATTTATACCATTATAGTAACACACAGAATTGTGCGTCCTTTAACACAATTAACAGACGCCGCAAAGAAAATTTCGGAGGGCAACGTGGAAACAGATTCATTGCAGATTACCGTTAATACAAAGGATGAAATAGGCACCCTTTCCGCAGTTCTTTCCGAAACCTATGCAAAGATTCAGGAATACACCGCCTATATTAACGCGCTTGCCTATAAGGATTCTTTAACCAATATCAAAAACACTACCGCATACAGTGAAATGATTAAAGAATTAAACGACGGTATAGGTCTTAATAATTCACTGTTCGGCGTTTTGGTTGCCGATATTAACAATTTAAAAATTACTAACGATAACTACGGTCACGATATCGGTAACGAGCTTATTATCCGTACGTCAAAACTCCTTACCGAAACCTTTAAAGACAGTCCCGTTTTCCGTGTCGGCGGTGACGAATTCGTTGTAATTCTTCAGAATATGGATTTTGTAAATCACCTTTCTTTATTGGAAAAATTCGACGAACTCTGCTCTAAAGAGGTTATAACGGTAGGCGAAGAAAAGCTTTATGTATCGGTTGCCAAAGGTGTTGCTTCTTATAATCCCGAAACCGACAAGGCTTATAAGGACGTTTTCGCAAGAGCCGACCAGGCTATGTATAATAACAAAGAGGAAATGAAAAAGGCACAAAAAAATGAACAATAATTTTCTTCAGGATACCTTTAGACGTCAGCTCACTAACGCTCACGCATTGACCGTACTCACCATATCTCTGTTTGAAATTATCGGTTATATAATTTTCGTCAATCTGGGTATCGAGCAGTTATCCTTGCAAAATAATTATTTACGAATTAAAGTAATACTGCCTATTTTAATTAACGTTATAAATCATATCATTGCAAGGATTTTAACTAACTCTTCCAAATTAAAAAGAAGACAAAAAAACACAATCATTATCGTAGCAGCACTTGTCACTTCACTTATAGTAGCGGTTTTTCACAAAGAATACGCCGTAACGGGTTGTGCCTTTGTTTTCCCAATGGTGCTGTCGGCAACCTTTAACGATAAAAGATTGCTTAACACATGTCTTTTTTCCTCGGTATTTATCCTGCTTTGCACCCTTTTCGCATTGCGGTACGAAAAAGGTCTCAATTTAACTTCTTTTCTTAATTTGATAGTGCTTTTCGGCTTTTCAATAATTTCTTATTTGTGTGGAATCGTTTCCATCAATTTTTCAAGGAATAATTCTTCCACAATAGATGCACAGGCACAGCAGAACAATATGCTGTTAGATAACGTTCAACGTGACCAGATGACAGGTCTTTATAATCACAATGCCTTTTATCATCAGCTTAAATCTGCTATTGACGACAAAAAGGAAGATGAAGATTTGTGTCTTGCTGTAATTGACGTTGACGACTTTAAGTTTATAAACGATACTTACGGACACGACCGTGGTGATGAGGTACTTTTAACACTTTCAAAGATAATTAAAAAGCATTGTTCGAAACATGACGTTTTATGCCGTTACGGCGGAGAAGAATTTGCAATAATTTTAAAACATCAAAATATTTCAAGTGCGCACAAAAAACTGCTCAGCATATTAAATGATTTTAAAACCCAGAATTTCTTCTTTACCGAAAAAATCATAACATTTTCAGCAGGCATAGCAGATTACCGTGACGGTTTAAGCGAAAATGATTTCTTCGCCCTTGCCGACCAAACAATGTATCAAGCAAAAAAAGAAGGCAAAAACCGTATTTTAAAGGCTTAAAAACAAAAAACAACGGAAATTCCGTTGTTTTTTTGTTTTTTAGGTTTTTCTTCTTGTTTATTATAAACAAATTATAATAACGCTGATTCTAAATGTTCTACACCAAAAAAGTTTACAGATAAGTTGACAGATGTAAAGCTCGGCGGTATAATATAAAACGCAATTAAACCGTTCGTGTGATGAGGTAGAAGGTATGAAAAATCAAATCGAACAACTTAAAAAGGAAAAAAACGCAATTATACTTGCTCACTATTATGCTCCTGAAGAGGTTCAGGAAGTAGCCGACTTTGTGGGAGATTCATTTTATCTTGCAAAAATTGCAAAGCAAAGTACCGCCGATATTATCGTTTTTTGCGGAGTAAAGTTTATGGGAGAAAGCGCAAAAATCCTTAATCCCGATAAAAAGGTGCTTATGCCCGATTTAACCGCCGACTGTCCTATGGCTCATATGGTTAAAGACGGTATTATTGAAGAGATGCGCCAAAAATATGATGACCTTGCGGTAGTATGCTACATAAACTCTACAGCATATCTTAAATGCAAAAGTGACGTTTGCGTTACGTCCTCCAATGCCGTAAAAATCGTAAAAGCGTTACCTAATAAAAATATCTTCTTTATACCTGACAAAAATCTCGGAAGCTTTGTGGCAAAACAGGTGCCCGAAAAGAACATTATTCTTAACGACGGTTGTTGTCCAATTCACGCAAAAATTGAAGCGGAGCAGGTGCTGATTGAACTTAAAAATCATCCCGATGCAAAGGTTTTAACCCACCCCGAATGTGACGCGTCGGTTATAGAGTTATCCGATTACGTTGGCAGTACCGCCGATATTATAGCCTATGCAAAAAACAGTAACCCAAAAGAATTTATAATTTGCACCGAAGACGGAGTGGATTATAAGCTGATTACCGATAACAGAGAGAAGTGTTTTTATTATCCCAACCCTCGCCCCTGCTGTACCGATATGAAGCTTAACACCCTTGAAAAACTTTTATCGGTGTTAAAAAATGAAGATAAAGAAGTAACGGTTGACCCAAAAGTGTGCAAAGACGCGCTTAAACCTCTTGAGAGGATGTTAGAACTTGCAAAATAACTTAAAAACAGATATTTTAATAGTGGGAAGCGGTGTGGCAGGTCTTTACTGCGCCCTTAATATTCCAAAAGAAAAAAAGATAACTATCGTAACCAAAAATAAGGCACGACGAAGCGATTCATATCTTGCCCAAGGCGGTATATGCGTTTTACGCGACGAAAAGGATTACGATTCATTTTACGAAGACACAATGAAGGCGGGACACTACGAAAACAATCCCGATTCGGTTCACATTATGATTCATTCCTCCCGAGAGGTTATATCCGACCTTATCGCCTTCGGCGTTAATTTTGAAAAGGACGGAGAGAAATTCACCTACACGCGAGAGGGCGCCCATTCCTGTCCCCGTATTCTTTTCCACGAGGACGAAACGGGCAAAGAAATTACCTCTCACCTTCTTGAAACAGCAAGAGGCAGAGATAATATCACCATTATCGAAAACTATACCATGGTTGACCTCATTTGTGAAAACAACGAATGTTTCGGTATTATCGGTCATAGTGAAAACGGCGAATACTCAAAAATTACTGCCGATTATACCGTTCTTGCAACGGGCGGTATAGGTGGAATTTTCGAGCACTCCACAAATTATAAGCACCTTACGGGAGATGCAATAGCGCTTGCCTTAAAGCACGGCATTAAACTTCAGCATATCGACTACATACAAATTCATCCCACTACTCTCTATACCGAAAAGGACGGACGTGAATTTTTGATTTCCGAGTCGGTGCGTGGAGAAGGCGCAATACTCCTCAATTCCAAGGGAGAGCGCTTCGTTGACGAACTGTTGCCGCGCGACGTGGTAGCAAACGCCATTTTAAGCGAAATGAAAAAGGAAGACAGTAAACACGTTTGGTTATCCTTTGCGCCTATTCCGGAGGAAGAAATAAAAGCCCATTTTCCCAATATTTATCAGCACTGTCTTAAAGAGGGCTACGACGTAACAAAAGAGCCTATTCCCGTAGTTCCGTCACAGCACTACTTTATGGGCGGTATAGACGTTGACCGATACAGTAAGACCTCTATGAACCGTCTGTATGCGGCGGGCGAAACCGCCTGCAACGGTGTTCACGGACGAAACCGTCTGGCAAGTAATTCTCTGCTTGAAAGTCTTGTGTTTGCAAAAAGAGCGGCAGAGCATATAATGGATAACTATAAAGAATCGGACTTTTCCGATAATCGCCCCCTTAACCCCACACAGTATCGCGACTATGCAGAAAAATATAAGCAACTGGTTTTAAAAGCAATAGAAAAGGAGAAACAAAGCCATGAATAATATCTCAATGAAATTAAACGCAGACGATTTAATTATGTTAGCCTTAAAAGAGGATATCACAAGCGAGGATATTACCACCAATTCCGTTATGAAAGAATATCAGCTGGGCGAGGTAGAGCTTATTTGTAAAGAAGACGGCGTTATCGCAGGTCTTGACGTTTTCAAAAGAGTTTTTGAACTTCTCGATGAAAAAACCGAAGTAATATTTAACTGCATAGACGGCGACCAAGTAAAAAACGGACAGAAATTAGGTGTTGTTCGCGGTGATATACGCGTACTCCTTTCAGGTGAAAGAACCGCCCTTAATTATTTACAGCGTATGAGCGGTATTGCAACCTATACACGCTCTATTGCTAAAATGTTGGAAGGCACAAAGACAAAGCTTCTTGACACCCGTAAAACCACACCGGGTATGCGACTTTTCGAAAAGTATGCCGTTAAGGTTGGAGGAGGATATAACCACCGCTATAATCTCAGCGACGGTATTCTCTTAAAGGATAATCATATCGGTGCGGCAGGCGGTGTTGAAAAGGCTATTATGATGGCTAAGGAATACGCGCCCTTTGTCCGCAAAATTGAAGTTGAGGTAGAAAACCTTGATATGCTCAGAGAAGCGCTTAATGCGGGCGCAGACATTATAATGCTCGACAATATGAGCGTTTCTGATATGGAAAAGGCTGTAGCAATGTGCGCAGGAAAAGCAGAAACCGAATGCAGCGGAAACGTTACCAGAGAAAACGTTGCAAAATTAACCGGCATTGGCGTTGATTATATTTCAAGCGGCGCCCTCACCCACTCTGCCCCCATATTAGACCTTTCGCTCAAAAATCTACACTCTGTATAACGAGGTGAGTCTATGAAGGCGCGTGAACGAAGAACAGCTATAGTAAATCTGCTTCTCTCCTCCCCTGAAGCCATTTCAGGCAGTAAACTATCGGAAGAATTTGGTGTATCAAGACAGATTATAGTTCAGGATATAACCGTTCTTAAGGGCTTGGGATATGATATTCTTTCAACTCACAACGGATATATCATTCAAAAATCGCCACTTAAAGAACGTGTTTTTAAGGTGTTCCACACTACCGCTCAAACCGAAGACGAATTAAATCTTATCGTAAGCCTTGGCGGTACCGTCGTCGACGTATTTGTTTGGCATAAGGTTTACGGCAAAATGGAAGCGCCGTTGAACATCTTCTCTGAACTTCAGGTAAAACAGTTTATCGAGGGAGTCAGAACGGGAAAATCAAGCGAACTTATGAATATTACGGGCGGATATCATTATCACACCGTAAGAGCAGAATCCAACGAGGTTCTTGATAAAATCAGCGACGCTCTTAACGAGAAAGGCTATATTGCCCCCGAGATTTAATAGGTACGCAAAGAAGCGAGGCTTTTAAACCGCGCAGAATTTATCGAACAGGCAAAAAGCCATAGTACGTAAAGCGTACTATGGCTTTTTAACGCATTATTGTGCCAAAATTTCGCGTTTTTAAGGAAATACTTCCCTACTATTTATTGCTTACGTCTTATACGGTTTCCCATAAGAACGTTATATACCTTTGGTAAGAATTTTTCCAAGAATAAACAAATAAGATTTATTATAATAACCGTTATTATCACCTTTAAGAAAAACTGCGGAATGAGAACCCACTCTTTTTTAGGTAAGCAAATGCCTAATATTTTCCAAACAATACCTGAAAGTCCCAAGTGCATTGCATAAATGGCAAATGAACGGGAATATATCGCCCTTGGTTTGATTTTTTCAATAAAAGCATCCGAAATATTCCAGAAAGAAAACGCGCAGAGCGTAAAGGTAATTATTTCGGTAAGAGGATTATCGTATTGCAGGTCGGCAGGCACCGCGTTCTTGGCAACGATATACGCTATAAGAAAAATCAATGAAAAAATTTGCGTTGATTTTTTCGGCTTTTTCAGTATGAAATCAAAATAATGGTATCCCATTAAAGCGCCTGTCATATAGAAAATTATTGAAGTGGATAAATAGAATACCGCAGGCGGAAGTTGTATTCCAAAGAACGAAAGAACCGAAAGGGCAACGATTGACACAATGCCGATATACTTATTTCGAATAATAAGAAAGATCACGGGGGCGGCAAGGGAATAGATAATCAAATCAAATATAAACCAAAATGGGTTGTTACATCCATAAAAGAATATACCCTTTAATACGTTTAAAAGAGTGAGTTGAAAGGGCGCGGTATTATCCGTAAAATTAGATAAAAACGAGTAAGAACAGAGTATTTCGTAAAGCATCCATATACTGTTCCATAATAAATAAGGAATAATCAGGGTGAATACTCTGGATTTTATTTTTTCCGCATATTTCTTGTTGCTGTAATTTTTAAAGAAGGTAACACCCGACAGCATAAAAAAGGTGGGAACTGCAAATTGCGTAATAGATTTGCAGAAAAAGAAAGCGGTCTTTTGGTTAATAACCGAAACAAGACTTCCGTCAATTTGGTCGGTTACAAAATAGGAGTGAATGAAAAAAACCAAAATGCTTAAAACAAAAGAGATAAATTCTTTCTTTTTCCAAAATAATTCCTCGCGAGATATGGTAGGCACTAACGCTCTCCCCTTTCTTACTAAATACACCGCGCTTTATTTTGACTTTATTGTAGCATACAGGCAATAAAAAAACAAGAAAAACCACATAATCTTGAGTAGTGCAGCGTTGCGAATTAATAATGAATAGTGAATAATGAATAATTTCGGTGTGCCGTTGGCACGATATATATAATGTCGGCTTCGCCGACACATTAATTATTCATTCTTCATCATTCATTTTTCATTATTCATTTAATTAAGAGAAAGAGGAGTTAATATATTATGAAAGCAACAGGTATTGTGAGAAGAATCGAGGAATGTGTTATAATAGGACAAAAGTTGAAAAAACCGCATAAACACTAGGGTTTTCGCTGATTTTTGTCCAACTCAATTTGCACAAATCCTTGGGTAAATCGACTTTTTAGACCAAAAGAAAGC
>SVPZ01000053.1 GCA_015065605.1 Oscillospiraceae bacterium | reverse complement strand
ACCTAACTTTCTAATTCACTTGAAATTCGGCGTCTTTGACGTCTGTTTCGTTATGCCTTTTTACCGTCATACAATTCACAACATTTTTTGATTTTTTAGACTTGACTTTTAATAGTTAGTCTTATATCAAAGCATTTTTTCCAAAAAATCTGTTGCATATTTCATTTGATGCATAGCATCCTTTGCATACAAAGTAAGTTCTTCGCTTTTGCGATTTCTTGCTATGTTTTCGGTTGGAATACCGCACAAATTCATGTGATATTTTGCTGTAAGCGGATAGGGAAGTCCAACTTCGGTAAAACCAAACGTGCCTATAACAGATTGTACAAGTTTGGCTTTTTCAAAGTCTTTATTATAATTTTCGCCTAACCAAGAATATAGTTTAGGATGATAATTACACATAATACCGCAATATCCGTCTGCCCCTAAATTCATACTTTCCAATAAGGTTTGGCAGTTGGCGTTCAAAAGTTTGAAATTACTGTTTTTAAGCAATTTGCATCTTTCTTCAATTATTTTTATATCACAACAAGTATCCTTCATATAAACGAATCTATTTGTAGAAAGGCACCAATCTAAAATTTTTGGTGTTACCAGTCTTTTGTAGGGGTAAGGACATTCATAAAAACCGAGCTTTGCGGTCTTTGGTAAAAGTGATAAAAGTTTTTCGGCATTTTTAATGAATAGGTCATCACCTTCATTATTTATATCAAGACGATTGGTGATTAGTATTAATGCATCGGTACCTGAATTGTAAATTGCAGTTAATTCTTCTGCTTGAGCCTCTATTGTATCGGAAATATGACCGGAAGATACAACGGTGAATTTTTTGCCGCTTTGTTTTTCAAGTTCTTTAGCACGTGTGTATACTATTCGGTTTAATTCAACCCTTTCTTCAAGGGAAAGATAAAAAATCTCACTTGATTGGCATACGGCGAATATACCGTTTAGACCGTTTTCAAAGTACCAATCTACATACTTTTCGGCGGTTTTATAATCTACGCTGCCATCTAAATTATAAGGCGTGATCATAGTTGTAAAAATTTCCACAACGCATTCCTCCATTTTGAAACTGTAAATAAATAATATCACATTTTGAGTTAGTTATAAATATAAAAATTAGACACTGTTTTATAAATTTAAGACATATATTGATTTTAAGATAAAAATAGTGTAAAATAACTCACAGGTGATGCTATGAAGATATTATATAGGCAAAACGGCACAACAGGTGACAGACTTGCTGTTTTATCGCATAATATAAAAAACTGTTATCTGAAAAAATTGGTATATAATAATAATGATTATAAAACAACGACAAGTAAAAGTCATTGGCATTCTGAATATGAAATCCATATAGTTTTCAGTGGATGTCAATTTTATGAGATTGACTCGAAAATTTACGAAGTACATAAAAATGAATTCATAATAATTCCGCCAAAACTCAAACATAAAGTCACTTTTACTTCTGAAAATTTAATAAAATATTCACTTACCTTTAATTCGGAAGATATGCCGTTTGATTCGTTGCACTTAGGTAAAGCTGATAAAAATATGGTGAACAATATTGTTTTTATTTCTGAAGAATTTAAACAAAAATCCGCCTATGCAAATTTAATAATTGAAAACAGAATCATTGAATTATTTATTACGCTTTTTAGGACTGTTGGTTATAAAGAGGTTGATGCTGATACAAAAGACACAAGCGGAGATGCACGTTTAGATTTAACAAAAAAATTCATTTCTGATAATATTGAACGTAATTTATCAGTTAGAGAGGTTGCTTCTTACTGTCATATGAGTGAAAGACAACTTGCAAGAATTTTCTTGGAAAAAGAAGGGATTTCACCCGCTAAATATATAAATAGAGAAAAAATGGAAAAAATAGGCAAATATATAAAAAACAGTGAACTTTCATTGCAACAATTAAGTGAAATGTTTTCGTATAATAATCAATACTATTTTAATACCGCATTTAAAAATTATTTCGGTATGCCCCCAAATGAATATAGAAAAATGTTTAAGTAGATAAAAAACGGTGCAGATTTTTCGAAAAGTTTGCACCGTTTAATTTTTTAGGAGTATATAGCGAAATCAGGCGGATTTTTCAAGGTATTTAGTAAGGATAGCAGTAGAAATTCATTGCCAAAATTATGCAAGTGTCTTGAATTTATAAAAAGATGTCTTGCATTTGTATTGTTTTTTTGCATTAATTTAAGTATGATAAAATTGTAATGTTTTATGGTGCATAAACCTATTAATCGGACGAATTTTATATAAAGTGTTTTGCTAAAAAGGTGGGCAATGTGAAAGAACTGAAAATCGTTAATTCAACTCCCGTTCAAGAGGATTTTTGGGGTAATGGTGCCGTTTATCACGGATATGCAGGTATGCCCGATAATTCAGGACGAATTTATTCTGATGAACTATGTGTTTTAGAGGCAGAACGTGCCGCCAAAATGAAACTTAAAATTGCTCGTACTTTTTATAAGTGGTGGGCGTGGGATGAAAAAACCAATACTTGGGATTGGAATAACAATATTATGACTGCTTTTTACAAGTGGCTTAAACGAATGAAAGACGCCAACATAACTGTTGCCCTTAATGCAGGTTGGTGTTGTCCCGGAGATATTGATTCTTCATCTTGGAACGGCAAAAGTCCCTTTATGGTTCAAGGAGATTGGGAAAAGAGTGTTCAGAATTATGCCGATTGGGTTAGTGAAACGGTACGTCAATTGATTGAAATTCGTGGTTTCACCAACATTAAAATCCTTGTTATGTTTACCGAACCCAACCACGGTTTTGGGAACCTAAATTTTTATAATTGTTGGGCTGATGCTGTTAAAGCCGCACACGAAACCTTAGTGCATAACAATCAACGTCATTTAGTAAAGCTTATGGGGTCTAACGAAGGCAGTGGAATTACTTCTGAAATGCTTAAATGGCTGTCAGAAAACGATGAGATTAAGGATGTAATTGATATCTACTCAAGCCATACTTATGAAAGACTTGCCATAATCGGAAATAAGCATATTAAAACGGGTAAAACAGCCATATCTATGTTACTTGCCGGTGCAAGATTTCGTCAAACGGTAAAATTAAAGCCCAATACAGATTATGTTGTTTCTATAGATGTTTTATTTCATCCTTCAAGTGTTGATCCTGCAAATATAGCGTCGTTAAACGGAAATATTCATTTTGGTGTTTTTGTTGATAACGGCAGAAATGATATACACGCTACGGGCGGTGGACCTGAGAAGCCGGTAGCAAATGGCAGTACATATTCTATAAGAGCTGATGAACTTGGCGAAGAATACAAACGGTTCACCCTGCATTTTAATTCGGGTGATGCCAAAAGCGGTATTATTGGTGGTTTCCACGACATTTCGACGCAGGGAATAAGTTATGTTGACAATCTTACCTTGCGTGAGGTAGGATCTAATATTTCTATTGTTCCGAACTGGGATTTTTCTGATTCTTACAATAATTGGGATTGCACTATAGGTAATGGAATGACTTTAGCAGGTGGAACTAATGACGCTTATTATGATTGGTATAAATGGACGAAATTAGGTATTAGCTATTCCAACAATCATCCTTTTTGTTATGATGAATACGATTCCATTTATGATAGAGATCATTCCCGCGATTCCCATGGTGCAGAGATTGTCACCGCCGCTATTGCTATGATGAATGCAGGCGCACAAAGCTCTTTGCTGTGGACTCTATTTGACCAACAGTGGCCAAACAATCACGCAACAACTCATGATGCATTTGTAGATGGTGACCAGCGTGCCGGTTTAATGCCTGTGCTTACAAGGTCGCTTATTCCACATAAATCTTACTATGCATTCGCCTTAATAAGCAGATATATAGAGGGCGAGGGCACAAAGGTTTATGAAGGGTTTGGTGAAAACAACCTTCACACAACAATGTCAGTTTCTCCTGATGGGGATATTACCCTTGTTGTTGTAAATTGCAAGGACGAGGATGATGAATTTATGATTTCTTTTGAAAAGACTTTAGGTGATGTTTCCCTAAATCGTCATCTCTTTAATCCCGCTACCTGCCTTCCTGATGAAAAGGCAGAAATTATTATGGCAGATAAAACTTTTAAGAACATTTCAACGTCTCTTGCGGATGAAATTCCTGCCTTTGGTGTTGCAGTATATACAACTATGAACGACTAAAATTTGGCTTATTATTATAAAGGAGATACGATTATGAAAAAAATTACAAGTATTGTTCTTTGTTTTGTGATTATGTTTGCATCTGTTATCGCAAACTCCATAATCTCAGCCAATGGACAAACTTTTGGCAATAATCTTTTATCTAATGCAGATACACCATCTTGGGTAGGTTATAGGTGGAATAAAAGTATTGTAGAAACCGACGATTCTCGTTATGGCGGTTATGCCGTTTTAAACAAAACCGTTGCTTACCAAAATTTGTATACCGCCATTGAAACGGTTCCTGATAAAGAATATACAATTAAGTTTTCTGTTAAAGCAAATGCAATAAATCGTATTGAAATTTTTGCAGTACCTAAGGGTGTCGAAGTACCCTTTGGCAGCAGTGCTTTAGATTCTAAATCAAGTTCACTTGTTACCTATAAGGCGTATAAAGGTTATTCTGTTTCTGAAACCGAATGGACGGATATTTCTATCGAATTTGAAACGGTTAGCACCGAAGATGTTCAGTATTATATTAATATTTTGTTTGGTGATGGCGGAACAACCAATACTGCAACAGTTTCGGATTTTTCATTGGTTGAAGGAATTGACCCCAATATGCCGCTACCTGTTAAACCGTTAGTATGGCAACAGTATCAACATAATAAAATTATTGAAAAAACCACCGATTCACATTATGGTGGTGAAGCAATTTTAAATAAAACAGTTGCCTTTCAAAATTTATATAAAAGATTTGAAGTAGAAACAAATGCTACGTATAAACTAAGTTTTTCAGTAAAGGCGAATGAAATTCTCAGATATGAAATTTTTTCCATTAAAAAAGGCACAGATCCTATATGGGCTTCAGGCGCTAATCTAAGCAAAGATGCTACAACTTCATATATCAGTATTTTGCAAACTCAAGAACTATCTATTGATAAATGGACGGATTTTAGTTTTATTTTTACTGTAAATGAAGATGCAGAAGAAAATGATTATTATTTTAACATTCATTTTGGCGATGGAGGTAAAACAAACGTTGCAACTATTTCCGATTTAAAACTTGAAAAAATGCTACCGGGGTATTTAAATGATACAGAATTATCATATTGTGAGGATTTTTATAATGAGGCTTTCCAAAATCCTTTTGCTTCCGGCATAAACACAAAAACTGTTATTGAAATTCCGGTGCAAAACAAAAAAATTTACAATGCGGGTATTAACGTTAGTGGCAATGGTAGAGCGGTTTTGAGTTTTGATAAAGAAGGAACCAATATTATTAAAGAATTAACTACAAACGGCAAACGAGAAGGCTTTAGTTTTTTAAGTCACCATGAATTAAGTGAAATTTATTTGGTTCTAGAGCCTGAAACTACGTTATCTTATAAAGATTTATACGTTTTTGTGCAAAAGGCTGTATCTTTGGGAAGTGATATGGGTAAGGCAGAAAATCCTAATCTTGTAAAAGCTCCTGTATATCTTTCTAATGCTGAAATTGAAGCTTTTTTAAAGAATTCTTCTTTAGAAAGTGATGATTATCAAAGTCCTGCAACAGGAGATAGCCAAAATCCATTGTTTGCATTTGGCATTTTATTAGTGTCGATATTTTTAACGTTTTTGTTTGTAAAACCAAAATCCAAAAATAATAAAAAATTCAAAAAGGAGGTTGTATAATATGCGAAATTCGTATATTCGTTTTATAAGTTCTATAGTCTGTTTTGCACTTATAATTTGTGCCTTTTCCGCTTGTAAAAACAGTGAGACTGACACTTCAACCTCCTCTGTAGGCACTTCATCTTCATCTTCATCTGATGTTCAAGATGTCATTGATGACAGTGATGACAGTGATGACAGTGATGATGTAAGTAGTGAAAACGAAGATGTCTTTTCTGATGAAGATATCCTTGAAGACGACTACTATGAAGATGAAGAAACCGAAACTTTAGACATTTATACTGATGAAATTTTAATAAAAAATGGTAGCGAACCAATAATGAGCAATTATTTGGGACTTAATGCTATTTATCATGGTTATATGTACATCCCCGATGAAACAGGACGTATGTACAACGAAAAACAAACAGCTTTGGAATATTCACGCATTAAGCAAATGGGTATGCATACGGTAAGAACCTACTATGATTCAAAATATGCTTATGATGCCGCTAGTGATAGTTGGAATTGGGAAAGCGA
>SVPZ01000019.1 GCA_015065605.1 Oscillospiraceae bacterium | reverse complement strand
CAGTTTTGTAAGAATAAATTTGTTTCGATTTTGAAGTTGCGAAAACGCAGTAATACTTTGTGTCTTACAAGTTTTCAAAACAAGAAAGCGTACAAATTTATCTGAAAAACCTATTTGTCCCTAAGAAAAACTCCCGAAAAGAGTGTTTTTTTATTTACCTTATATTTCAGCCGAGTTTTCTGAATTCGGAAGGCGACAGCCCTTTTTCTTGCTTAAAGACACGGCTGAAAACGAAAGGATTTTTATACCCTAAGCTTTGAGAAATTTCACAAACGGTTTGTCCGGAATATAAAAGCATCTCAGTAGCCTTTTTAATTCGCAAATGATTTTTATACTCAACCGGCGACATTCCTATTTCCTTTTGAAAAAGTCGTCTTAACTGTGACTGGCTGAGAGCAGTTACTTCTGCAAGATAGCTTACCGAAATTTGTTCATTATAACGTTCCTCTATAATCTTTAATGCGTTATAAATCTGTAATTCTTCACGGCTATCCTTTACACGTTCAAAAAACAATGACAAAACCGAATACACGTCAGCGGTCAATTTAAAGTTATTAACAAAACCGAATCCGCTTCCTTGCTTTACTATTTCTTTCATAAGTTCAGCAACGTTACCGTTGGTTGATTTGACGGGTAAATCCGCTAATTTAAGCGGCCCGTTTTCATCGCAGATATTAAACATTATCTGATGGCACAAACACTCATTTGTAGTCACCTTATAAGAATAGCTTGAACCAATGGGCAAAAACACCGATTCGCCCTCTTTCAGTTCAAAGCCTCCGCCGTCAAACTCATATAAAAACCTTCCCTTTTCAACCGTCATTATTGAGCTTATTGTACGTAATTTTACATTCCAACGTTTATACTGCAGATTGTGCTTCAAAAACGTTTTGAAATCCAGATAGGTTTTTTCAAACATAAAATTCCTCTTTCCTTAAAACCCAAATTTTGTTATACTTAGAATACCACTTATTTATTATTATTTCAATCCTTAAATATGCTCGAAAAAGATATGTTTATGCGTAAAACAGACATTGTTTTGCGTGATTTATTGTAATAAACTAAAATTAGAGGTGGTTTTATGAAATTTATAGGAAAACTTAAAACAAAATCTTCTAAAGATATTAAAAGTACAAGCATTGGCATTGGTTTTGAGTGTTACGACCGCGACCTTTTCAGCCCCGAAAAGTGTTATGACCTTGCCGCCGCAACGGGCGCAAAATTTATCCGTGTGCAAACAGGTTGGGCGCGAAGCGAAAAAGAAAAAGGCATTTATGATTTTTCGTGGCTTGACGATATGGTGAATAACTTGATACAAAGAGGTATGGTACCTTGGTTTAACGTTGGCTACGGCAATCCTTTATATATGCCTGATGCCCCCAACTCTACCGCCGTTGGTTGCGTTCCCACCCTTTACGGTGAAGAGTGTCTTAACGCCTGGAACAATTTTATTAAAGCCTTAACAGAGCATTTTAAAAACAGAATCACCCACTATGAAATATGGAACGAAGCCGATATTTCTCATTTCTGGTATCCTGATAAACCATCGGGAAAAGCCCTTGCCGAACTTGTGAAAATAACGGGCAAAACCATTCGTGAAGTTTATCCCGAAGCAAAAATAGGCACTTGTGTTGCAAACGCTGAACCAAATTACGTTTATAATCTTTTTTCAAATCTTGAGCCTTGTGATTTAGACTTCTTTTGCACCCACAACTATGACCGATTTCCCGACATAAGCTGGCGTTCGCGTCGCGACGTAATTGCACGTCAAATAATGGACTCTTTAGGATTTAATAACACTCCGATATGGATGGGCGAATGCGGACACGCTTCATGGCATCCCGTAGGTCACCTGCAATGCAAAGAAGGCGGAGGCAGCGAACACCGCCAGGCAGTATGGCATTTGCGCCGCGCATTTTTAGATTTACAAAACGGAATGGAATTAACCTCATATTTTATGATCGTTGATTTATGGGAAAAACCCTACGAAAAAGCCGTAGAAGTATTGTCAAAACCTGCTGCCCATGGCATTTTAAACGGCATAACCTATACGCCAAAAGCTACTCATAAAGCTCTTTCAAATGCCGCATACGTACTTAGCGACAAAAACGAAGTAATCGAAACCTTTGCGCTTATTGAAGGCAAACGCGACAATCCCGACATACCGCCTACAACCGTTTACTTTGAGCATAACGGCAAACCTTGTATGGCTTATTGGTTGGGCTGTCCCATTGAGGTTGAAGAAATCCACGAGATCTGCTACATTGTTACAAATCCAATGAAAAAGTTAAAAGACCCTGTGGTTATTGATATGCTTACAGGCGAAGTATTTGAGCGATACGACGGCGAATATCCTTACCCCTTGCGCGAATATCCCCTTATTTACTGCGAACGCGACACCTTCGAATTCGAATAATTAAAGCAGGAGAATTTTGTATGCAAATATATCAGCTCGAAACCGGAATTGTTGCCGACTATGCCGCCAAAGAGCTTGCAAAATACACCCAAATGATGTGTGACCAAACTACAGAGGTTAGCTATAGTCACGGTGAAAGCGGTATAGCATTAGGTCTTTTTGGCACCCTCGGCATTTCTTTCGAGGGAATCGAAGACCCCGAATTAGACGATGCCTATGAGATAAACGTTGACGGATTTCGCGGTTATATAGCAGGAAGTAATCTTCGTAGCATACTCTACGGCGTATACGAATATTTAAAGGCAGCAGGATGTCGCTTTATTCGTCCCGGCAAGGACGGAGAAATTATACCTACTGTTGACCTTTCGTCTTTTAAAGCGGATTTCAGAGTAAAAGCGCATCACCGTTTCAGAGGTGACTGTATTGAAGGCGCGGTATCCTATGAGTTTGTCAGTAACTATGTGGAATGGCTACCTAAAATCGGTTTCAACAGTTATATGCTACAGGCAACCTCCCCTTATCTGTGGTATGCAAAATGGTATGAGCATCACGGAAACCCAAACAAAAAGCCTTGTCCGCTATCAGTAGAAGAGGCGGATGCCATCACCCATAAGCTTGAAATGGATATTAAGCGCTGTGGATTAACGTTACATTCGGTTGGACACGACTATATGTCCCCCGCCTTCGATTTATACGGAGAAATAACCGAGGAAGACGTTGACCGAAAGGGTATGCGAGAATATCTCGCTCTCATAAACGGCAAACGTAAAATAATGCACGGAAACTTCCGTTATACCAATCTCTGCTTCTCAAATCCTATTGTGCGACGCAAACTTGCAGATTTTTTTGTAAACTATGTCAGCCAAAAACCGCAGGTGGATTTTCTGCATATTTGGTTGGCCGACTCTCCAAACACCAACTGCGAATGTGAAAACTGCAAAAAGGGTACCGTTTCCGACCGGTATATAAAAATACTTAATGATGCCGATGAGGCATTCACCGCAAAGGGCATTAAAACAAAAATCGTGTTCATCATGTATAACGACAGCTGTTGGACGCCAATATTCGAAAGATTAAAAAACACAGACCGTTTTGTTTTTTTGGTAGCTGTCAGACAGGACTATATCAGCGGTTACACTAACTATGATAAAAAGGTTGAGCTTCCCGAGTTTGTTTTAAACGGTAATACGATTGAAAAAACAAATTTCCCATTGAATATGGGCTTTTTGAGAGAATGGAGAAAAATTTTCAAGGGCGACACCTACTTTTTTGATTATCATCTTTACTCCGACCATTATTGCGACCCTGGTTACTGTCAAATTTCCGACCGACTAATGCGTGACCTTAAACTGCTCGACACCCTCGGGGTTAACGGCTATATGCACTGCAGTACCCCTCGCAAAAATATGCCCACCTCATATCCGATGTATATGAGCGGAAAAATACTGACAAACCCAACCCTTAGCGAAGAAGAAATTTCCGAGGAATATTATTCGGCGGCTTTTGGCAAGGACTGGAAAAAGGTATATAACTATCTGCGCAGTTTATCCGAGCTTTTCCATCCCGATTTAGTCAGAAACACTGCCGTAGGGGCTGCTGATGAAATGTTTAGTAATAGCGGGACTAAGATTCATCTTCCTTATATGAACAATCCCGAAGCCCTTAAAGATTTTTTAAAGATTGGCAACGTGATTTCTGATTTTGAGACGGTTATTGCCGAAAATATAGGGCATCCGAACGCCTGTGTCAGAAAATCGTGGGATATTCTTAGAGTACACGCAGAGATATCGCGAAAAATCGCAGAAGGACTCTGTGCAGGGGCCGGTGGAGATATGGCGACTGCACAAAATATTTGTCGAGATATTATACTCATGCTTCGCAATTTCGAGGATGATTACGTTTATGATTTTGACTTTTATCTTCTTTACCGCAGACTGAAGGTTACCTTTGGCTTTGCTTCCAATGTATTTTCATCACTTAACAAGGATATATAATACAGAAAAATCAGCAGTTAAAAACTGCTGATTTTTTTGCATAAAATTTTGCCTTTTAACGAAACCAAAACTGTGATATAATCTATTCATAATTAAATTGTTTTAAATTGAGGTATTATATGTATTATACTAATTGTGTATGCTGCGCAGACGAGTTGGAAGCTCTTATAAACTCTACCCCTGACGGTGAGGTTTGCGTGCTTGAAAACAAGGAATATTATATTTCACGTCGCGTTGTAATTAAAAATAAAAACAACGTTACCGTTGACGGCAACAATGCAACCATTATTTCAAAATACGTAAATAGTGATGATTACACAAAAAGCGTTGATGCTTTTTTAATAAAGGGTTGTAACAACGTCGCGCTTACTAATCTTTTTATGGATACTTCTGTGCCCACAACTATTGTCGGCACCTTCAAAGAAATTGACGTTGAAAACAGAACCGCCGTTATAAAAATCGACGATGATTTTAAACTTAACGGCAACGAAGTACTTATGGCGTTTAATACCATTGATGCCGACGGCTCCTCCGACTATCATATGCAGTATTACGCAAAGCATCCCGACCCTAATATCGTAACGGTTGTTTTTGGAGAGATACTCCTTGCAAACACCTATTCAAGCGCAAAATACGATTATTTAGGCAACAACACTTATAAGGTTTATTATAATCATCCTATATCAAGTTTGCTGACTGTGGGAGAAAGAGTAAGTATTCGTCACACTATGTACGGCCCTGCCGCAATTACCGTTTCGGACAGCAACGATACTCTTATTAAGGATATTACAATGTATCACGTTCCCGGTATGGCAATAGTTGTTTTGCCCCGAAGCACCAATTTGGTGGTTGACGGATTAAAGGTAGTTGCCAAAGAGGGCGACAACTGTTTAATGCCCGGTAACTGTGACGGCATTCATTTAACGGGACTTCACGGTGATTTCGTTATGAAAAACTGTGTATTTGACGGTATGGGTGACGATGCTCTTAATATTCACGCTACCGCAGGTACTATTACAAAGCTTATTGACGAAAACACCATAAAGTGCGGTTATTGTAAAAAAGGCCCCGACGGCACGTTACCTGTACGTTGGTGCGAGCCGGGCGATATAATCACCGCTTACGATCCTATAAATATGCAAATAACCGCCGAACTAAAGGCAATAGACTTTACCGACGGAATTTTAAAATTCGAAGTTATTTCGGGCGAGTGCAGATTAGGCGACACTATGCAAAATATGACCTATGCCCCATCCTGCACGGTCGATAACTGCATTATAAGAAACTCTCGCGCAAGAGGTGTTGTAATTCAGACCTCTAACGTAGAAATCAAAAACAGCGTATTTTTCGGAGCATCTTCCGCTGCTATTAAAGTTGCTCCCGATTTTAATTATTGGTACGAAGTTGGGCCTACCTACAACCTTAATATCCACGATAACGTTATAGAAAAATGCTCCTTCAGAAGCGCAGTTGACCCCGATATTTGCGTATTTACAAAGCACAGCACCACCGAAACCGACGTTAAGCATCTGCATAAAAATATAACTGTTGAAAACAACGTAATAAAAGCGAGTATGGTAAGTTGCATTTCTATTACCGCCACCGACGGCGTTACAATTAAAAACAACCGTTTTGAAGGCAGACAGGACAGAACAAATCCCGCTATCAAAACCCACAACTGCACCGACGTAGTTATAGAAAATAACATAGAAATATAAAGCAAAAGAGAGATACTCGGTATCTCTCTTTTAATTTAATCAATAAATATTCCTGTGTGTACAATTATATCGGTCAAACGAACCATTCCGCTATAGTACAAAATAACCACTTCTCCGTTATCTATATAAAACATAAAATCTTCGATGGTATAGTTATCAAGGTTACAGTAAATATTTATATCTTCGCCCCATGATTCATAAAAAGCTTGGGACACACTATCCTTTATTTGTTTTTCGTAAGCCGAATGGCGAGTTTCATCAAGTACGTCTGCAAGTGTCATTTTTTCACCTGTAGAAAGATTATATACAATACCTTCAGTGTATTCTGAAGCATAATCCCCTGTACACCAAACTTCATCAAAAAGAAGGCTTATATATCCTTTGTCGTTATAAGTCACTTCTACATAAGTGCTACTAATGTAAAATTCACCATATTCCTCCGCCAATTGCCCATATTGTTCAATTTCTTCATCATCCTTAAGAAAAACATCTTTTTTTCGTTCTAACTCATCGTTAATATTTTTAATAGCCTGACTATCACCCTTAAATTGCACAAAATCATAATAGTGATAAAAAGTAATTTCGCCCTTTTTATTTTTATATGATTTATCGATTCTTTCAATGGTATATTCGCAACGTTGAAGTTCTATGTTTGAGCCTAAAGAATCGTCAAGTCCTGCAAGGCAGAGTTTGAATTTAGCAAGGTCTACTGTATTCACCGCTCCGTCAACATTGATATCAGCGGCAAGCATTTGCACATCGTTCAACAAGGTTATATTTGCAAGAGCAAGTTTTAATACTGCTAAATCCACAGTATTAGCCATTCCTTCTTCATCACAGTCAATATTGCCTAAGTTATATTTCGGGAATGAATCCGTTCTAACTACGGTACTGCTTATTGCACTTGCATAATGGGTGTCGGTTTCAGCCAATCTAAAGTAGAACAAATAATTACTGTCAGAATCCAAATCAAGAAAGCTACCGTCTGTTTTCCAATTCATACAATCACGTGAATATTCGTAACCTTCTACAAAAGTAAAAACCACAGAATTATACGTTATGCTAACAACAGAAGGCACGATTGGCATAGACTGACTTGCCTTATCGGTTACAACAATAAGCACAGAACTATTATCTCCCGCATAGGTTGACTCCGTTTCGGCATACCTTTGGTATAAAGAGTATTTAAATGCCGGTAAAAGTCCTGTAAACACGGGACTTCTTTGCCAATCCACACCGTTTATTGAGTATTCACAACCTCTTGTCTCCACCAACGTTATACTGTCACAAGTCACTTCACTCAAAACAGGAGGATTTGGAACCAACAGTTGTTTTGATTTATCCGTAACGATTCTCGTTCCGTCACTCATTTCGCTTTGCTCGTAATTATCGTTTTCGGCACACCTTTGATATAAGCAATATTCAGTAACGGGCGAAAGTTCCTCAAAGACGTTACTTTTCTGCCAGTTTACCCCGTCTATTGAATATTCTCCGTCCGGAATTTGTACTAACGTAATACGGGTATCGGTAAAACTGTCTATTATCGGTGCAAAAGGAACTGTGCGCCACTTTTTAAAAACAACGGTTAAAGGAACACTGGGTAAACTCAAAAGAGCAACGTCTGACGCTTTAATCCTTTGATAAAAATTATAGGTTGTATCAGCGGATAGATTTTCAAAAACGTTTCCTTCCTGCCAAGTCACCCCGTCCATCGAATATTCAAAACCGTTTTTAAAGGTTAAGGTAACGCTTTTATTGGTTTTTAACTCAAGTGTAGGTTTATCAGGCGTCTTACTGTATCCGCATATACCACAAGTATGTTTTTCGTTTATTTCATAAACGTGATCGGGAACGTCACGAAGGTTATTGCATACGTTGCACTCTTTATCGCAAGCATTATCATAGGTATGAAAAATCTCACGACTTTCCATACACACGTTACATTCCATATCACAAGTATTATCGTATTTATGTTCTGCTTCGACTGTTCTTGTTTCTCTGCAACCATTGCATTTTATATCGCAGTCACCGTCATATAAATGAGGCGCTACTCTCGTTTTGCTGCAATAATCACAAGCATCGTCACAAACATTTGTAAAGACGTGTTCTGCGGCAACAGTTCTGGTAAATAAACACTTGTTGCACTGTTCGTCGCATTCGCTGCTATATACGTGATTGTGAGCAAGAACGATTAATGCTTCACTATTTTCGCTTCTGTGAGACGTATCGGTTTTGGCATATCTTTGGTAAAACGTATATTCAGTACCTTCTTCAAGGTTTTCAAAAACGCTACTTTCCTGCCACATTATTCCGTCAATACTATATTCGCCCCCGTCAATAGTTTCAAGAACAACAGTATCGCCGTTAACACTTTTAAGAGTCGGTGCCTCGGGCGCAATCACCCCTTCTCTTATCACTTTACCTGTTCCTTTACAAGAAACACATTTTCCACTTCCACTACAGCCGGAACAGGTTTTGGTATTTTGTTGACTGCCACTTCCCGAACATGAATAACAAGTGCGCCATACCTTACTTCCGCCGCTTCCGCCACAGCTTGAACATCTGTATACCGAAGTTCTATCATTACGGCACCTCGGGCAACGACTTAACGCCGGAGCGCCGCCGCCACAATAATTACAAATGTAACCGTAGCCGCTGCATCTTGAACAGGTACTCGTTTGTTCGTAACGTCCACCTGAACCGCTGCAACTTCCGCAAGTTTTTGATGTAGTAACCTCCCCGTTTCCCGAGCAATACACACAGGTTCCACTACCGTTACAATTCACACACTTTTTGTCCCATTGTGCATAAAGTACTGTGTTTTTCTTTAAAGAATAACTTCCATAGGCCTGATAATCACAATCTCCGTGTTTATGAGTTGACCATCCCACAAAATCGTATCCGCTTCGCGTAGATGACGGCAAATTTGCCGAGCTACCGTACGCGACTAATATTGATTCTACGCTTATTCCTCCGTTACAATCAAAAATAATTCTTACATAATGCTTATTACACACATCACATTCAACGTCACTAAAATCAGTAAAAATATGATTTGAAGTAGCGGTAATTTTAGTATTTTCATTTCTTTTGGCATTGCAAACTAAACACTCTTCGTGTTTAATACCGTCAACACCACAGTTGTTTTGTTTATCTATTATCCAAATGTAGTTATGATTTCCGGTAGCCTTGATTTCGGTATTTTCATTTCGTTTAATATTGCAAATCGAACACTCTTCGTGTTTAATTCCCGCCTCACCGCAAGTATTTTCTTTATCGATTATCCATTCATAGCTATGCGGCGCATTACGGATAAAATCACAATTATTGCAGGAGGTGTCACAAAGGTCGTCATAGGTATGTGTTAAATCGGAACGCAATTCCCCACAAATGTTGCAGTCTTTGTCGCATCCATATTCATACACGTGAATTATCACTATCTTTTTATAGTCGCACAAATTACAATCTATATCGCAAGAGTTATCGTAAAGATGTTCAGTCTTTGCTGTTCGCGATTTTTCGCAGACGTTACAAGAAATATCGCAGTCACTACTGTAACAGTGTCCGTGCGCTGCCTTAACAACTTCTCCGCAAACTTCACATACTACCGCTTCCTCGCAAGTCGGTTCAATCTCGTCCGCCAAAGCGTATGCCTGAGTCACAATTTTAAAGTAAACCGTATCACTGTTTTTAGAATAAGAACTATCCTTACTGTAAGATATGTAAATCTTATCACCTTTTTTCACTGTAAGTGTTAAGGTTTTCCACTCTGTAATTCCTGATTCAACAACCTTTTCGGTACTGTTTTGCTTTATTCTAAGCTTATCATAATTTAATTCGGTCGAAGTATAATAATCGATTACGAAGGTACCAGTATAGTTTACGCTTACTGTGAAGGTTGAAGTCGAACTATGACTTTTGTTAGTAGAACTGTAAATGCCGTCACTTAAAGCAAACGGATAATCTACGGGATTTGAAATTGTGTATATGGTTAATTTATGCGCTTCCGGAATGCGCAGATGTTGGCAATTGTTACAAGTTGCGTCGCAAACATTATCGTAACTATGCGCTTGTATGTTTGTTTTTAAACCACAAACAACGCATTGATCGTAATGATTATTTTCATCAAATAAGCAAACGTAGGTATGAATTACGCTTCTTAATTCATTGCATACGTCACACGATTCGTCGCAAGCATAATTATAAACGTGAGTTATTGTTCTTTTTGCGCCACATAAATTGCAATCGGAATCGCATGCATTATCATAAACGTGAATATTTTCGGTTCTAAGTTGTTTGCATACGTTACATTCTTCGTCACAAGAATTTTCATATTCATGTTTTCCACTTGCCTCTATTACTGTTCCTTCGTTTCTTTTTGCGTAGCAAAGGACACATTCCTCATGTTTAAAACCATCATCTCCGCAAGTATTCTCTTTATCGGTTATCCACCTATATTCGTGGGTTGGATTTTCGATACAACTGTTATAATACCACTCAATTCCCGTAAGTTCATCATTTAATGCGCCAATTTTTATAGCGCTTTGCATTATTTCGTCGCCACGATAACAAACTTCTCCAAGATTAGAACAGTCATAAAAGCTATAATCCTGAATTTCTTTAACACCTTTCGGAATTACAATCCCCGTTAACGAAGCGCAAGAATAAAAAGCATAGCCACAAATAATCTCAACTCCGTCAGGAATAACGTATTTACCCTCCATTGTGCAAGGCGCTTGTATAAGGTGTTTTTTCTCTTTGTCAAAAAGCACTCCCGATTTGTCGCTGCTATACACTTCATTATTTTCATCTACGTAAATTTCCGATAGACGCCAACAATATTTAAAGGCACCGTAGCCTATATGCGTTACGTTTGAAGGGATTGCTATGCCGGTCAGATCGCTCATTTCAAATGCTCCATCCCCAATAGAAAGCAAACTATTCGGTAAGTACACTCCGCCAAGAGAGATACAGCAGTTAAAAGCCCCGTCACCGATATGAGCAACTCCGTTTTCTATATCTACGTTATATAAATCCAAACAACTCCCAAAGGCGCTCTTTCCGATATAAGTGACGCCGCTTTTAATCGTAACCTCTCTGATTTGATTTCCCCAAGGCCCACAAGAAGTATAATCGTCCATAGCGCCTTCTCCGGAAATAACCAACGAATAATCGGTTAACGTCCAGGTTAAATTTTCGCCACACGTACCCGACGTAACCTGCTGAGCAGATGCAGTTACGTTAAATAAGGAAACCATTAACAATATTACAATAAAAAACGACAGTAATTTTCTCATTTTTTATACCTTCTTAACTGTATTCTAATATATCAAAAAACCTCTCGGACGAGAGGCCGTTTTTTATCTTAATTCGTGAAGATATACCGTTCGGGAATTTTTGTGCATATAAACGCTGAGCACAAGGCCTACACCAAGGTAGAGGCAGGAAAGAGAGGTACCGCCTGCCGAGAAAAAGGGAAGCGTTACACCGATAACGGGAAGCACGGAAAGGCACATTCCTATATTCATAATAATCTGTGCAAGCAGCCATCCGAAAAAGCCGACACATATAATTTTTCCTGCAAAATCGTTGGTTATTTTAGCAACGTGGAGAGTTCTAAGCGTAATTGCCGCAAGAAGCAACAATGCTATTGCGGCACCGAAAAAGCCCAGTTCTTCGCCGATGGTAACGAATATAAAGTCGTTATAGCCCTCAGGCACACCTGCTCTGCCCATTTGGGTAAGACTACCCTTTAAATAGCCCTGTCCCCAGAAGCCGCCGTTAGCAAGTGCAACCCTTCCTCTGTACTGCTGCCAACCGTCGCCCCGAATATCCGCGTCAATATCGAACATTGTCTGAATACGCGCCTGTTGGTCTGCGTTCATTATAAAGA
This sequence comes from Oscillospiraceae bacterium, assembly GCA_015065605.1. Lineage (GTDB taxonomy): Bacteria > Bacillota > Clostridia > Oscillospirales > Acutalibacteraceae > SIG607. Next base: position 34,515 of record SVPZ01000019.1, on the reverse strand, counting down.
AATATATTACGGGAGCAAGAACTATAACCGCCGCCAAGGCAATGATAAAATATTTATAATTTAAATCTGCCGCCCACAGCATACAAATCACCATAACGGCAAAAACGAGCGCCGTACCGTCGTCACCCTGCATATGAATAAGAACCACGGGAAGAGCGCCGTGTATGCATACGGGAATAAGGGTTTTAAGTTCGTTTATCTTTTCCTTAACCTTTGAAAGATGAAGGGCGAAGGTTATCATAAAGCAAGCCTTTAAAAGTTCGGAAGGCTGAAAGGTGGTAAAACCTAAATTAAGCCACGCTTTATCATCGGTACCGGCGGGGCCAAAGCCTATAAAAAAGGTAAGTAATACGGGAATAAGACCTACCGCCGCAACCACGTACCAACGTTTCATAAAGGTCTTATAGTCGAAAAGAGAAATAAATATTGCCGCGCCGCAACCGACAAACATAGACAGTACCTGTACGATAAACTGCTTCGGACTGCCGGTATATTTGGTTGCAGACAAAACCGACATACAGCCAAAGGTTGTGGTGAAAAGGCAGAGAAAAAGCATAAATTTATCTACTTCACGGATATAGTCGGCAATACGCGCCAAAAATCCTTTCATACCTTTTCACTTCCTCTCTGATTTCTTATACTATTTTATAATAAAATTCCTCATTTTTCAACCATATATTTTAGTTGAAAGTTAAAGTTATAGATGGTATAATATGTATATTGAGTTTCAAAGGAGGGTTTTTAGTGGAATTTTTATCTTTTTCACCTATTGATACCGAAAAATTCGCCGAAAATTTCGCAAAAACTCTTAAAGGCGGCGAGGTTATTGCCTTTCGCGGCGGTATGGGTATGGGAAAAACTCATTTTACCAGAGGACTTGCAAAGGGTCTTAATTTCACGGGTGATATATCAAGCCCCACCTTTGCCCTTGTAAACGAATACCGAGGCGGAAGACTTCCTCTTTTCCATTTTGATATGTATAGAATCGAAAGTTGGGAAGACCTTTATTCCTGCGGTTTTTTTGATTATATGGAAGAAAACGGTGTTATTGCGGCTGAATGGAGCGAGAATATCGACGGTGCTCTGCCCGAAAACACAATTTATATAACCATAGAAGAAACGGGAGAAAATTCCCGAAAAATAACGGTTGAAGGGGTGTAAAAATGAAAATTCTTTCTCTTGAATGTTCAGCAAAATCAGCCTCTTGCGCCGTAATTGAAGAGGGTAACCTACTTTGTCGTGATTTCACCTCTTCAGGTCTTACCCATTCACAGACTTTATTGCCTATGGTTACGAATATGCTGAGCAATACACACATCCCCTTTAATGATATAGATGCCTTTGCGGTATCGGCAGGCCCCGGTTCTTTTACGGGCATAAGAATAGGAATTTCTGCCGTTAAAGGTATGGCTCTTCCAAAAAATGCGCCCTGTATTCCCGTTTCTACCCTTGAAGCCATCGCTTATAATTTTTTAAACGAGGACGCGCTTATTTGCGCCGTAATGGATGCAAGGTGTAATCAGGTTTATAACGCGTTATTCAGAATAAATAAAGGCAAGGTTAAAAGAATTTGCGAAGACCGCGCCGTATCGATAGATTTTCTTAAAAACGAGATTTTAAAAAGCAAGGTAAGATGCAAAATCATTGTTGCAGGTGACGGAGCAGACCTGTTCTTCCCCTCTGTCAAAGATAAAAAGAACGCGGTAATTGCAGAAGAAGACCGTCGTTTACAAAATGGCGAGGGCGTAGCAAAGGCGGCGGAAAGACTTTATAAAAAAGGTGTTTTCAATACTGCCGAACAGCTTCTTCCCATATACTTAAGACTGCCTCAGGCAGAAAGAGAATTAAAACTTAAAAAGGAGATAAAAAAATGAGAATTGCAATCGGTTGCGACCACGGCGGACTTGAACACAAAAACGCTATCGCAGAGCATCTTAAAGAGAGAGGCTTTGAGGTAAAGGATTTCGGAATTTACGAGCAGGTGTCGGTCGATTATCCCGATATTGCCGTAAAGGTAGCAGGAAGCGTTAAGGAAAAAGAAAGCGACCTCGGTATTTTGGTTTGCGGAACGGGTATCGGTATGTCCCTTGCCGCAAATAAAGTTAAGGGTATCCGCGCAGCCGCAGTAAGCGAACATTTTTCCGCAAAATATACCCGTCTTCACAATAACAGCAATATCTTATGCCTTGGCGGAAGAGTTATCGGTGTGGGCACGGCTATAGAGCTTGTTGACCTTTTCGTTGATACCGAATTTGAAGGCGGCAGACACGCTAAGCGCGTTGATAAAATCACCGCTATTGAAGAAGCAAATTAAATAATTGACAAATCTTTGTTTTAGTGATAAAATATTTTAGTAAAGGCACTGACGGAAAGAGTAGCTTAAAATAAGCATTCAGAGAGAACCGCGTTTGGTGAAAGCGGTTTTGCGGAATTTAAGTGAAGACCACTCCCGAGCCGTATTGCAGTAAAAAGCAATACCGTTATTTCGCGTTAAGAAAAAATGAGTTAAACTTTAAGGTGGAACCGTGTTAAAAGCACCCTTAATGCCCTCGGGCGTTAAGGGTTTTTATATTTTAAAAAATCCTAAAAAGGAGAAATTATAATGAAAGCTATCTATAACGACGGCGTTGTAAAAGAAGTAGAGGAAAAAGAAGAAAAACTCCATATACTTCGTCATACTGCCGCACACGTTATGGCGCAAGCCATAAAGCGCCTCTATCCCGAGGCAGATTTTGCTTACGGACCTGCAACCGAGAAAGGCTTCTACTACGACGTAGATCTCGGTGATAAGACCGTAGGCGAGGAAGATTTGGCTAAGATTGAAGCAGAAATGAAGAAAATCGTTAAAGAAAATCTTCCCCTTAAACCCTTTGTTCTCGAAAGAAAAGAAGCCATTGCTCTTATGGAAGAAAGAAAGGAAAGCTATAAGGTTGAGCATATCGGCGACCTTGACGAAGACGCTGTTATCAGCTTCTATCAGCAGGGCGAATATATTGATATGTGCGTTGGCCCTCACCTTACCTATACCAAGGCGTTAAAGGCGTTTAAGCTTACCAAAACAAGCGGTGCTTACTGGAAAAACGACAAGAACAACAAAATGCTTACCCGTATTTACGGTCTTGCCTTTGAAACCCAGCAGGAGCTTGACGATTATCTTACCCTTCTTGAAGAAGCAGAACGCAGAGATCACCGCAAAATCGGTAAAGAAATGAACCTCTTTATGATGAGCGACGAAGGTCCCGGTTTCCCCTTCTTCTTACCAAACGGTATGGCTCTTAAAAACACCCTTATTGATTATTGGAGAGATATTCACTATAGAGATAATTACGTAGAGGTTTCCACTCCCCTTATTATGAACAGAAGACTCTGGGAAACAAGCGGACACTGGGACCACTATAAAGACAATATGTATTCCACCATTATTGACGAGGAAACCTATTGCATTAAGCCTATGAACTGCCCCGGCGGTGTTATGGTTTATAAGAGTCAGCTTCATTCCTATAGGGATTTGCCTCTTAGAGTCGGCGAACTCGGTCTTGTTCACCGTCACGAATTAAAGGGCGCACTCCACGGTCTTTTCAGAGTTCGTTGCTTTACTCAGGACGATGCTCATATCTTTATGACCAAGGACCAGATTCAAGGCGAAATTATGAACGTTGTTCATCTTATCAACGAAGTTTACGAGAAATTCGGCTTTAAGTATTTCATCGAACTTTCCACCCGTCCCGAAGACAGTATGGGCAGTGACGAAGACTGGAATGCAGCAACCGAAGGACTTAAGGGCGCTCTTGAAAAATTAGGTCTTCCCTATACCATTAACGAAGGCGACGGCGCATTCTACGGTCCGAAAATCGACTTCCATCTTGAAGACAGTCTTGGCAGAACCTGGCAGTGCGGTACCATTCAGCTCGACTTCCAGATGCCTATTAACTTCCAGCTTGAATATACCGATGAAAACGGCGAGAAACAGCGTCCCATTATGATTCACCGCGTATGCTTCGGTTCTATCGAACGCTTTATCGGTATCATTACAGAGCATTTTGCAGGTAAGTTCCCCGCTTGGCTTGCTCCCGTTCAGGTTAAGGTGCTTCCCGTATCCGAAAAGACCATTGACTATGCCAGTGATATTTACGAAGCATTAAGAAGCGCAGGCGTTCGTTGTCAGCTCGACGACAGAAACGAAAAAATCGGTTACAAAATCAGAGAGGCACAGGCGGTTGACCGTGTACCCTATATGCTTATTCTTGGCGCTAAAGAGGTTGAAAACGGCACTATTTCCGTAAGAAACCGCGATACCCTCGAAACAACCGAAATGAGCAAGGAAGATTTTATAAAAAATCTTTTAGATGATATAAAAAATCGCAAGTAATTATTGACAACTTTATTATAATAAAATATAATAGTAAAATAAATTTTAAAAAGGTGTGATTTTAATGAAAAACGAGTATTTAATTTCCGTACTTGAAAACGTTAAAAAGAGAAACGCAGGCGAGCCCGAATTTATTCAGGCTGTTACCGAAGTTCTCGCAAGTCTTGAGCCCGTAGTTGAGCAGCGCCCCGACTTTGTTGAGTCCGGCGTTATTGAACGTATGGTTGAACCCGAGCGTCAGATCGTTTTCCGCGTTCCGTGGATGGACGACAACGGCAAGGTTCAGGTAAACCGCGGTTTCCGCGTTCAGTTTAACTCTGCTATCGGCCCTTATAAGGGTGGTCTTCGTTTCCATCCTTCCGTTAACGCTTCCATTATCAAGTTCTTAGGCTTCGAACAGACCTTCAAGAACAGTCTTACCAGTCTTCCTATGGGCGGCGGTAAGGGTGGCGCTGACTTTGACCCCCGTGGCAAGAGCGACGCTGAAGTTATGCGTTTCTGCCAGAGCTTTATGACCGAGCTTTACAGACATATCGGCCCCGATACCGACGTTCCTGCAGGTGACATCGGCGTAGGCGCAAGAGAGGTTGGTTATCTCTTCGGTCAGTACAAGAGAATTCAGAACGAATTTACAGGCGTTCTCACCGGTAAGGCTGTTCCCTCCGGCGGTTCTCTTATCCGTCCCGAAGCAACCGGTTTCGGCGCAGTTTACTACACCGCTGAGGTTCTTAAGTCCTTCGGTGAAGATATCAAGGGCAAGACCTTTGCAGTATCCGGCTTCGGTAACGTTGCTTGGGGTACCGTAAAGAAGATTACCGAGCTTGGCGGTAAGGTTGTTACCATTTCCGGTCCCGACGGTTACATCTATGACGAAAACGGTATCACTACCGACGAAAAGATTAAGTTTATGCTTGAAATGCGCGCTTCCTGTCGCGATAAGGTTCAGGATTATGCTGACAAATTCGGCGTTCCCTTCTATGCAGGCAAGCGTCCTTGGGAAGTTAAGGTTGACGTTGTTATGCCTTGCGCTACCCAGAACGAAGTTGGTATTGAAGATGCTAAGAACATCGTAGCAAACGGCGTTAAGTACTATATGGAAGTTGCTAATATGCCTACTACCGAAGAAGCATTTGAATACTTAAAGGCTAACGGCGTAGTTATCGCTCCTTCCAAGGCAGTAAATGCCGGTGGTGTTGCAGTTTCCGGTTTAGAGATGAGCCAGAACTCTATGAGATACAGCTGGACTGCTGAAGAGGTTGATGCAAAACTCAAGCAGATTATGACCAATATCTACAAGAGCTCCTTTGATGCTGCTAACGAATACGGTCTTAACGGTGACCTCTGCGCAGGCGCTAACATCGCAGGCTTCTTAAAGGTTGCAGAAGCTATGAAGTGGCAGGGTTGCTGCTAATTAAAAATTCTTTAAGAATAATAAAACTCGGTTCTCAAAAGAGAACCGAGTTTTTAATTTTCCCATCCCGCTATATCACTGTTTTCAAAATCATAGGTTAATTTTTTGCCGTAAACCTCTTCGTACTTTGCTTTTTTTAGTTCATAGTCTTTTTGCGCCATTAAAATCGCATTTTCTCTTGCGGATTTTTCCTTTTCGGGATAAATGACCTCTAAAACGTGAAGTATGTATCTTGTTTTCTTAAATCCGTTTTTAGCCTTACCGTAATCGCGTATTTCAACGAAGCAGGAAAGCACGGGTATATTAAGTTTTGCCGCGAAATAGTAGGCGCCCTCCTTTGGCGGACGTGGTTTTCTGTAATTAAACCATAGTTCCTGTTCGGGATAAATGAGAACCGCCTGACCCTTTTCCACGGTTTTCTCTTTGATAACCGATAAAAACGAGGTTGCAAGATATCTTGGATCTACAGAAATAGGAATTGTATCGGCATAGTTCATTATGTACCCCAAAAAGCCCTTCATTGCAAAATTAGAGGTCTGGGCAACAACCGAAAGGTTAAAGGACAGTTTATTTGTAAGACTTCTTATAACGGTATTTTCAAGGGGAGAAAAATGATTACTTGTAACTATAAAGCCATCCTTTAAAGTCTGAGCCGTTTTTATGCCCTTAATCTCGGTTTTACTGTTTATGATTTTTGTGCCCACATCCGCTATTAAAAGAGCAAAAAATTTTTTAATTTTATACGAAAGTTTATCCCTGTTATTAATAAAACGGGAGGTTATTTCTTTTTCCTCTTCCTTAGTCAGTACGGGGTCGGTTATTTCGGTTTTGTTGTGAAACTGTCCGTTTTGAGCAAAACGTTTTATATTTTCAATTACCGCCTGCCTGTTATTATCCATCAGCATATTCTTACCTTCTCCCCGTTTTTTAACACCGAATTAAAGGTAGTGTTGCTTTTTGAAATTTCCCGCGCACGTTCAACAAGTCTTAACATACACCTTTCATCCTTTTCACGTTTTTCTTTGTCAAAGGAATTTTTAATGCGCAGTATTTCGTTTAAATATCCGCTCGTTTTGGCGTAAAACCAAAAATAGTCTTCATATTGCACTCCGTTATAATGCCACGGTTTTGAAAAAAGGTTATAATGAATAAGCGAAGGATTTTCCAAAGGTTCTTGGTCATCATTAGGCATGGCATTCCATTTTTGATCGATATAGAAAATTTTACCGTTACACATAGCGTTTATATAATCCTGATCGGGCGCTACGGTATCAAAACGGTATTTGTTTAGCAAAGAAAGAAAATGACCTTCAAAATTTTTTAATCGCATTTCCTTTAGGTTCATTAAAAGTATTCCCGAATTTATATATTCGTGTTTTTTAACCCCAACGGCCTGTTCTGTATAACCGTATAATATGGGACTGGTTGAAATTGACGCGTCATAACATCCGCCAAGCAAATTATCCTTTATATCTATATTGTAAAGCTCTGCCACGTCGTCGTTCAGCACGATATCGCTATCAAGATAAATTGCTTTATCCAAATCCTTAAACATCGATGCTATAAAAAGTCTGAAATAAATCGCTATAATATAATCGCATCTGAAGCGGTTTTCTTTTCTGTCATCAAACACATCAAGATTAACCTTCATATTTTTAAAATTAATTTTAACGTTATCACGCTCAAATTTTTTGAGTCTTAGCATATTCTCTTCTTTCAAATCTTTATAAAGAACCGTTATATTATAATCATTTTGTTCTTTACTGTGTTCGACGAGAGAATTAAGCGCAACCGCCAAAAAGGGCGCGTAGCCGTTATCTATTGCAAAAAATACGGGTATTTGTTTTTTCATAATAAAACTCCTTAAACTAAGTTTTGGGATTTAATCCCTTGCCTAGTGTATAATAAGGAGCTGTCTAAGTAAACCTACCCTTCATCTTTGGCTTCTACATCCTTTTTTCTTTGCTCTACCCTGCCGTTTTTCGCTCTACCAACAGTAGAAAAGGCTTTAAAACGCATCGTTTTAAAGCCTTTTTAGTTATTTTTTGCCAAGTTTTGAAAACCACGGGAAAGTGAGCGGCCATATAACGCCACCCGCTATTACTATCAGAAAATATCTGATACCTCTGGCAAGAAGTTCGCTTTGGAAAATAAGTTCAAGTGGGGCGCGCATACCTTCTTTTACACAAAGCACCAAGGCAATTCCGCCTACCGCTTTTAATATCTGCGCCCACCATACCGCTTTTACGGGGAAGTCTGTTTTGAAGTAGTCAACGGTATATACCACCCAAAGACCAATTATACAGCCTAGTAATGTACAGGCGTTTTTAATAGCAGAGGTAAGATTTTCGTATGCTGCCATCGTGCTTTCGTCAACATAAGAAGTTATAAAAAATTCCAAATTTATGTGATTGCCATAAACAAAGTATAGCAACGCACCTACTACCATAAGGGTCATTACGGTAAGAATACCGTACATTACCTTTGGCGAGTTTTTCGCCTTTTGGAACAATGGGTATCCTATAAATATAAGAGTAAAAGCAATAAGAACCGAAACACCTACGTCAAGAGGAGTATGAACCCCTAAATAAAGACGGGAGAAAGGCACAAGTACACACATTATAATACAAATAATTCGTATTGCTTTATTTTTGTTTGCCCTTGCTATACCGCCGAACATACCTACAGAGGACTGAGTGTGACCGCTCGGGAAGGAATAACCCGTTGCCGCTTCCCTTGCCGATTCAACTATGGTGAAATTTGGGTCCTTTATCCAAGGACGCGGAACCTTAAAGGTCATTTTCAGCGTCTGATTAATAACGGTACCCGCAAACCCCGTAAGCAAAAGGTAATAACCTTGCCACTTATCTATACACCAAAAAATTATCATTGAGATTGCCATAAAAATTGTTTCTTCACCAAAAATGGTAATAAAAGCAACAACGGCATCTAAAATAGGATTACGGATATTTTCGAGTAAATATAAAAGTTCCATTACTTAAGGTCCTCCGTCTTTTTGTAGGACGCTATAACCGCTTCTATTGCGGCGCTTCTGAATTTACCCTTTTCAAGCGCCCTTACACCCTGAATGGTTGAGCCACCGGGGGAGCAAACCATATCTTTAAGTTCTGCAGGAGATTTTCCCGATTCCAAAACTGTTTTAGCCGCGCCCAAAACGGTTTTTCCCGCATATAAAAGCGCTTTATCACGGGGCAGTCCGCAAGAAACGGCGCCGTCAGCCAAGGCTTCGATAAATAAATCCACAAATGCAGGGCCGCAACCTGAAAGAGCGGTAGCCGCATTTATTTTGCCTTCTTCAATAAAATCCACAAGTCCCGCCTTGCTTAAAGCAAAGTTAAAGCCGTCAATTTCTTCACCGCTTACGTTTTGATTATAACAGTAAAGAATTACACCTTCGCCCACACCTACGGCGGTATTGGGCATAATTCTGATTATTTTCGTATTCTTTCGGCACAATTCTTCAATAGTTTTGATTTCTTTACCCGCCGCCATACTTACAATAACGGTATCTTCGTTTATATAGTCGCTTATTCCGTTAAACAAGCCCTCTAACCCCTGCGGTTTCACACCGATAAAAAGGTATTTTGAATTTTCGGCGGCATTTCTTGCGTCAACCGAAGTAACGCCAAAAGAAGTTGCTCGGTCAATTTTTTCTTTATTGCTGTCACAGGCGCAAATTTCCTTAGCATCTGCCGTTTTTAAAACGGTATCAAGGATAATTCCACCCATATTGCCTATTCCGATAAAGCCGTATTTATATTTCATTATCGTATCTCTCCGTTTCCCGTTATCACGTATTTATAGGTATTCATAGCCTCAAGTCCCATAGGACCACGGGCATGAAGTCTTTGAGTAGATATTCCTATTTCACAGCCCATACCAAACTCTCCGCCGTCGGTAAAGCGAGTGGACGCGTTGACGTAAACCGCCGCGCTGTCAATATGAGAGGTGAAATATTTTGAGTTTTCCTCGTTTTCGGTTATTATGGATTCACTATGCATTGTGGAATGAGCAGAAATATGCTCGCAAGCCTCCTCTACGCTATCCACGATTTTTATTGCAAGAATATAGTCAAGATATTCGGTATCAAAGGCTTCTTCTCCCGCCCTTTCGCCGTCGATTATTTTAATTGCACGGTTATCGAGAATAAATTTACATTTTTCTCCTATAAGCGCTTTGAGTTTCGGCAAAAATTCCTTTGCAACCGCGCTATGCACAAGGCACACCTCTGCGGCATTACATACACTGGGTCGGCTCATTTTTGCGTTTTCGGTGATTTTTAAAGCTTTTTTTATATCGGCAAACTCATCCACGTAAATATGACAAATTCCCGTACCCGTTTCAATACAGGGTACCGTCGCATTTTCGGTACAAGCCTTAATAAGACCTGCGCCTCCTCGCGGAATAAGTAAATCAACGTATCCCGTTGCAGTCATTAGCAAATTAGTTTCACTTCTGTCGGTAGAATCGGGCATACTTATAAGGTCTTCGGGAAGATTCGCTTTTTTAAGTCCCTCTTTAAGCGCTTTAACTATGGCACTCGAAGACAAAAAGGCTTCCTTTCCGCCCCGCAAAATACAAACGTTACCGCTTTTAAGAAGAAGTGCGGCGGCATCGCTCGTCACGTTGGGTCTGCTTTCGTAAATTACCGCAACAACGCCTACGGGAACAGAAACTTTTTTAAGATTAAGTCCGTTATAAAGGGTACGTTCTTCTAAAATTTTTCCTACAGGGTCATTAAGCTTTGCCACGTCAAGTATTCCCTGCGCCATAGCCTTAATGCGTTCTTTGGTAAGGCGAAGTCTGTCCGCCATAACGCCTTCCCCGTAATTTTCAAGGTCTTTTTTATTTTCGCTGAGTATCAGTTCGGTATTTTCAATAAGCGACTGACTCATAAGGGTAAGGGCGTTATTTTTTTCCTGCTCACTTAAATTTGCCGCAAAGGTTTTTAATTTTTTAGAAACCTTTAAAATTTCACTGACTTTCATTGTTTTCCCTTTCCTAAAAAGCGTGTGCCGACTCTTTTACCGTCAAAAATATCATAAAGAATGGACGCGTCTGCGCCGTTGGCTATTACCATATCTATTCCTTTTTCGGTGCAAAGCTCGGCAGCGTGTATTTTGGTTATCATTCCGCCGGTACCAAGTTCGCTTCCGCGTCCTCCTGCAAGTGCTTTTATGCTATCGTCAACGCATTTAACCTCGCCAATAAGGGTTGCGTTTTTATCGGTTTTGGGGTCGCTTGAAAAAAGTCCGTCGATATCGGAAAGAAGTATAAGAAGGTCTGCCGAAGCGCCTACGGCGGTCATTGCAGAAAGAGTATCGTTATCGCCCACCTTTATTTCATTTGTGGCGATTGTATCGTTTTCATTAATAACAGGCAATACGTCAAGGGTAAGAAGTCTATCGAGAGTATTACGGAAGTTTTCATATCTGTCGGTATGAGAAAAGTCGTCACCCGTCATAAGTATCTGCGCAACGGTATGGTTGTATTCAGAAAAAAGCTTATCGTAAACGTACATAAGCTCACACTGACCCACTGCGGCTGCCGCCTGCTTTGTGGGAATATCGGTAGGTCTTTCCTTAAGTCCTAATTTCCCGACGCCCATTCCTATAGCGCCCGAAGAAACAAGGATAATTTCGATTCCTGAATTTTTAAGGTCGGAAAGAACCTTACAAAGATTTTCAATACCTCTTATATTAAGATTTCCGTTACCGTAGGTGAGGGTGGAAGTACCCACCTTTATTACTGCTCTCATAATTATTTCTCCTATACCTATATTTATTTAAGTATAGCACTTCACTTCGCTGAAGTCAAGACGCCCCTTGCAAAGAAACGGCAAATATGTTATTATTTACTTGGTGATAAAAATGACTAAACTTTATTTGCTCGTTCCCTGCTTTAACGAGGAAAAGGCTCTGCCTATTTGTGCCGCTTCCCTTAAGGATAAAATGGAATCGCTTTATAAATCGGGGAAAATAACCCAAGATAGCCGTATCGTTTTTATTGACGACGGCTCAAGGGATGAAACGAAAAGTATAATAAAAGCCCTTAACAGCCAGTCCCGTTTATTTACGGGTATATTTTTAAGCCGTAACCGCGGTCATCAGAACGCGCTTCTCTGCGGTCTTCACTATGCCGCAGATAAATGTGACTGCGCCATTTCTCTTGACTGCGACTTACAGGACGATATTAACGCTATTGATAAAATGCTTGAAAGTTTTTTAGGCGGCAACGATATAGTTTATGGTGTGAGAAGCAGCAGAAACAAGGATTCCTTCTTCAAACGCTTTACTGCAGGCTGCTTTTATAAGACTACCAAGGTGCTTGGCGGAGAAATAGTTGAAAACCATGCCGATTTTCGTCTTATGAGCAGTCGCGCGTTAACGGCTCTCAAAGACTTTAAAGAGGTAAATCTGTTTTTACGGGGCATCGTTCCTATGCTCGGTTTTAAGTCCGACGTCGTTTATTACGAAAGACTTAAGCGTGTTGCGGGAAAATCAAAATACCCATTAAGAAAAATGATATCCTTTGCAAATGAAGGGATAACGTCACTCAGTACCCGTCCGTTAAACATAATTATCGGCATCGGCTCGTTTATAACCTTCGTTTCCCTTGTAATGCTTATTTATTCACTTATTCAGCATTTTTCGGGCAACACCGAAGCAGGTTGGACAAGTACCTTTGTTTCAATTTGGTTTTTAGGCGGTATTCAGCTTATCGCTATCGGCGTAATAGGTAAATACGTCGGCAAAATTTACCTTGAAACAAAGCACCGCCCACCCTATATTATCGAAGAAATAATAGAATAAAAAAATAAACGAAGATAAGAAAAAATCTTATCTTCGTTTTTAATTTACTTAAGGAAGCCGTTTACGATTTGTTCTTCGGCTTCTTTTTCGGTAAGGCCCAAGGTCATAAGTTTCATAAGCTGTTCGCCTGCAATTTTTCCTATTGCCGCCTCGTGAATAAGCTCGGCATCAATATGGTTTGCAGTTACTTCGGGAATAGCGCTGACACTTGCATTATCCATAATAATAGCATCACATTCGGTATGGCTCATACACTTGGTATTGCCGTTAACCTTTGAGCGAAATACCTGATAGGAATTATCCCTTGCAACCGATCTTGAAACAAGGTGAGCGGAACAGTCGTCGCCGTTTAAATCAACGATAAAATTGGTTTCTGCCTTTTGGCTTCCATGGGTCATAATTTTTTCTTTTACGATAAGGTTAGCGCCCTCGCCAAGTACCGCAGAGGTGTCGCGTATTGTAGAATCAATACCCTTTATCTGTGTGGTTTCCATCTCCATTACCGCGCCTTCGTCAAGTTCGATAACGGTGGTGGGGTTCATAACGTTTTCGCCCGTTCCCTCACCTACGCCGTAATGCTTTTCTACGTAGCGAAGTCTTGCATTTTTGCCTACGTGGAAGGTATGAATACCGTCGTGAGCAGAATCACCGTCGCCTCCGTTGTGAATACCGCAACCTGCAATAATAAGCACGTCACTGTCTTCGCCGATATAAAAATCGTTATAAACAAGGTCTTTAAGACCGCTCTGACTGATAATAACGGGGATATGCACACTTTCGTTTTTGGTGCCCGGTTTTATAATGATATCAATACCCGGTTTATCTTCCTTAGGTACGATTTCAATATGCTCGGTAGAACGTCTGCCTGCCGCTTCACCGTTAGCGCGGATATTATATGCGCCGTCGGGAACAGCGTGGAGGTCGGCTATTTCGCTTAATAAATTCTTTTGTATAGCGTCCATAACGTCCTCCTTAAAGCTTTTCGGTCAAAGTTTTGCAAACGGAAGAAGCAGCAAGAAGTTCGGGAAGAATTTCTTCCTTGCTGCCGCTTTTAACAACGTTTCCGTCGGCAATAACAATAACCTTATCGGCAATATCCAGAATTCTCTCCTGATGGGAGATAATCATAATACTTCCGCCGATTTTTTCGTGCATTTTTTCAAAAACCTTAATAAGATTATTAAAACTCCAAAGGTCGATACCTGCTTCGGGCTCGTCAAAAATTGAAAGTTCTGTAGAACGCGCCATAACGGTAGCAATTTCAATTCTTTTAAGTTCGCCGCCCGAAAGACTTGCATTAACCTCACGGTTTATATAATCCTTGGCGCAAAGTCCAACCTCCGAAAGATAACTGCAGGCTTCGCTTACCGAAATATCCTTACCCTTTGCCATACTGATAAGGTCCTTTACGGTAATACCTTTAAAGCGAACGGGTTGCTGAAAGGCAAAGCTTATACCCCTCTTGGCTCTCTCGGTTATTGAAAGATTCGTAATATCCTCACCGCCCAGAAATATCTGTCCGCGGGTGGGAGTTACGATACCTGCAATAATTTTTGCAAGGGTGGATTTACCGCCGCCGTTAGGACCGGTAAGGGCAACGAAGCGGTCGTCGATTTTAATGCTTATATCCTTAATAATGGATTTCTTCACACCGTCTTCATAAACGTCAAAGCCGATGTTTTTAAGTTCTATCATATTTTAAACTCCTGAAGGTAGAGAATATTTATGCTCGTACTCATTAAATCTTTCAACGAACTCAGGATTTTGTCCTGCATGAAGTCCTCGCAGATATTTGTGAGCATCAAGCTGTTTTGTTTCAAGTTGAACGGTGTAAACCGCTATATTGGAGCAATGGTCGGAAACACGCTCGTAATTACCTAAGAGGTCGGTAAGCACAAATCCCAGTTCAACGGTACATTCGCCCTTTTGAACACGGGCGATATGACGTGCCTGAATATCTGCGCGAAGCGTGTCGATAACCTGCTCGAGAGGCTCTACGAGAGAAGCCGTCTGTTTATCATTTTTAATGAAAGAATCGGTTGTTAAATCAATAATTTCATTAATTGCATTTGTTATAACCTTGATTTCCTTCTTTGCATTTTCAGAGAAAGAAATGCCCTTTTCGTGAAGTTCTTTTGCCACCATAGAAATATTTTCAGCATGGTCGCCTATACGTTCAAGGTCACCTATAGTATGCAACATTCTGCCTATAATATGACCTTCTTTTCCCGAAAGAGTTTTAGCCGAAAGTTTTACAAGGAAGGTACCGAGCTTATCCTCGTATCTGTCGGTAAGGGTTTCAAGCTCGTCAATTTCCTCGATAACCTTTTCGTCGTAATTATCGATAACGTCGATAGCCTTTTTAATGGAGGTACGGGAAAGCTCCGCCATTTTACAGGTTAATTCGAAACATTCATCAATAGCAAGGGCGGGAGTATTAAGAAGTCTTTCATCAAGGAATACCGTCTTTTCCTGCTCGTCCTTTTTATCGGGAACAATCCACATAACCACTTTAATAAGCAGTTTATAGGTAAGTCCCATTACAATACTGAGCGAACAGTTAAATACGGTGTGAATAACAGATACTTCAACGGTGCCTATATGGGTAGTTAAAACGTCCTTAATAAAGAAGGATGCTATGGTAAGAAGTATCATCGTGAGAATACTGCCCACGGTATTTACGTAAAGATGAACGGCAACAACGCGCTTTGCGTTTTTATTGGTGCCGATAGCCGAAATCAGCGCCGTTATACAGGTACCGATATTTGCGCCGAGTACAAGCGGAATTGCCATTTCCCAGGTTATAAGGCCTGAAAGCGCAAGGGTCTGAACGATACCAACCGTTGCGGCAGAGGACTGAATAACGCCTGTAAACAAGGTGGAAACAAGCAGCGCAGTCCAAGGGTTTTGGATAATACCGATAAATCTGTCAAAGCCTTCCATATTCTTAATGGCGCTAACCGAATCACTCATAAATTCCATACCGTACATAAGTATAGCAAAGCCCAAAAGAATAGAGCCTATATGCTTGTGCTTACTCTTTTTGGAAAGCATAAATATCGCAATGCCGATAAATGCGGCTATGGGGGAAAGATAATCGGGGCTTAAAAGCTGAATAAGACTGAACTTATCGCTTTGCACACCCATAAGGTTTAAAATCCACGCGGTAAAGGTCGTACCAACGTTAGAGCCGAGTATGGGAGCGATAGTCTGAGAAAAATCCATTATGCCTGAGTTTACAAGACCTACAAGCATTACGGTCATAGCAGAAGAGGACTGCATTGCTATAGTTATGCCTGCGCCCAGACCGAAGCCTAAAATTGGTTTAGAGGTGGCTTTTTTAAGGGTGGTTTCAAGTTTACCGCCCGCCATTTTTTCAAGGCTTGAGGACATTACGTTCATACCGAAAAGGAAGAAGGCAAGACCTGCAAGCATTATAAGAACTGATTTTAAAATCATCTCCAAAATCTCCTTAAATCAGTTAATTAAAATTCAATTTTGCTTTCAATGTACGCCTTTACTTCACCGATAGGCATACGAACCGATTCCATAGTATCTCTGTCACGAACGGTAACACATCCGTCGTTTTCAGAGTCGAAGTCGTAAACTACGCAGAAAGGAGTACCTATTTCGTCCTGTCTTGCATAACGCTTACCGATAGAACCTGCATCGTCATAGTCAACCATAAAGGTTTTTGCAAGGTCGGCAAAAATTGCCTGTGCGGGCTGGGCAAGTTTCTTGGAAAGAGGAAGCACTGCGCACTTAATGGGAGCAAGAGCGGGATGGAAATGAAGAACGGTTCTTGCTTCGCCGTTACCCTTTGTTTCTTCATCGTATGCATTGCAAAGGAAAGCGAGGGTTACGCGGTCTGCACCGAGAGAGGGTTCAACAACGTAAGGAATATATTTTTCGTTTGCTTCCTGATCGAAATACTCAAGATTTTCACCGCTGTGGTTAGCGTGCTGAGTAAGGTCGTAGTCGGTACGGTCTGCAATACCCCAAAGTTCGCCCCAACCGAACGGGAACAAGAACTCGAAGTCGGTAGTAGCCTTAGAATAGAAGGAAAGTTCCTCGGGATCGTGGTCACGAAGTCTTAAGCTTTCTTCCTCCATACCAAGATCGAGAAGCCATTTTTTACAGAATGCGCGCCAGTAAGCAAACCATTCAAGGTCGGTATCGGGCTTACAGAAGAATTCAAGCTCCATCTGTTCAAATTCACGGGTACGGAAGGTAAAGTTACCGGGGGTGATTTCGTTACGGAAGGATTTACCTATCTGGCAAACACCGAAAGGAACCTTCTTTCTGCTGGTACGGCAGATGTTTTTGAAGTTTACGAAAATACCCTGAGCAGTTTCGGGGCGAAGATAAAGGGTAGAGGTAGAATCCTCGGTTACGCCCTGAAAGGTTTTGAACATAAGGTTGAATTTTCTGATGTCGGTATAATCCATAGAACCGCAGGAAGGACAAGCAATATGATTTTCTTTTATGTAATTCATCATTTCTTCATCAGACCAACCTGCAGGGTTAAGGTCGAGATTATTTTCGGCAACGTAGTCTTCAATAAGCTTATCTGCTCTGTGACGGCTCTTACACTGCTTACAGTCCATAAGAGGATCGGAGAAGCCGCCGAGGTGACCTGAAGCAACCCAGGTTTCAGGGTTCATAAGAATAGCAGAATCAAGACCTACGTTTAAGGGAGATTCCTGAACGAACTTCTTCCACCAAGCCTTTTTAACGTTATTTTTAAGTTCTACACCCAAGGGGCCGTAGTCCCAAGAGTTTGCAAGTCCGCCGTAGATTTCACTACCGGGATAAACGAAGCCTCTGCCTTTGGCAAGAGCTACTACTTTTTCCATTGTTTTTTCATTTGCTTTCATTTTTTTACCTCTTTTCGAATAATGGCGAAATTTTCGCATATTACTTCATTATATACACATTTATTTTACTATTAAACGGCTTTAATGTCAACTCATTCTTGACTTATTAAGGCAAATAAGATATAATTTTTATGATAAAAAATATAAGGAGGAGCACTACTATGCCCGGAACCATAAAACTACACGATCTCGATTTCAATGAATTTATTAAAGCACTTGATTTATGCAAGGGCGACGTTTTTCTCGAAACCGACGAAGGCGACGTATTAAACCTTAAGTCAAAGCTTTGTCAGATTATGGGTATTGCCAATATTTTAAGCAACGCAACCGTTGGCGAAGCCACCATTCGTTGTGTTGATCCCGAAGACGAAACTCTGCTTTTCCGCTTTAATCTCTACAGAGAAATTCCCGACAGTAACAATTAAGGAGTTGTTTTAAATGGCAGATTTTTTAACGTATAAGGGCCGTCCCCTTGTCCGCAAAGGCAACACCGTTTATTACGGCAATATGAATGAATCTCATATCGTTCGCCTCACTATTCTTTCTTCAGAAAACGATATAGCGGATGCAATTAAAATCGAGCTTATGCTCAGCGATACAGGTCTTAATGAAAAGGAACGCGTAAAAAAGACCAGCGAAAAGCACGGATTTTACGAAGCGCTTGACCTTGCTTCCGTATGGCTTGACAGAAACAAATAAAAAATAGGCTATCTCACCGAAAGTAAAATGAGATAGCCTATTTTATTTTTTATTACATCATCTTTCTGCAACCGTCAACGAGATAATTCTGACCCGATATATAACTTGCTTTATCACTTGCCACAAAAAGCACGGCGTTTGCCAGTTCTTCAGGAGTGCCGGGTCTGCCCATAAAGGAATGTTTGAGCATTACGTCGTCTCTATCCGTTACGTTTATGCTACCGGGGGAAACACAGTTTACGGTAATGCCCTTTTCGGTATAAACCTTAGCGAGAGCCTTGGTAAGCGCAATAATTGCGCCCTTTGTCATCGAATAATCAACGAAACAACCAAGTCCGTAAACACCTGCAACACTGCCTATATTTACTATTCTGCCATAGCCACGTTCTATCATACCGGGAAGTACCGCCTGAATGGGATACATAGTGCCGAGAATGTTTATATTTATAAGTTTTTTCCAGTGGTCAGAATCTACTTCCAAGAAATCGCTACCGGGGTAAATTCCCGCGTTATTTACCAAAATATCAATTTTGCCGAATTCTTCTTCCGCTTCCTTTATTGCTTTTCTGGAAGCCTCTTCGTCAGCCACGTCAAAAACCGCCGTTTTAACCTTTACGCCAAAAGCTTTTACCAGTTCTTTGGTTTCATTTAATTTTTCTTCGTTTATATCGGTGATTATAACGTCTGCACCGTTTTCGGCAAAACCTACGGCAATTGCTCTGCCTATGCCTACCGCAGCACCCGTAACAAACGCTACTTTTCCTTCAAAATCTTTTTTCAATTAAATCACTTCCTTTAAATACAGTATATCTGAGTTCGAAAATTTTGCAATACCTAAAATGATAATTTTTAACATTTTTGATACAAAAAAACTCAAGGCAAAACCTTGAGTTTTTCATTAAAGACTTATTAAAACTACTGCGGCAACGCCGATACCGACGCTGATATATTGACGAATCGAGAACCTTTCCTTATAAAACAACAACGAAATAATGAAGGTAACAATCATTGAAAGACCCGTTTTTAAAGGAGAAGCAAGCGAAAGATTCATATATTCGTATGTAACAAGGGTAAGCCAGTTTGCTATACCGTTACAAACACCTGCCACCAAACCGTACAAAAATCCCGTTTTAACGGTCGGCTTAAGGCTATTTCTTTCATAAATAAGTCCTAAAATAAAGAGCCATATCGCACTTCCGACAAAGGTGATAATAAGATATTCATTTTTATAAATATTATCGAATTTAACCTGCTGAATTTTACCTAAAATGCCAATTGCTCCATTGGATAAAATGGTCAAAACAATTGCGATTATCCATTTTACCGAAAACTTTTTCTTTTCGCCTTCCGTCTGCTTTTGATAACGCATAAGGATAAGGGAAATAAAAATAAGGACTATTGCGATACATTGTATAAAGCTTAATTTCTCGTCTAAAAAAACAACGCCGAAAACTATGCTTACGACTCCTGCAAAGGATGCCAAAAGTTTTGAAACTCCAAACGGGCCTGTTCTGAAAGCAACGTACATCGTATAAAAGCCTGTCGCAAACATAAGGGAATTTAAAATTGCGTAAATCCAGATACCCTTATAAAAATCAAATCCGCCCTGATCGCTTATAATAAAGTAAATAACGGCAAAAAGGCACAAAAAGGAATTAAAAAACATTCCGCCTTCGCCTTTTTTGTCACCGTATCGTTTTACGGTGATAGCTTCTATCTGATGGGCCAAAATACTACCCGCAATAAGTAAAGCAACCACTGCCTTTACACCCTCTTTTAAAAATTATAGTTAGATTATATCACAAAAAAAGAATAAGTAAATGGAAATTTTCCCTTTTTATATTCAAAAAAGTTACCATTATTTACAAAAAAAGATGAACACGTTAGGCGTATTCATCCTTTTAAACATTATATTATTGAATAAAAATATTCTGCAGACTGCTTTGCGCTGAGCAGGGAGTCCTCTTTATGATTATTGTCCTGCTCATAGCAGAGATGCTCGACTCCCGAGGCTTCGGCTGCCTTTATAACCTCTCTATAGTTAATATTGCCGTTTCCGAGTTCGGTTATAACGTATCCGCCCTTACCGAAAGGCACGGCGAAATCCTTAAGATGCAAAATATTAACCTTACCCTCAAGTTTTTTAAGCCACTCGATAATATTTACTCCGCCTGCCTGAAGCCAATGGGTATCAAGTACAAAGGTGGTATTAAAGTTAAGTTCCCTTATGATAATATCCATAATGGTTTCGTTGCCGATTTTTGCAAATTCACGCTCGTGATGGTGATAGGTAAAGGTAAGACCCTTATCGTGAAAAGCCTGCGCCACCTTGCCTGCACGTTCTATAAATGAATAAACCGTTTCCTTTGAAAAGTTTGCCTCCCAAAGACCCGGCATACCGCCTACACCCGCATTCTTAGTGCCAAGCACATTATGTATGCGGACGGTTTCATCAGTATTTTCAAAAAGATCGATACCAAGATGCGTGCCGATAATCTTAAGTCCTGCTTCGTCTGCGGCTTTTCTGTATTCCTCATAACCGTAAGAGGGCACCCCTGCCGTCTGAACACCGGTATATCCGTATGAAGCCAACGCCTTAAATGCTTCTTTTGTTTCTTCTAAGGTATTAAGCTTATCTCTTATACTGAAAGCCTGAATAGATAGTGTCTTATTCATAATCTCGCTCCTTTTATTTTTTATTTATTATAACATAACAATACTTGTTTTGCAATTTTTTTTAAAGTGTGTTATAATGTCTTTATATTATTTTAAAGAGATGTTAATAATGAAAGAAACAAAAGATAAATTTACTCTTTTGACAACTGAAAAACCCGAAAGAGTAATAACAAAAATGGCAATACCTACCATTATAAGTATGTTGGTTACCGCCATTTATAATATGGCAGACACCTTTTTCGTAAGTAAAATAAAGGACGTTTCCGCGCCCGCCGCCGTAGGAGTAGTTTTTTCTATGATGGCGCTTATTCAGGCAGTAGGCTTTTTCTTCGGTCAGGGCTCGGGAAACTTTATTTCAAAAGCTATGGGAAAGCAGGATAAAAAAAGCGCTGAAGAAATGGCTTCCACCGGCTTTTTCTACTCCTTTTTTATAGGAATTCTTATAACCGTTTTCGGTCTTATTTTTATCGAACCTTTAGCGCTTCTTCTCGGCTCCACCGAAACCATACTTCCCTATGCAAAACAGTATCTGGGCTATATTCTTTTAGGCTCACCCTTTATAATTTCTTCCTTTGTTATAAATAATCAGCTTCGTTTTCAGGGTAACGCCTCCTACGCTATGGTAGGTCTTGTTTCGGGCGGAATACTTAACATCATTCTTGACCCGATTTTTATTTTCACCTTAAATATGGGAACAAAGGGCGCCGCTCTTGCCACCGTAGTCAGTCAGATTTTCTCATTTTTACTTCTTATAATCGGCACTACGAGAGGTGAAAACATAAGAATAAAAATTAAGAATTTCTCATTTAATAAAAAGTATATCGTCGAAATAATAAAAGGCGGTCTTCCCTCGCTTTCCCGTCAGTCCATAACAAGCGTTGCATCGGTTACATTAAACTGGGTTGCAGGCGGTTACGGCGATTTTGCAATTGCGGCAATTTCAATAGTAAACAGAATAGCAATGTTTATAAACTCGGCGGTTATTGGCTTCGGTCAGGGATTTCAGCCTTTTTGCGGATTTAACTACGGCGCCAAAAAATACCAAAGAGTTAAACAAGGCTTTATTTTTTCAATAAAGGTGACCACAATTTTTCTTTGTGTTATGGCGGTACTCGGCTTTATATTTGCGCCACCTCTTATAAAGCTTTTCAGAGAAGACCCCGAGGTAGTAAAAATCGGTGTTTCTCTGCTTCGTTTTCAGTGTCTTACCATCCCAACCTTTGGCATAATAGTTATGGCAAATATGATTATGCAAAATCTTGGCTTTGTAGGCAGAGCCACACTTTTATCAATTGCAAGACAGGGAATTTTCTTTATTCCCCTGGTTATAGCCCTTCCCTTCCTTTTTGGGCAAACGGGACTTGAAATGACTCAGGCGGTTGCAGATTTTCTTACCGCAGTTTGCGCCATACCTTTTTCAATTTACATATCAAAATATTTAAAAAATAAAGAAATAACGGAGGAGAATAAGAGATGAAAATTACCGTTATAGGACCGGGCCGTTGGGGTTCACTTATCACATGGTATCTTGACACCCGTCATCACGACGTAACCCTTTACGGACTAAAGGAATCAAAGGAAATGCAAGGCTTTTTAAAGGACAGAAAAAACAGTCTTTTAACCTTGCCTCAATCGGTTAAATTATCCACCGACCTTTCCTGCATAGAGGAAGCTGAAGTTGTAGTTATTTCCATACCTTCTCAGGCTTTGCAGGGACTTTTTGAAGAAATAAATCAATACTCACCCAAAAACAAAATTTTCGTACTGTGTATGAAGGGTATTGAAATTTCCACGGGCAGACGCCTTTCTGAAATTGCAAAGGATAATCTTGACCCCTCTAACAAGGTTGCCGTTTGGATAGGCCCCGGACACGTGCAGGAATTTTACCACGGTATCCCAAACTGTATGGTTATTGACAGCGAGGACCAAGAGGTGAAACTGCGCCTTGTAAATGAATTTTCAAGCAAATTAATCCGTTTTTACTACGGAAATGATATGATAGGCAACGAAATCGGTGCCGCCGCAAAAAACGTAATCGGCATTGCCGCAGGATTTTTAGACGGAGTGGGACTTTCTTCTCTAAAAGGCGCCCTTATGGCAAGAGGCACCCGTGAGGTTGCCCGTCTTATCGGAGCAAAGGGCGGTAACGAAGTCAGCGCCTACGGGCTTTGCCACCTTGGTGACTATGAAGCAACGGTATTTTCAAAATACAGCCACAACAGACAGTTTGGCGAGTCCTTTGTAAAGGGCGAAGAATTCGGGCAACTTGCCGAAGGTTATTATACTGTAAAGGCGCTTGTAAATATGGGAAATGAACTTGGCATAGAGCTTCCCATTTGCAACCGCGTATATGAAGTGCTTTACGAAGGAAAACCCGTAATGCAGGCTTTAGACGAACTTTTCGACAGAGCATTAACGGCGGAATTTGAATAACTAGGGAGGTTTCTACTATGTTTGAGCAAAAATTAAAGGATATTATGGCGCAAATAAAGGCGACTACCGAAAACAAAGGCGCTCATAATCAGCTTCCGGGTAATACCTATTATCTCCAAAGCGGTGACGTATTATGTCTTCCCAGAACCACCGGTGTTCACCGCTTTCCCTATCAGGCAGGCGGTTTTACCATGTGGGCAATGTCCAACGGCGTTATAAATGCCGTTGACGGAATTTTGCGTGTTTTCTATCCTATACATCTTGACCACGATTCTTCCGTAAACTTTTTCGTAGGTCTTCCAAACGGCGACGGCACCTACTTCCCTATTTCTATTTTAGGCGGAGGAAAACAGTTATTTGAGCCCTATAACACCAAAAGATATCTGGTTTATACCCTTTCTGCCGCATACTATATTGCCGATACAGATATCGGGACCTTTGCGGTACGCGCTTCGGTTACCAAAAATAAACAGATGTCATTTTCTTTCCAGACAATAAATAAAACCGATAAGCCTTTAAAATACACTTTAAATACATATTTTGAAGCCTTCCTTAAAAACGGCGAATATGATGATATGTGGGTAAAGAGCACCCGTCAGTCATTTTATCTGGGCGAAGGAAAATTCATACTAAAACGTGCTTCAGGCGATTTTCACGCTATGCTTATTGACCGAAAAATAACCAATGCCACGGTAGGAGATACCTATCACACCGCTTCCCGTCCCGAATATCTTATTTGTCAAAACTGCAACGTAGGAAACGCCGAATCGCTGAAACTCGGTAAATTTGAAAAGCAATCTTTCTCAACAAGAAACAACACTCCCGTTGCAGCTGAAATAATACATCTTGAAACTAAGGCTGAAAAAACCTCAAGAATAGATTATCTTTTCACCTTGACAAATGATAAAAACGTTGATTTAACCAAAGAAAATATAGAAATAAACTGCGAAGAAATTGACTCCGTTATATTAAACCGTGAAATTTCCGACAAAACCCGTTTAAATAGCGTAAAGCTTTCCTTTAAGGACTGGCACAACGATACCATTCACGTCAACGTACTTAATAACTTCGTTAAAACTCTTCAAAAACAGGTTGACTTTTGCGCAATGGGTGACAATTACGTTGAACATATGCTGGGTGTTCGTGACGTATTCCAACAGCTCGAACAGGCTATAATATGGAGTCCCAATGATGCAAGAGAAAAAATGATACGCGCTCTCGGTTTCATCGATCCAAGCGGACGTCCTCCGCGTCAGTTCGGGCTTCCTCAGTACGAAGGACATATTCCCAGTATGGATCTTCGCCCGTTTATCGACCAAGGCAACTGGATTTTAACCACCTTCTATATGTACCTTGCCTACACGAACGACTACTCCATTTTAAACGAAGAATGCGGTTATTACGAATTTATAGCCACGAAAGGCAACGTAGTAAAGCCCCTGGACGAAAAGAACAGCGTACTAGAGCATTTAATTCGCATTACCGATTATCTCGTTAGTAAGCTTGACCGTGAAGACGGCACCAACTGTCTTAGAATTATGTATGGCGACTGGAACGATGCCATTGACGGACTGGGCAAAACAACCGACGAGGGCAAAGAATTCGGTACAGGCGTTTCGGTGATGGCTTCGCTTCAGCTTTACAGAAATCTTGCTGAAATGGCAGAGCTTCTTAAGAAACTTGATTTAACCGAAAAGGCTGACGAATATCTTAAAGTAAGAAAAGAACTTGCCGAAGGCCTTAAAAAACACGCTATTGAAAAAGATGAAAATGGCGAAATACGTCTTATTCACGGTTGGGGCGACCACAAATCCTATAAAGTCGGCTCATATTGTGACGTTGACGGTGTTTCAAGAGTTAGTTTTGCGCCTTTTGCTTATTGGGCAATTTCCGATTTAATCAGCGAAACCCCCGAACTTCGAGAAGTTATTATAAAAAATATTCTTTCTCTTGATTCGGTTTACGGTATTCTTACAAATTGGCCGAAATTCACAGAGGGCACACCCGGTATAGGAAGAATTGCCAACACTATTCCCGGCTTTGCTGAAAACGCCTGCGCTTACGTTCACGCAAGTATGTTCTCTTGCGCGGCGCTGTTTTTAAGCGGTGACTCTGAAAACGCGTGGAAGCAAATAGAAAAATCAATGGTTATCACCCACCCCGCTGCCGATAAAACCACCTTTGTTATGCCCAACTCCTATTGCAGAAATCTTGATTTATGCGTGGACGGCGGTTCACAAAATGACTGGTACACAGGTTCGGGAACGGTGCTTTATAAAAACCTCTACCGTTTCGGCTTCGGTATCGAACCTAATCTGGACGGTCTTACAATTCAGACTGCCGCTTATATGCCCTGCAAGGAGGCTACGGCTCAGTTTATAATGAAAGGGCATAATTTAACCCTTATCTATAAAAACGAGGGTAACTCAAAACGAGAAATTTTCATTAACGGTATAAAACAGCAAACCGTTTACGACAATATTATTAAAACCGAAAAACTCTTTATTAAAAACCAAGATATTTCGGATAATATGATTATAACGGTTACGGATTAAATTAAATGGGATGGTACAAATACCATCCCATTTTTTATTTAATAAGCCATATCAACAATAGGTATAATAACACAAAATTTATCAAAATGAAATTAATAGAACTCTATTTCTGCCGTACAGACCAAATCTCTGTCCAAATCGATATACCAAGTATTCTCAGCATCTTTTATAGCTCTCAAATGATATATCTGATCGTTTACTTTAAAATAAATTTCTTGATCCTCTTCTACACTCAATAAGTCGATTTTCACGTTCAGTGAATCGTTTATTACGCTTATATCACACCCCGAAAATTTATGTATGACGTTTTTTTCGCGTTCTAATTTTCTTATTTCCCTTTTAGTGAAAGTATTGAGAGATTTTACGGTATAACCATCCTCTGCCACTTGGTAAAAATCGTTGGTTATCAACCCATTTATAACTCTTACGTATCTTTTTCCACCATACGAATAGTTATATTCCTTATAGTTTTCCGGATTCTTTACAAAATCAGCATTAGAGACATCCGTAATCTCAACACCGTTAAGCGTATCGTCCAAATTTTCCTTCGAATTACAACCGCATAATAAAACCATCGTCGCACTTATTAAAAAAATATATAAAAAAATCTTTTTCATAAATACACCCCTCTCTTTATGCTTCTGTTTATAATAACGACACACAGGGTCATTTTGTGACATAAAAAATCCAAATATAAAAAATCAGCGAATTTCAAAAAAGAAAAGCGCTGATTTTATTTTTTTAATTTATATTATCGTAAACAAAACGGAAGAAGTCTTCCTTCATAAGTTTAAGTGATACTGCATATCGGTTATCCACTATAGAACTGTAGTAATCGATATATTCCTGTTTTGCCTGTTCTGTCATAAGGTCGGCAGTTCCCTGCCATTCAGCCTTACCGTTAGTGGCATTATATTTCACCTTATCGGTAACAAAGCTCTTGTTATAGAGAATTGCCATATGGTCGTTACTTGAGAATACGTCCACACCGGGAAGCATTCTTGAATCATATTCAATTCCCAAAAGATTAAAGGTTGTAGGAAGTATATCAATATTACAGCAAGGAACGTCGGTTTTTACCGTTTCCATACCTTCACAGTACATAATACAGGCGGATTCGTACATCTGGAAGTTGCTTCCAACGTCATAACCTGCAAGCGCGTCAAGGGAATTGGAATTAAGATAATAGGGATAATGGTCGCCGGTAAGAACTATCAAAGTATTATTAATCTTTCCTGCATCGCGAAGACGACGGAGCAGATAGGTCATTGCCTTTTCAAGTTCATAGTTAGCGGCAAGATAATACACTGCATTATCGGGAAGATTTCTGTCCTTAACGATTTGCTGTACGGTTTTAAGGTTTCTTACGGCTATGGGGTTAGCGGAAGAATAGGGGCCGTGTCCCGAGAAGGTCATATAATAAGCGTGGAAACGTGGGTTATTGATATAATCATCAATACTCTGTTCCATCATTTCAAGGTCGGAGGAAGGCCACGAGGTAGTAAATCTCATTCCGTTTTCGCCGCCCATAAAGCGCAAATTGGTATAACCTAAATTGGGGTGAGTATCTTCTCTTGAGTAGTAATAACCTCTGAAGTTATGATAAGCATAGGTTTTAACCCCAAGACTTTCAAAGGCGTTACCAAGTACGTAAGGCAGATATTTATCCTGCGACTGAGTAAAGCTACCCGAAGAGGAGTTACTGTCGGCATCACGGGATACGTCAGGCCAAAGACCCGTCATAAAGGAAAATTCGCCGTTAGTAGTGGTATTCTTATAAGAATTATAATAGTTATTTAAAACCACACCGCCCTGACTCATTTTATAAAGAGTAGGTGTAACAACGGGGTCAATAGCCCATTTACTGAAGCTTTCTGCGCAGATATAAATAAGATTATAATCTTTAAGTTTTCCGGTATATTCGTTTTTATTAGTACCCGTCTGACTTGCAAAATAAGCGCAAAGTTCTTTTTTGCCGCTATCATCGGTAAGAGAGGAAAGGGTATTAAAGTTAATTTTATTAATATTATTGGGGGAGAAATCTATCTGAGGAATTTGTGAATCGGAACCGTTTGGAATATCAAGTGTTAAATCATCACCGCCGGTATCTTTACCACCGAAAACACTGTGATAAACCTCTACGAGAGAGTTAGTGAGAACACCAAGACGGCTGGAAGCGGTATCGGTATCAATTTTGGTAGAAGAATAAGCGGCGTAGGGAGAGGTACTGCCCGTTCCGAAAGGAAGCAGGAAAAGCACTGCAAGTACCCACAAAACCACCGTTTTTAAAAGAGAAACAAAGTGCATAAGGGGAGAATATTTTTTAAAATTCCTCTTAGGCGAAATAAACGCGTAAACAATAGCGGCAAAAACCGGTACAAGACAGAGAATTATCCACCAGAACGAATCCTTGATGGTATCCTTAAGCGCCCACCCGAAATCCTCCATAGCATCAGCGCCCATTCCTATCATAGAAATAGAGAACATCGAACCGAAAATTCTATAGTAAACAAGCTGAGCCACGTAAAAAGCAAAGGGTATAAGCATTATTACAGGGAGAGCAATTCTGTTGCCCTTTCTTCTGAACCAACCGTTAAGAGTGCCCAAAAAAGCAGCCTCGGCAGGAATAAACAGAAGGAAAAACCAACTCATATCTTCAAAACCCGTCTGGGTGCGAAGCAAAAGTTCCCAATAAAGAAGCGCAATAAAATAAACAACGGAATATCTTATGCCTGTAATAAGCTGAGGCTTCATTATATCGAGCATACTTTTATTTTCTACAGAACGTCTTTGCGTACTCAATTCTTCTCCTTCTTTCATTTTTTATCGTCAACCGCTATATTTTAACACAAAAACACGCAAAAATCAATATTTTACTATGTTTTTTTACAATTTGTTAAACAAATAACCGCCCAAACGGGAGTTGTTCTTAGGGATAAAATGCCTAAAAAAGCAAATTTTTGCATTCTAATGTGTTAAAAAGCCGTGGTATGCGTCATCATTACCACGGCTTTTCGCCTATTATTCCACTAAAAATTTATCTTTTTTAGGTGCAAGCAGTTTTGTAAGAATAAATTTGTTTCGATTTTGAAGTTGCGAAAACGCAGTAATACTTTGTGTCTTACAAGTTTTCAAAACAAGAAAGCGTACAAATTTATCTGAAAAACCTATTTGTCCCTAAGAACAACTCCCGAAATGCCGCGGTTATACTTATTCTTCTTATTGTTCCTTCCGATTTCTTATAAAATCTTTAGTTATTTTTGTAATTGCCGTTGCAATAATAATGCCCAGCGCAAGAGCCGCCGCTAAGGAAAGAGTATGAATTCCTTTTTCAACAAAGCCCGCCCTATTCTCCGCAAAGGCGTTTGCCATTGTGTAGTAAAGCGAACTACCGGGAATAAGAGGTACCAACGTTGTTGTAATAAATATTGTGGTTGGGCTTTTAATAATCATCGCTACTATTTCGGCATAGGCAGTCATTATAAAGGCGACCAGAAAATAATTGAGGGACTCGCTTTCCATAAATTTTGAAAAAACTACAAACAGCGTCCACGAAAGGAATCCTCCAAGCACCGTAAATACAAGACGCTTTGAGCGAATATTAAAGAGTACCGTAAACCCGAGAGTTCCGACAGTTCCCGCAATAATCTGAATAATTTCAAATTTCGTCATATCAAGAATCCTCCGAGTATGGTAATAAGAAAGTATCCTGCGGCTATTGCAAGGGCGGTAAGAAGTACCTCGACGGCGCGTAAAAGTCCCGCAATGCTATCTCCCGAAAACAAATCTCTGAGAGCATTGGTAAGGCCAATACCCGGTATAAGACTCATTATATTACCTATTATAACCTTATCTGCGTCTGCTATAATATTAAGTTTTACCGCCAGATAAGAAATAAACGTTGCCACCGCGCAGGAAATGAATTTTGAAAACATTTTGGAGGGTACGGTTTTTTCGCAAAGAAGAATTGCAAAACGCACCACAAGTCCTGCGAACAAGGATACACTCATTTCCGCAACATTTCCACCGAAAAACAGTGTAAATGCGCCTGCAATAACACTGTAGGCAACACATTCAAGCCAGAAAGGATAATTTTTTCTGCTAAGCGCCTTTTTTAGTTCTTCGCCGATATTTTCTTTTTCTATTTTTCCTTCGCAAATCTGACGGAGCAGATGATTAAGTCTATGCAACTTTTCTTGGTCGGTACCTGTAGAAACAACGCGTCTGGTCTGCGTTACAAAACTGCCGTCGGGAAGAAAAACCGTTACAACCATACTGCTTGTTATTATAAATACGTCGGTACGATTTGCTCCGAAGGAACAGCACATACGCTTTATTCCCTCTTCAACTCTGCGAACCTCTGCGCCCGATATAAGCATCTGTTCACCTATATCCATAGCATAAGACAGTAATTTTTCCATAATTATAGTAATATTTCCTTTAACTCTTCAATATTTTCTGCTATATAATCGGCACCTGCATCGGTTAATTCTTCCTTGCTTCCATAACCGTAAAGGACGCCGATACTAATTATTCCATTTTCCTTTGCGCCGATAACGTCGTGGTGTCTGTCCCCTACCATAACCAAACTTTTCTTTTCGGGGGCTCTAAGTCTATAAAGCGCTTCCTTTATAACGTCGCCCTTTTTAACACGCTCACCGCTCAGAAGAGAACCCACTATTTCATCGAAATAACCGCTTAAACCGAAGTGGTCAAGTATTCGTTTTGCGAAAACCTCAGGCTTAGAGGTAGCCAAAACCACCTTTAAACCGCTGTTTTTAATTTCTCTTAAAAGTTCTTCGGCGCAGGGATAAACCTCATTTTCAAAAAGTCCCGTAACGGAAAAATATTCACGGTATTTTTCCACCGCTTTTATTGCCTCTTCTTTAGAAAAGCCGTAATATTTTTCAAAGGACTCGTAAAGAGGAGGCCCTATAAAGCAGGCAAGTTCCTTTTTGTCTGCTACCTCGATACCATAACTTTTAAGGGAATATGCCACCGAATTGGTAATGCCTTCAAAAGGGTCGGTCAAAGTTCCGTCAAGGTCAAACAGCACGTATTTTATATCCTTATTAATCATTTCTACTCCCAAAAAACAACCCTTTCGGGTTGTTTTTACTATTTTTTAAGGTCTTTAAGAAGAGAGTTTACCTTATCCTTATCAGAAAGGATAATTTCCATACCCTCTTCAACGGGCCACTGAATATTTATGTCGGGGTCGTTCCACAAAAGACCGCCCTCGTCGTTGGGATGATAAAAATCGTCAACCTTATAGGCAAATTCAGCCTCATCGGATAGTACCAAAAAGCCGTGCGCAAAGTTTTTGGGGATAAAAAACTGCTTTTTATTTTCTTCGGTCAGTAAAATTCCCACGTATTTACCGTATGTTTCACTTCCCTCTCGCAAGTCCACGGCAACGTCGTAAACTGCGCCCTTTATACAGCGAACCAGTTTAGACTGGGGAAAGGTTTTCTGAAAGTGAAGACCTCTGAGCACACCTTTTATGGATTTTGACTGATTATCCTGAACGAAATCAACGTCGATTCCGCCCTTTATAAAATTCTCCTTTTGATAAACCTCGGTAAAATAACCGCGTTCATCTCCGTAAACGGTAGGCTCAACAATAATAACGCCTTCAATTTCGGTTTTGTGAAAGGTAAAATTTCCGAATTTCTCGCCCATTAAAGCTCTTCCTTTCCGCTATACATCTTATCGTAGTATTTCTGGTATTCACCGCTTGTAACGTTTTCAACCCATTCTTTGTTATCAAGATACCATTTTAAAGTCTTTTTAATGCCGATTTCGAAGGGAGTTTCGGGATACCAGCCCAAAGCGTCCTTGATTTTTTGCGGGTCGATACCGTATCTTCTGTCGTGACCCTTTCTGTCGGTAACGTAACGTATCATATGTTCGCCAACGGTATCGTCAACGTTTTCTTTTATATAAGAAATAATCGTTTTTACTATGAATATATTAGGACGCTCGTTATGACCGCCAACGTTATAAACCTCACCAAGAACACCGTCGCGTACCACCATATCAATGGCTTTGCAATGGTCCTCAACGTAAAGCCAATCTCTTATCTGCATACCGTCGCCGTAAACAGGAAGGTCTTTATGCTTAAGGGTATTGTTCATAATAAGAGGAATAAGCTTTTCGGGGAACTGATAAGGGCCGTAGTTATTAGAACAACGGGTAATATTTACGGGGAATTTATAGGTATCGCCAAACGCCTTTACAAAAAGGTCTGCAGACGCCTTACTTGAAGAATAGGGCGAATGAGGGTCAAGGGGGGTGGTTTCCATAAAGTAGCCCGTTTCACCAAGGCTTCCGTAAACCTCGTCGGTAGAAACCTGAAGATATTTTACGCCCTCTTTATAGGTATCATCGCCCGTCTGCCAAGCCACCTTTGCGCACTGAAGCATATTAACGGTGCCAAGTACGTTGGTTTCAACGAAAATTTCGGGATTTGCAATAGAACGGTCAACGTGGCTTTCTGCCGCAAAGTTGACAACGTAATCAATATCGTGATTAGCAAAAATCTCGGTGATGGCTTCTCTGTCACAAATATCAGCCTGATAGAATTTATAACGTGGATTATTTTCAACGCTTTTAAGGTTTTCGAGATTACCCGCGTAGGTCAATTTGTCAACGTTAATAATCATAACGTCGTCATATTTATTCAGCATATAAAGAACGAAGTTTGAGCCGATAAATCCGGCGCCGCCGGTCACAAGATAGGTTTTCATAGATTAGTCCTCAACTTTCATAATATATTCTTTTAAAGCTTCTTTCCATTCTCTCATTTCATCACCTACAGCGCAGTCAAGCGCAAGATGGGAAAGAGAAGAAAATTCAGGTCTTTTAACAGGGCTTGGATATTCCTCGCTGGTGCAAGGAGAAACCTCGCCCGAAATGCCGCTTAAAAGCGCTATTTCCTTCGCAAATTCATACCAGGTACATTCACCCTTGCCTGTGCAATGGTAAATTCCGTATTCGTTTGTTGCAGCCAACTTTAAAATATGATGCGCAAGGTCGTTTGCATTGGTGGGATTACCGCGCTGGTCATTTACAACCCTCATTGCGCCTCTTTCTTTCATAACGCGACGTACTGTTTTTACAAAATTCTTGCCGATATAACCGTAAAGCCAGGAGGTACGCACGATAAAGGATTTTTTAGAAAAGCTTAAAGCGTAGGTTTCACCCAGCGCCTTTGACTTTCCGTAAACACTCTGTGGGTCGGTTTTATCCCATTCGGTATAAGGCACGTTTCCGTCGCCCTTAAACACGTAATCGGTGGAAACGTGAATGAATTTAGCGCCGATATTTTCAGCGGCAACCGCAAGATTTCTTACGCCTGCAGCGTTAACCTTATAGGCAACGTCCTGCATGGTTTCGCAACCGTCAACGTTGGTCATAGCCGCGCTGTTTATAATAATGTCGGGTTTTTCAGACGTTACGAAATTTTCAACTGCATCAAAATCGGTGATATCAAGACGGTCAACGTCAACGCCGATTACAACTGCATCCTTAAAACAAGCGGGAATTTCGCCAATTTCGCTTTTTCCGTTCTTTAAAATGGCTGAAAGCTCGTTTCCAAGCTGACCGCCGACTCCCGTTATAAGAATCTTCATTCGCTTTTCCTCCATTTTTTAAGATATTTTAAAGCAGAAGATAAATGTAAAAACAAAAATTTAAGACTTTTCGCGCTTTCTCTCTTCCAAAGGTGAGTAACGCTGACGCTGGGTTCAAAAACAACTCTGCCGTATTTTTTAACCTCTCTGGATAGGTCGGCATCCTCCATATACATAAAATACCGCTTGTCAAAACCGCCGATTTTTTCGAAAATTTCGCTTCTGATAAGGAAAAAACATCCCGTGCAAAACTCAATATCGGTGGTATTTTTAATTTTTTCGTCTTCTCTTGTATATTCCTTACGGATTTTTTTGAATATACCGCCGAGACGGGAGAGTCTTCCTAAAAAAAGATACTTAAAGGTTGGATTTCGCTTTGGAAGATGCTGTTCGTTGCCGTCATCACCTATAATTCTCGGGGTAATCATTGCAATATCTTCATTTTCTTCCATAATATCGACAAGAGCCGAAAGAGCGTCGCAGTTTAACTCAATATCAGGATTAATAACAGCGTGGTATTTGCCCAAATTTTCGCCTAAAACCGTGTTATGTCCTGCGCCAAATCCAACGTTTTCGGGCTTTACAACAAGCTTTATATCGGGAATTTCGCCTAATTTATCGGCGGTATCGTCGGGCGAAAAATTATCAATAACGTAAAGGGATATGGGATATTTTTGGGTATTATTGAGCACAGAATTAACGGTATCAATAGCCTGCTGTGCGCCGCCGTAAACGACGATAGACGCGCTGAGCATACCTTTTTCCATATTATCCCTCCTAAAACATCACATATATAATAAATTATAGCACAAAAGTATAATAATTTCAATTAAAAAAGAAAAGGAGCCTCTAAAAGCTCCTTAAAAACAAAAAAGCAGTCACCTGAGTGACTGCTTAAGGTTCACACCTTCAAAACTGAACAAAGGAATTACAAGGAGAATCGAAATATAGGTCAAGCCCTCGGTCTATTAGTACACCCTAGCTTTGACATCGCTGCCTTTAGACTTGGTGCCTATCAACCCGGTAGT
>SVPZ01000018.1 GCA_015065605.1 Oscillospiraceae bacterium | reverse complement strand
TTAAATCACGATGGAACGCCGTGTGCGGTGAAAGTCGCACGCACGGTGTGAAGGAGGGGAAAACGACCCGTAACAAGTTATGTTGACGGTGTTCGTTACCTATTTCTATTTTTTGGGACTTAGAAACCTGACCGTTATAAGAGATACCGAAAATGAAATCAGAAAGAAAGAAAAGGATTTTTCTGTTGAAAATATTCCTCTTAACGATAAAGAAACCCTTGAAATGATGGGAAAAGGCTATACGTCGGGCGTTTTTCAGTATGAAAGCGACGGTATGACCAACGTTGTAAAAACCTTTAAACCCGAAAACGTAGAAGACCTTATTGCCATACTTTCTCTTTATAGACCCGGTCCAATGGATTCTATTCCTACCTATATTCATAACCGTTTTCATCCCGAGGATATTCATTACGATACCCCTCTTTTGAAAAACATTCTTGATATAACCTACGGTTGTATCGTTTATCAGGAACAGGTTATGCAAATCTGCCGTGACCTTGCAGGGTATTCGCTTGGAAGGGCAGATATTGTTCGTCGTGCCATGTCAAAGAAAAAGCACAGCGTTATGGAAGCGGAACGGGAAGTTTTCGTTTCGGGCTGTATAAAAAATAATATAGAAAAGCAGGTTGCCGAAAAAATATTCGACCATATGGCTGCCTTTTCTTCCTATGCATTTAATAAATCCCACGCGGCAGCATACGGCTATCTTGCCTATCAGACCGCCTATCTTAAATGCCATTATCCAAAGGAATATATGGCATCTCTTATGACCAGCGTTATGGAAAATCAGGACAAGGTGCTTGAGTATATCGACGAATGTCAGCGTCTTTCAATCGATATCCTTCCTCCTTGTGTTAACGAGAGCGAAGAATATATGAGCGTTGGCGAAAAAGGAATACGTTTTGGACTTCTTTTAATTAAAAATTTAGGCAGAACTATGGTGCGAAAAATTATTGACGAGCGTACGCTGAACGGAAAATATTCTTCAATGTACGATTTTTGCACACGTAATTTTTCTCGCGAGTTCAACAGACGCGCTCTTGAAAATCTTATAAAAAGCGGCGCTATGGACAGCCTTGAGCAAACAAGAAGAATGATGCTTTTCGGAATTGATTCGGTGCTTAGTATAGCCGAAAGTAAAAGCCGTTTTGAAATGGGCGGACAGATGGATCTTTTTTCTGTTGGCGAAGAGGTTAGTAACGATTTTTCTCTGCCCTTTAAAGAGGAAATGAAATCCAGCGAACTTTACGCCCTTGAGAAAGAGGCAACGGGAATGTATCTTACGGGGCATCCGATGAAGGAATATTCTTCCTATGCTTCCTTTAGCGGCGCCGTGCCCATAAGAGAACTTTTATATAACGAAGAAAACGACGGAAAAAGAGTTAACGTAGTTGCGCTTATTTCTGAAGTTTCAGTAAAGCAACTGAAAAGCGGACAGATGCTTTGTACCATAAGCGCAGAGGATATGACGGGAAGCATTAACGTTATTTGTTTTTCAAAGCCATACGCTTTATATCAAAATCTTTTTTCTGTTTCAAAAATTTTAAGATTTACCTGTAAAGTGAGCGTAAGAGAAGACCGTCCTGTTGAACTTATACTTGAAAGAGTGGAAGAACTGCCTAAATTTGCGCAGAATTTCGTTGCTCCCAAAAAAGAAAAGGAAATAAAAATTTATATTAAGGTAGATTTTATGGACGGTGCCAAAATGAAGTCCGTCAGCCCGATTCTTGAGGAAAGCGACGGAAAAACGCCCGTTTATATTTACTGCGAAAACGATAAAAAGAGTTATCTTGCGCCCGAAAAAATGTGGGTAGAAAACAGTGACGAAATAATAATAAAACTCAAAAACATTTTGGGTAAAGAAAACGTAAAAATCGTGGAAAAATGAGGTGGAAACAGTGTTGACCTATAAAATAGCAGACGTAACCGTGGCGATGGACATAAAGTATGACCGACTGAAAAAACAGGCGCAACCCTACTGCTTTAAAACCGATAATCCCGACATTATATTATCTATACCCGAAAAGGTGACCTTAAAGGCAAAAGAACGTTTTAAAGAACTGGATGACGGCGCTATAGAATATCTTTTAATGGGGGCGCTGTTTTACGATAAGCTTCTAGATTTCGACGGGCTAATGCTTCATTCTTCTGCAGTTGCCGTTGGAAACACTGCCTATCTTTTCTCGGCAGATTCGGGTGTCGGAAAGTCAACCCACACTGAGTTGTGGCTAAAAAATATTGACGGCGCCGTTATAGTGAACGACGATAAGCCTGCAATAAGATGTATAGACGGAAAAATATACGTTTACGGTACTCCCTTTAGCGGAAAGCACGATAAAAGCATTAATAAAAGATTTTTACTGGGCGGTATATGTTTTCTTGAACGGGGGGAAGAAAACGAAATTTATGAAACCGACGTTGCATCGACTCTTCCGTTGTTTTTAAAGCAGTCCTCGGGTATGCTCGGCGAAGACAGAGTATCTTTAAGGCTTAACGTTACCGATAAAATTTTAAGCAGCGCAAAGCTTTATAAAATGAAGTGTAATATGAAGCCTTGGGCTGCAAAAATGTCCTATGAAAAAATGAATACCGAAATTAAGGTGAGATTAGACAGCATTTACGAAGTAATGGAAGAAATGCTTAGTCTTGGCAAAGAGGTTACCTTTACAACCAACGGCGACAGTATGCGCCCGCTTCTTTTATCGGGGGAAAGTGTCACCTTAAAGCGTTTTCCGAAATATAAAAAGGGCGACGTGGTATTATTCAGAAAAAAAGACGGCTCTTTCGTTCTTCATAGAATAATAAAAACAACGGGCAACGTCGTTTTTACTCAGGGAGATGCTCTGCTCGGAAGGGACGAGCCCTTTGATAAAGACGCAATAATAGGTAAGGCGATAGAGTTTCTAAAAAAAGATAAAACCGTTAAAATACAAAGTTTTTCTTATTTGCTTTATAAATTTATCTATATGTCGAACATTGGCAGAGCGCTTAGAAAAATAAAGAGAAAATTAAGGTAACAACCTGTATTTTGTTGACAAAAATTTCAATTTTTGGTATAATTTGAGGAAGTGAGAGGTTAAAAATTTTGAAAGCAGTTTTTATTGACCGTGACGGAACGCTCGGCGGCGACTTCAGGATAGAATATCCGCAGAACTATTATCATTACGAGGGTACGCGTGAGGCTATTGCTCTTTTAAATGAAAATGGGTTCACTCCATTTGCTTTTACAAATCAATCCTGTATTGCACGTAAAAAAGACGGCGGATATGATTTTGCGGCAGAGTTTAAAGATATAGGTCTTAAAGACTGGTTTATTTGCCCTCATGACGATAATGATAACTGTTCTTGCAGAAAGCCTAAAACGGGTCTTCTTTTAAAAGCGCAGGAAAAGTATTCTCTCAATTTTAAAAACTGTTTTGTTATAGGCGACCGCTGGAGTGATATGAAGGCAGGCGGAGATATGGGCTGCTCACTTATTCTGGTACTCACGGGACGCGGTAAAATTGCTTTGGAGGAAGAGAGAAGCCTCTGGAGTGAATACGAGCCTGTTTTTGTGGCAAAAGATATATTGGAAGCGGCAAGGTGGATGTGCGAAAACAATGAAAAGTAATACACAGTTAAGACAGGAAAGTCTTAAAAAGGTTATTTCGGTAATAAGAGAAAAGGGTCCTATTTCCAAAAGAGAACTTCAGCGTATTACCGGTTTTAGTTGGGGTAATATTTCTTCAACCATAACCCTTCTTTGTGAAGAAGGAATTATTTCCTGCGCAGGAAAGCAGGAAACGGGACTTGGCAGAAGACCCGAGGAATTTGATATTAACACCGAAAACAATTACATAATCGGCGTTGATTTTAACTGCGCATACGTTATGGCTACGGTCTGTGACCTTCGCGGAAGAATTGTAAAGTCCTTTAAAAATGATTTTCAAAAAGGTAAACTTAAAAAACAGAACGCTTTAGATAATCTTTATAAAACCGTCAGCGCCGCCATTGATTTTTGTGAAGGTAAAACCCTAGCGTATATAGCGGTTGCAATGCAGGGCGACGTTGACTACGTAAACGGTATTTCCGTATCTTTATCCGTTATAGACAATTGGGAAAACGTTCCCGTATGCGAGTTGCTTAAAGATAAATTCGGCGTTGATACGGTTATGTTTCACGATCCCGACTGTGTTCTTTATGCCGAACGCTTTTTTGGTGTGCTGGGGGATGCAAATATAAAAAATGCCGTTGAAATTATTTTTACTCACGGTATGGGTATGGGCGCTCTCCTTGAAGGCAGAATATATAGAGGTAACAAGGGTAAATCCTGCGAAATTAAGGACGTTGTAGTACCTTCTGATAAGGATGACGGATACAATCGCCTTGTACATATAATGGGAAGCAGAGATATGTTCGTTTCCAGCTACTTTTCTAAGACGGGAGTAAGCCTTTCTGTTAAAGAGTTGACAGAGCTGGCAAGAAGCGGGGAAGCGACTGCTCTTTCCGTATTTACCGAAGCGGTAAAATCGTTGGCTTTTGCGCTTGTTAACGTTTATTATCTTTTTAATCCCGATAAAATCGTTCTTTTCGGCAGCTTTAAAGATTATTCAGATTTGATCGTAAGTTGTCTTGAAGAGTTGGTTAAAGAAATATGTTATAACGATTTTGAAGCCGTTATTGAACTTTCTGCTCTCGATGATAACGCAACTGCTGTCGGAGCAGCGCTTTTTGCGGCAGATATTTATATTAAGGATCTGTATTTTGAATAAAATCAATTGACTTTTATAAAGCGTTGTATTATTATAAATTATATCGGTGGGCAACCGCTCGCCGATAAAAATATAATGAATTATATCATAAAATGATAAATAAATGATAAAATGGAGGTACGTTATGGAAAAATTAAGAATAGGCTTGGTGGGAACAAGTCAGTTGAGCTTCCCCGGTAACAAGGAAGCAGCATTTGCCGCTTGTGCAAAAGCCATGGAAAAGCATTC
Organism: Oscillospiraceae bacterium; assembly: GCA_015065605.1. Lineage (GTDB taxonomy): Bacteria > Bacillota > Clostridia > Oscillospirales > Acutalibacteraceae > SIG607. The sequence continues at coordinate 43,106 of SVPZ01000018.1, read as the reverse complement.
CGAAGATATGGGATTTGAACTTTTGGTATATCCCGAAACCGTAATTGTAAGAGAGGATGCGGTAAAGGCAGTAAAGGCTATGGAAGATGCAAAAATTGACTTCCTTATGGTACAGCACACCTCTTATTCGGCAGGTCAGCTTGCCCCCGTACTTGCAAAAATCAAGGATGCAAACGTTGGCTTCTGGGCAATTCCCGAGGGTGAGGCAATTGAAGGCGCAGTACCCTTTAACTCCCTTTGCAGTATTAATATGCATATGGGTATAGTTGCTCACTATCTTAAGGATTACAAGATAAAGGTTAAGTGGTTCTACGGCTACGGCGAGGATAAAGAGTTTACAAGAAGACTTCAGATTACCGTTCGCGCCCTTACCGCTATAAAAAATCTTAAAAAAGCAAGAATCGGTCTGGTTGGCGGTGTTGCTCCGGGTTTTAACGATCTTTATGATGATGAAAGAAATCTCAACAGACGTTTCGAGGGCATTTATTTTAATAGACTTCACGAATACGATGAACTTAAAACAAAAGCTATGGCTTATCCAATGGACCAGGTTAAAGAGGTTATGGATAAAATGGAAACCTGCTCCTGCGGATATTCCGATGATGCTGCAAAGAAAACTCTTGAGGTAAGCGCAAGATTTTATCTCGCTTATAAAGATTTTATTAAGGAAAACGATTATGATGCTATAGCCGTTTCCTGTTGGCCGAAATTTCAGGATGATTTTAAGTATTCCGTTTGTTCCGTTCTCGGTCAGCTTAATGATGAAGGTACCGTAATGGCTTGTGAAGGCGACGTGTTAAGCGCCGTTAGTATGCTTGCTTTAAAATACATAGCAGGGGATGAAATCACTACTCTTATGGACCTTTCCGCTTTTGATGAAAAGGATGAAACGGTACTCTTATGGCATTGCGGACCTGCAGCAGCAAGATATTGTAAAGAAAACGGCTATAAATTAGGCTGTAACTACAGCGGTATGGCGCACGAGCCTAATAAGGGACTTACTGCACGTTGCGGTGTTGCAAGAGATATGGTATTTGACAATAACCCCATTTCCGTTATGCGACTCAGCGGAGAGTGTGACAAGATGTTCCATATGGGCGGTGAATTTATGCTTCCCGATAAATTCTCGTTTAAGGGAAGTCGCGGTTGGTGCGGTAACTTAACGCTGAACGGTGAAAAGATTTCTGCTAAGGATTTGCTTAACACAATTCTTGTTACAGGCTTCCAGCATCATTTCCCCGTGGTTATCGGAGATTATACCGATGAAATCAAGGAATTTGCCGCTTGGGCAGGGCTTAAGGAAATCAAGAAGGTTCCTTATGCCGATTATTTACAGATTATTGAATAAAAGGCGATATGGCGTTAAAATCACGCTAACTAAATGCGCCACTCCCCAATAAAGTGGCAACCGCGACACATGCGTTATAAAAATCACCGTGTCAGTGATTATTTATCGATGCTTGTGTCAGAGAAAGGATATTGTGATTATTATGAATAACAAAATTTCTATTACCGAAATGATGAATGCGGCTAAGATACTTAAAGAACAGGGAGAAAAATTTACAACCCTCGGTATCGGCCCTATGTCTAAACCCCTTATTAAAGCTACTCTTGAACTCGCTTCGGAAAAAGATTTTCCCATTATGCTTATTGCAAGTCGCAATCAGGTGGATAGCGATGAATTCGGTCACGGCTACGTAAGAGATTGGGATCAGGACAGATTTGTTGCCGACGTTAAAGCGGTGCAGGAGGAAATCGGTTTTGACGGACTTTGTTATCTTTGCAGAGACCACGGAGGTCCTTGGCAGAGAGATGAAGAAAGAAACGCTAAGCTTCCCGTAGATGAGGCTATGGAAAGATGTATTCGTTCTTATAAACACGATATGGATGCAGGTTTTGACCTTTTGCATATCGACCCCACGAAAGACCCCGAATACGCTATGGGTACCGTACCCTTTGATATAGTTATCGACAGAACCGTTGAAATTATTGAAGAACTTGAAAATTACCGTAAAGAAAAAGGCCTCCCCGAAATCGGATACGAGGCAGGTACCGAGGAAACCAACGGCGGTCTTACCGGCGTTGATGCCTTCAGCGAATTTATTGATATATTGGTAGAAAAACTTGCCGCTAAAGGAATTAAGGCGCCTGAATTTGTTGTAGGACAGACAGGAACCCTTACCCGTCTTACCGAAAACGTTGGTAACTTTAACAGAGAAAATGCGGCACTCCTTTCAGCAAATGCCGCTAAACACGGTGTTGGTGTTAAGGAACATAACGGCGACTATCTTTCCGATAAGATTCTTCTCGAGCATCCCGTTATCGACGTAACCGCTATGAACGTTGCTCCCGAATTCGGCGTGGTTGAAACCAGAGCCTATTTAGAGCTTAGCAAGGTTGAAGAAAGATGCGTTGAGGAAAGCAAACTTTCAGGTCTTAAGGCTGAAATGAGCGAATATGCAGTAAAGAGTGAACGTTGGCGCAAATGGGTAGTAGGAGAAATGGCAACCGCTAAGGTAGAAGACGTGCTTAAGGATGCCGAACTTACCGCTCAGATTACAGACATTTGCGGTCACTATACCTATGAAATCCCATCGGTTAAGGCAAAAATTGAAAAGATGCTTAAAAACTTAAAGGAAGTTGGAGTTGATGGTGAAGCATACGTAAATTATCAACTTAAAAATTCCATTGACCGTTATGCATTCTGCTTTAAGATGCACGGACTTACTTCTAAACTTTTAAAGGCTCTCGGTAAATAAAAATGAATTACTGTTTAGGTATTGATATAGGTGGAACCAAAACGGTGGTTGCGCTGTCTGACGGTAAATTAAATATTATTGACAGTATAACCTTTAAAACAGAGTCACAACTCGGAGCAGAAAGCCTTGTAGCCAGAATAAAGGAAAATTATTTGCTTTTACTTGGTAAAAATCAAATTAACGAGGGAGAGGTAGCGTTTTGCGGTGTTGCTTCTCCCGGTCCTCTTGACGTTAAAAGGGGAGTTATTATCCATATTTCTACAATGGGATTTAAAAACGTGCCTATAAAAGAAATGCTCGAAAAGGCTCTTTGCCTTCCCGTATTTATTGAAAACGACGCAAACTGCGCCGCTATTGCTGAAAGTAAAATAGGCGTAGCTAAAGGACTTGATCCCTTAGTTTACGTAACTATAAGTACGGGGGTAGGCAGTGGTATTGTAGTAAACGGTAAAATCCTTTCGGGGCATTTATCAAGCGCAGGCGAACTCGGTCACGTGACGGTGGTTCCCGATGGAAGAGAGTGTCCTTGCGGTAAAAAAGGCTGTCTTGAGCTTTACGCTTCCGGTACGGCGCTTGCAAAGGACGGAAGTCTTAATAAAGGTAAAGAACTTACCACGAAAGAGGTTTTCGACCTTTATAGAAGCGGGGATAGACAGATAAAAGAAATCGTTGATATTGCGGCAAGAAATTTGGGACTTGCATTATCTCATATATATCACGTAATTGACCCTGCCGTAATCGTTCTCGGCGGTAGCGTTACCAAAGCATATGATTGCTTTAAAGAACCGTTGATGGAGGCTTTAAAGGAATATACACAGTATATCGATAGCCGCGATTTTGATATAAGAATTTCTTCTTTTGACGGTGAACAGGTTGTATTGGGCGCTTTAATTTACGGTAAAGAGGAGTACGAAAATTATGCAACAAAGTCTTAACGGTTTATGGAAACGCCGTATAGGAAAGGGCGAATTTTCTGACGTTAACGTTCCTTATTCCACCCTTTCGGTAGGACACAGTGAGTGTGTAAAAACCTTTGATTTAAGTTATGAAAGCCAGAAGGTTTTACTTAAGTTCGACGGAATAACCTACTGGGCTCAGGTGTTTTTAAACGGAAAACTTCTGGGTGATATGCTTCCCTACAGCGAGTACGTTTTCGACGTTACCGATACCGTAAAGGAAAAAGATAATCTATTAGAGGTACATATCGAAGATATTTCGCCGAAATTTGGCCCAAGCGAAGGTTGGGAAAACTATAGCGGTATTATAAGAAACGTTACCCTTCTTTATAAAAGCGATTCTTATATCGAAAACGTTTTCTTTAAAACAAAGCTTACCGACGATTACACTGCATCCTTTTATGATATCGACGTAACAGTTAAGGGAGAAAAAAATCTTGAGAAAAGATTTAGTCTTTCTTTAAACGGAGAAACTGTGGCAAAGGGTTCTTTTAGTGATGAAACCCTTTCGGGAAAGATTGAAAATATAAAACTCTGGTCGTGTGATAATCCCGTGCTTTACGATTTAAGCGTTACGCTTTTAAAGGACGGCAAGGAAATAGACTCTTACGTTTGTAAAACGGGCTTTAGAGAGTTTTCGGTTAAAGGCCATCGCTTTACCCTTAACGGAGAGGAACTTTTCGTAAAGGGCGTATGTAAACACGAAATGGTTGCCGACAGCGGTCACGTGCCTTCTCTAAAGCAAATAGAAGACGACCTTTTAATGATAAAAAATACAGGTTGTAATTTTGTGCGTTTGGTTCATTATCCCCACTGCAAAGAAACCTTGGAAATTGCAGACAAACTGGGTATGATGGTCAGCGAAGAACCGGGACTTTGGTGGTCGGATACTTCTGACCCCGAAATCAGCGCAGGAAGTTTAGAGGTTTTGCGTCGCACCGTGCTTCGCGACAGAAACCATCCTTGCGTTATTTTCTGGCTTTCATTTAACGAGTGTCGTTTCACCGAACAGTTTTTGCTTGATAGCGCGCGTGTCTGCAAGGAACTTGACCCTACCCGTCTTGTGTCGGGGGCTAACTGTATGAGTAACGAGGATACGCTAAAGTACTATAATCTTTGCGGATTTGATTTCTATACAATGCATCCTTATTCCGATACCTTTGCAAGATCAAGAGAATCTGCAAGAATTTTAAACGATAAACCCCTTATGTTTACAGAGTGGGGCGGATATTTCGTTTATGATAATCCCCATTTGCTCACCGATTTTATGAATGAAATGTATAAGCTTTATCTTCAGAATGATGAAGATGGCGCTTTGGCAGGGGAGAGCATCTGGTATTGGGCGGAACTTAACGATTTTAACCGCGGAAAACCTGCCTGTATCGACGGCGCATTAAAGGAAGCGTTGGTTGATAAATACAGAAATCCCACTATGATTTTTGAACCGTTCTGCAAGGCTATTGCAAATTTCGGCAAAATAACGGATGAAAAAGAAAAATATGAATTTAATTTGTGTGAGCCTTTCGATAAAATTCCCATGGAGTGCGAAAATGCGGGAGCAACCGATATATTAAAGGAAATATTATCTGAAAGTCATCCCTCTTATCACGCCTCTATGAGAAGACGTAAAATTAGCGTAGGCGCCCTTCTTCAAAAAGAAGAGGTTAAGGGAATTTCACTTATTCCGACGGTTGCCCACAGTCAAAGAAGCGTTACCTTTACGGGTGAAAAAACAACCGACGTTATAACCCTTATAGGCTGTGTGAGCGCTCCGTACGGTTATCCTTTAGCTGGAAGCTATGGCGAGGAAGCCTTCAAGGTAGTCGTTGAGGGTGAAGGTAAAAAAGAAGAATTTATTCTTAAAAACGGTGAGGATTTAACTACCGTTCACACAACTCTCTCTTCCTCACGAATAAACCCCGTAGCCAAAAATGCAGTACCCTTTGCGCATTTTTCTTATGATAAAAATCACGAAAACTATATCATTAACCGTCTTGATTTAAAACTTAAAGAAAAAATGAAGGTTAAAAAGGTTGATATTTTCAGCATAAAGGAAAATTACGGATTGCTTACCTTTGGAATATATTTCTAAATAAAAAACTGCAAACCTAAAAAACGGTTTGCAGTTTTAAAATTGTCTTGAACTTTAAAATAAGATTTGTTATAATTCAAGAAAAAGTGATACAGTGGTGATGAAAAATGAGGCAATATCTTGAAGCATTTTTTGAAGAATTTGAATATGAAAAAGAAGATAAAGAGTATCTTTTAAGCGTTTATGATAAAATTTGCGCAGATGAATTTGCCGCTTCCTGTTTTAAAGAAGCTATCGGACTTTATGACCTAACTATAGAATGTGACTACAGAAGAATAATTAATCTTGCCGAAATGGCTGCGAAAAAATTATATCTGTATGAATATACTACTGAACTTCTTGTTTTTTGTTGCCTTACCAAAAAACTTAAAGAGCGTTATGATGAAAAGGGTATATCAAAAGAAATTTTTGTAACTACTATAAAAGATTTCCGTTATCAGATGGAAGTTTGTAAGCAAATCAGAGGTATAACAGGTACGTTTTGCTCCGATTGGTGTATCGGCTTTGTTGCAATGACCCGTTTCGGTATTGGCAGATTTCAGTATGAAGTAATTAAGTTTAATGCCGATTACACAAAGGGCGGCAAAACCTTAACTCCCCAAAGCCTTGTGCTTAACGTTCATATTCCCGCTTCGGGACAGCCGCTTAGCCAAGAACTTGCTTTGGATTCCTTTGAAAGAGCAAAAGAATTTTATAAGGATATTATCGGCGAACCCTTTGCTTTTAAGTGCAGTTCGTGGCTTTTATATCCCGAACACGAGCAAATGCTTTCTCACGAAAGTAATATTTACCGTTTTATGCAGATGTTTGATATTATAGGCTACGGTATTAAAAAGAATAACGGAGATTTATATAGAATTTTCGGCACCGATGAATTGCGTCCCGAATTTTTGCCCGAAAAAACTTCGTTGCAAAGAGCATACAAAAAACACCTTTTAAACGGCGGTAAAACAGGCTACGGTGTCGGTGTAAGATTTGGATGAGAAAGAGGTTTTTTTATGCGTGAATATCTTGAAAACTACTATAAGAATTACGGTTATGAGCAGGAAGATATAGACGTACTTCTTGCTACGTTTGATAAGATTTTTCAAAACGAAAAGGCTAAAGAGTATTTTGAAGAAGCGGTTATGCTTTACGAAAAAAGTATCGACTGTGATTACGGACAAATCATAGACCTTGCCGATAAAGCCGCTAAAGAGGCTTACGTTTATGAATATACCGCAGAAATTTTAGTTTTTATGTGTCTTACCAAAAAACTTAAAGAATATTATATTGAAAAAGGCGTGGATCTTTCTATATACGATAATACGGTTCAAGATATCCGTTATCAGATGAACGACTGCAAGGCCACAAGAAATATTCTCGGCGTTATTTATATTCATTGGTGTATCGGCTTTATGAAGATGGAACGCTTTGCAATCGGCAGATTTCAGTACGAAATAATAAAGTTCGGCACAAATTATTCCAAAGACGGAAAAGAAATAAATGCTCAGCATAAGGTTTTAAATCTACATATACCGGGCTCGGGCGAACCTTTAAACGAAGAACTTGCTTTGAAATCCTTTGAAATGGCAAAAGAGTTTTATAAGGGCTTAATAGACGAGCCTATGGCGGTAAAGTGCAGTTCCTGGCTACTTTATCCCGAGCACGAGCAGATGCTTTCTCACGAGAGTAATATTTACCGCTTTATGCAGCTTTTTGATATTATTGATTACGGTATCAAAAAGAATAACGGCGACCTATACAGAATTTTCGGCACCGAAGAAAAAAGGGTAGAATATCTGTCTGAAAATACTTCATTGCAAAGAGCATATAAAAAGCATCTTTTAAACGGCGGTAAAACAGGCTACGGTGTCGGCGTCAGATTCCTATAAAAACAAAAAAACGGAGAAAATTCTCCGTTTTTTATTTTTTAGATTTTAGATTTTGCCTTCTTCGTTATATTTCTTAACTATGTTCTTGATACGGTCGATGGGATTTAATAACTCGCTTATGGAGTTGTCGAGGTTGAGCGTATCAACGAGTAGAGCAATGTATTTTGCCATATTTACGTTGCAGTACCATTCCTTTGTTAAAAGTTCAGGCTCATTGTAAATAAGGTTGGTGGTGAAGATTTTATCGATAAGACCGTTTTTATAGTATTCGTCGAATTTAGCGTAGCCGTCAACGAAAAGACCGAAGGTAGAGAAGATAAATACTCTCTTTGCGCCTTCCTTCTTAAGACGCGCGGAAACGTCAAGCATACTTTCGCCGGAGGAAATCATATCGTCAACTATAATAAGGTCTTTACCTTTAACGTCGTTGCCCAAAAATTCGTGAGCTTCAATGGGGTTCTTGCCGTTTACGATTACCGAGTAATTTCTTCTCTTATAGAACATACCGAGGGGAAGACCGAGAACAGAGGAATAATAAATACATCTGCCCATACCGCCTTCGTCGGGAGAAACTATCATGGTGTGGTCTTTATCAAGTTTTACGTCGGGAACGTTCTTAAGAAGAGCCTTAATCATCTGATAGGTTGCCTGAACGTTATCAAAACCGTCAAGGGGAATAGCGTTATTTACTCTTGGGTCGTGAGCATCAAAGGTGATGATGTTCTTAACACCCATATTTACGAGTTCCTGAAGCGCTAAAGCGCAGTCCATAGACTCTCTGGTGCTTCTTCTGTGCTGTCTGCCCTCGTAAAGCATAGGCATAATAACGGTGATTCTTCTTGCCTTACCGCCGAATGCTGCGATAATACGCTTTAAATCCTGAAAATGATCGTCGGGGCTCATAGGAACCTCTTGACCGTACATTTTGTATGTAACGCCGTGGTTAAAGCAGTCGCAAATGATGTATGCATCCAAGCCTCTTGCCGTGTGGTTAAGTACGCCCTTGGCTTCACCGGTACCGAAACGGGGGCAGTTTGCTTTAATAACGAAACTGTCGTCCTTCGGAGTACCTCTCCACTGCATAAGATAATAGTCCACCTTTGAGGCAATATCCTCGCATCCGCGCATACTGACGATTGCAAGATCACCGTAAGGTGTATGTTTGAAATCTACACTTGCCATAAAAAATTCCTCCCAAAAAACTTTACTAAATAGATTATAGCATATATTAATTAAATAATAAAGTACTTTTTCGACATAATTTAATAAAAATTTCATTGAATAAGTTAAAAAAATTTGATATAATAAACTGAACGTTTATATTTTTATAAAAGAAGGAGAAAAAACTATGCCGAAAGTAACTCTTTTGACCTATACTCCAGATCCTGAAATTACCATAGCAAGCGCCGCAAAGCTTTGCTACAGTCCCGCAAGTATTGATACCGTAAGAGAAGGCCTTGACGAACAAAAGGCGGCAGATTTTGTTGATATGCTCAGTTCACTGGGTCACGAAAGCCCTACGGAACACGCTTCTTTTACCTTTGGTATCGAGGGTGTGTCCCGCGCTTTACTTGCCCAGATAACAAGACACAGAATTGCTTCTTTCTCGGTACAAAGTCAGCGCTACGTAACCGAAAAGCAGTTCGGATACGTTTTGCCGCCCGAAATTGAAAACTGTCCCGAGGCTCTTGAAATCTTTAATGAATCTATGAGAAGAGATCAGGAGGACTATGATAAAATTACAGCGGTTTTAAAGGCTAAACACCTTAAAGATATGTTAAACTCCGGTATGGATGAAAAGGCAGCAAACAGAGCCGCCGAAAAGAAGGCTATCGAGGACGCGCGTTTCGTACTTCCAAATGCCTGTGAAACAAAAATGATAGTAACGATGAATACAAGATCTTTGCTTAATTTCTTTCATCACCGTTGTTGCAGTCGCGCTCAATGGGAAATAAGAGACGTGGCTAATCAGATGCTCGCTTTGGTTTACGGCGTTGCTCCCACTCTCTTTAAAAAGGCAGGACCTCCCTGTGTTTCAGGACCCTGTCCCGAAGGCAAAATGAGTTGCGGAAAAGCAAAGGAAATGAAAGAACTTACCGAAAAAATCAAAAGCGGTGAAAATTAATGGGAAAACTTATTGTTATAGAAGGTCTTGACGGAAGCGGAAAATCCACTCAGCTTGACCTTCTTTATGAAAATCTTAAAAATATGGGAATAGACTGTAAAACAGTGTCTTTCCCCGATTACGAGCACGAATCAAGCACCCTTGTTAAAATGTATCTTAAGGGCGAATTCGGTGAAAAACCGGGGGATGTAAACGCCTATGCGGCATCCACCTTTTATGCCGTTGACCGTTATGCTTCCTTTAAAAAATATTGGGGGCAGTATTATAACGACGGCGGTGTGGTTATTGCGGGCAGATACGTTACCTCTAACGCTGTGCATCAGAATTCAAAACTCAGCGAAGATAAATGGGAAGATTTTCTTAATTGGCTTTATGATTTCGAGTATGAAAAAATGGGGATTCCTAAACCCGATAAGGTAATTTTCCTCGATATGCCTATTGACGTTTCGCAAAAACTTATGACGGGCAGATATAAAGGCGATGAAGAGAAAAAGGATATTCACGAAAGGGATACCGAGTATCTTGAGCATTGCAGAAAATCTGCGCTTTTTACCGCCGATTATTCGGGTTGGGATAAAATCAGTTGCGCTAAAGACGGTGAGGCAAGAACTATTGATGATATAGCGCAAGACGTATTAAAAGAAGTTTTATCGGTACTTTAGGAGAAAATTATGGTTTACGTATTTTTGGCAGACGGCTTTGAAGAAATGGAAGCAGTTGCCCCTATCGATATATTAAGAAGACTTAAAATAGAGGTTACCACGGTTGGTGTGACGGGTGAATATGTTACGGGCAGTCACGGTATAACCGTAAAAGCGGATACTGTTATTGATGATGAAAATTTTGATAACGTTTCTGCCGTAGTATTACCCGGTGGTATGCCCGGAACCCTTAATCTTGGAAATAATGAAAAATTATGCGCTCTTCTTAAAAAATGCGCAGAAGAAAAAATTCTTATAAGCGCCCTTTGCGCCGCTCCAAGTGTTTTGGGTAAGCTTTCGATTTTAAAGGGCAGGGAATTTACCTGCTATCCGTCTTTTGAAGAGGGAGTAAACGGTATTTATAAAAACGAGCCCCTTGTTATAAGCGAAAAGGACGGTACGGTTATTACCGCTTGGGGACCGGGCGCCGCATATAAATTCGGTTTTGCCTTGGCAGAATATATTTTAAAGGATAAAAATGCAGTAGAAAATCTCAAAAAATCAATGATGATGTGCGGAGAATAAGATGAACGAAGAAAATAAAGAAATGATGGAAAATCAGGAAAATTTTGACGGTATGCTTTCCCGTGCTCAAGAAAAACGCGCCGAAAGACAAAAGAACAAAAAGAAAAAAACGGTAAAAACAGTTATTCTTTCGGTTCTTTGCGTTGTTTTGGTTGCCGCTCTGATTTTCGGAAGTATAGTTATAACCGAAATTGGCGGAGGAAAGAGAAAGGCTGTTACGGTTAATATTGAAAAGGGTTCGTCCGCTTATCAGATAGCCGAGGTTCTTGAAGAATCGGGGGCTATTAAAAGCGCCTTCCTTTTTAAAGCGTACTGCAAAGTAAAAGGCTACGGTCAGGATTTTAAATTCGGCAGTTACGAAATTAAAGAAAAAAGCAGTTACGAGGATATCGTGACCATACTTTCTAAGCAGGGCGAGGCTTCAATAGTCAGAGTAACCATCCCCGAGGGTACGGGAATTTACGATTACGTTAAAAACGTAAACGGCAATAACGTTACCATTCCCGGTGTTGCCTCTTTGCTTGAAAAAGCAGGGGTTTGCACAAAGGATGATTTCTTTGAGGCTGTTAAAAATACCGAGCTTAGCGGTTATTTACTTGCCGATATAAATAAGGAAAAGGCTTACGTTGCCCTTGAAGGATATATTTTCCCCGACACCTATCAGTTTTACGCTTACGATTCCCGTGAGTGCGCAAAACTTGCCGTTGATAAAATGATAGAAAATATGCGCAAAAAATTCACCACTGAAATGGTAGAACGCGCACAGGAAATTAATATGAGCGTAAACGAGGTGCTCACCCTTGCCTCTATCATACAGATGGAAGCGGGTAACGCGGGAGAGGCTATGCCTAAGGTTGCCGCAGTTTTCTATAACCGTATGAACAGAGGAGAAAAACTTGGTTCTTCGCCTACCTGTTATTACGGTAACGCCTTTAGCGGTGACGACGGCAGATATGATACCTATAAGGTTTTGGGACTTCCTCCCGGACCTATGTGTACCGTTGGAAGCGCCGCAATAAATGCTGTGCTTTATCCCGAAAAGAATTTTGAAGGCTACTTCTATTTTGTTACGGATAGCAGCGGAAAGTTTTATTTCCACAAAACCTATAACCAGCAGGTTAATACTATAAACCGTCTTAAACGGGAGAATAAATGGATATATGAATACCTTGACTAACAGAAAAATTCCCGAGCTTTTATGCCCTGCGGGAGATTTAACCCGTCTTATTGCCGCCGTTGATTACGGTGCAGACGCTGTGTATCTTGCAGGAGAAGAATTCGGTATGCGAACCGCCGCCAATAACTTTGGCGAGGAAGATTTAATAAAGGGACTTGAATACGCTCATTCAAAGGGCGTTAAGGTGCACGTTGCCTGTAATATAGTGCCACATAATGAAGAAATGTCACGTCTTCCAGAGTTTTTAACCTTTTTGGAAAAAATAAAGGTTGACGCTATAATAGCCAGTGATATAGGCACTATTTCTCTTATTAAAAAATATGCTCCCACCCCCGAACTTCACGTTTCGGTGCAGTCGGGTATATGCAACTACGTAACCGCAAACGCGTTTTATGAAATGGGCGCAAAAAGAGTTGTTCTTGCTCGTGAACTTTCATTGGAAGAAATTAAAGAAATCAGAGAAAAAACACCAAAAGAACTTGAAATCGAGTGTTTTGCTCACGGCGCTATGTGTGTTTCCTTTTCTGCAAGATGCCTTCTTTCAAGCTATATGACGGGCAGAGATGCCAACAGAGGAGATTGCGCACAGCCTTGCAGATGGAAATATTCCTTGATGGAGGAAAAACGTCCGGGACAGTATTTTGACATAACCGATACCGACAAGGGAAGTTATATTTTAAATGCCAACGATATGTGTATGGCGCCTTACCTCGATAAACTAAGAGAAGCGGGTATTGACAGTATTAAGATAGAAGGCAGAGCAAAATCGCACTATTACGTTGCGGTTACCACAAATGCTTACAGAGCCGCCCTTGACAGCCTTAAAAATGCCGACGGTGAGTGGATGCTTCCCGAGTTTGTCGGCGAGGAACTTGAAAAAATAAGCCACCGTCCCTATAGTACGGGATTTTATTTCGGCACACCTAATCAGACCTATGAGAGTGCAGGATACGTACGTGATTATTCCGTAGCCGCCGTTGTTACGGGTTATGAAGACGGAAAAATCGTTGCCATAATGAAAAATAAATTTTTTGTCGGTCAGGAGTTTGACTGTCTTGCCGTTAAAGAGCCTCCCTTTACCTTTACCGTAAAAGAACTGTTTGACGGGGATGATAATGCAATAGATAACGCGCCTCATCCAATGATGACTGTAAAAATTCCCTATGAAAGAGAAGTTCCTGCAGGGTCTTTGTTAAGAATGAAAAACGAATAATTTTTACACCCCGAGTTAAACTACTTGGGGTGATTTTTTTGCTTAAAATTATAAGACTTTCCATATGTTTAACCCTTACTTTTGCGCTTTTTTTGGGCGGAATTATCAGAATAACGCTTATTATGAACGATGAAAAAATAAGGGTTTCGGCTGATAACAACGTAAAGGTGGTTACCCTTTCGGCTTTAAGGGGTAATATTTTTGATACAAACGGAAATCTGCTGACGGGCGAAACTGAAAAAAACTATGCCGTTTTTACACCTACGCCCACTGCCGTAATGTATGCAAGTAACGCGCTTTACGGGGAAGAAAAAATAGAGGTACTTTCTAAACTGCGCAATCAAAAGGTTGCGATTATTGAAACTGAAAGGGAAATAAACTGCGCGGGAATTATAACCGTTAAAACAAGCGCTCATATAACCGAAAGCGGTTTTTGTTCGCACCTTTTAGGTTATTTAAATGATGAAAATAAAGGTGTTTCAGGCATTGAAAAGGCTTATGACAGTTTGCTTTACAGTGATAAAAAAATCACGTTAAAATTTTTTTCTTCCGGTACGGGAGAGATGCTTGGCGGAATTGAACCTGAATTAAACGAGCATAAAGAGGTAGGATATAACGGCGTAATACTGACTATAGATAAAAAAATACAGGAAAAGCTGGAGGAAATAACCGCCCATTTGGAAAAGGGCGCGGTGGTTATAAGCGAAGTGGGAAGCGGCAAAATAAGAGGAATGGTAAGCAGACCGAATTTTGATGCCAATAATCTGTCTGAAAGTCTTGAAAGGGAAGACGCCCCTTTTTTAAACAGATGTCTTATGAGTTTTAACGTGGGTTCTGTCTTTAAGCCTATAGTTGCCGTTTCTTATCTTGAGGGTGCAAAAAGAGGTTTTACTGCAAACTGCACGGGATTGACTTTAATAGGCGAAAAGGAATTTGCCTGTCATAAAAGAGATGGTCACGGTACGGTGAATTTATACGATGCTCTCGCTTTTTCCTGTAACAGTTTTTTCTATGAACTGGCTTCACTTTTAAAAGCCGAAAACATAGTAAAAACCGCATCGCTTTTCGGGTTTGGGTATAAAAAGGAACTGTGCAAAGGAATTGAAACGGCTAATGAAAAAATGCCCGAAATAAGTGATCTTGAAAGTGAACTGTCAATTGCTAATCTGTCTATCGGTCAGGGAAGTCTTATGGCTTCGCCCGTAACCCTTTTATCTCTTTACGAGGCTATAGCAAACGGCGGAATTTACCATAAACCGACGGTGGTTGAAGGAATAATGAAAAACGGCGTTACAGAGTATGAAAAAGAACCCTCTAAAATAAAGGCTATGAGTAAAAATACGGCGGATATAATTAAAACCGCCCTTAAAAAAGTAACGGTTGACGGTACCGCTCAAAGCGTTTTAAGTGAGGTTGACGGCGCGGGAAAAACGGCAACGGCGCAAACGGGACAGAAAAAAGACGGCAGAGAGGTTGAACATTCATGGTTTTGCGGATTTTTTCCCTATGAAAATCCTGAGTACGTGGTTTCTGTTATTGTTGAAGACAGTATAGGAAAAGAAAAACAGGCGATGGAAATTTTTAAAGAGCTTTCTTTAAACCTTTTAAATCGTTGACAAACAAAAGAATAGAGTATATAATGATTTTGTATGTTTATATATTATTATATAAAAGCGAGGCAGTATAAAATGAAATGGACATCCCTTAACGAATTAAGAGAAAAATATTTAAGCTTTTTTGAGAGCAAAGGACATCTTCGTCTTGGCAGCTTTTCGCTCGTGCCCAATAACGATAAATCACTTTTGCTTATCAATTCGGGTATGGCACCTATGAAAAAATACTTCACGGGTGAGGTTACTCCTCCGAGAAACCGTGTTACTACCTGTCAGAAGTGTATCCGTACTCCCGACCTTGAACGTGTAGGACATACTGCACGTCACGGTACATATTTTGAAATGCTCGGTAACTTTTCTTTCGGCGATTACTTTAAGAATGAAGCAATCCAGTGGGCGTGGGAATTCCTGACCGTAACTCTCGAAATCCCCAAGGACCTTCTCTGGCCATCTGTTTATGAAGAAGATGATGAGGCTTATGCTATCTGGAGAGATAAAATAGGTGTTGACGAAAGCCACATCGTTCGTCTTGGTAAGGAGGATAACTTCTGGGAGCACGGCACAGGCCCCTGCGGTCCCTGCAGTGAAATTTATTTTGACAGAGGCGAAAAGTACGGTTGCGGTTCTAAGGACTGTAAACCCGGCTGTGAATGTGACAGATATATGGAAATCTGGAACAACGTATTTTCACAGTTTAACAATATGGGTGACGGCACCTATACCGAACTTGAACATAAAAACATTGATACAGGTATGGGCCTTGAACGTCTTGCTTGCGTAATGCAGGACGTTGACAATATGTTCGAGGTTGATACCATCAGAAATATAATTGATACTGTCTGCGCTATTTCGGGCAAAACCTATGGAAAAGACGCTAAAAACGATATTTCTATCCGCGCTATTACCGACCATAGCCGTGCCGCTACCTTTATGATAAGCGACGGTATTATGCCCTCTAACGAAGGAAGAGGCTACGTATTGCGCCGTCTTATCAGACGCGCCGCACGTCACGGAAAGATGCTCGGCATTAACCGTCCTTTCTTAGTGGAAATGTGCGAAGCAGTTATTAAAGAAAACAAAGGCGCATATACCGAACTTGATGAAAAGGAAACCCTTATTAAAAAGGTTCTTGCTACCGAGGAAGCCGCATTTGGTAAAACTATCGACCAAGGTCTTGCGATTATTGCCGATATTACCAAAGACGGCGGTGTGGTTTCGGGTGAGGATGCATTCCGTCTTTACGATACCTACGGTTTCCCCCTTGACCTTACAAAAGATATTCTTGCTGAAAAGAATATGACCGTTGACGAAGAAACCTTTAATGCTCTTATGCAACAGCAAAGACAAAAGGCAAGAGAGGGCAGAAAGGCTGCAGATGCTGAGTCCTGGAAGAGTGACGGAATTTCCTTTGATAACGTTGCTGAAACCGTATTTACAGGTTATACCGACGAGGTTACAAGGGGTACCGTTAAGGCTATTGCGGTTGACGGCGAAAAGGTTGACGCTATAAGCGAAGGCAGCCGCGGTATAATAGTTCTTGATACCACCTGCTTCTATGCCGAAAGCGGCGGACAGGTAGGCGATACAGGTATAATTGAAACCGAAAACGGTTGTTTCGTTGTTGAAAATACCACCAAAAACGGCGGTGTATTTATGCATTTCGGCACACAGGAAAAGGGTATCTTTACCGTAGAGGATGAAGTGACAGCCGTTATTGATAATGCAAGAAGAAATGCAATAAGAAGAAATCATACTGCTGCCCATCTTTTACAGGCAGGACTCCGTAAGGTACTCGGTACCCACGTTGAGCAGGCAGGTCAGCTTGTTAACGAAAAGGCTGTACGTTTCGACTTTACACATTTCTCCGCTTTGACTAAGGATGAAATCGACGAGGTTGAAGCATTTGTAAACGGCGCTATCCTTTCGGGTATCGAGGTTGATAACCGCGAAATGCCTATTGATGAGGCTAAAAAACTCGGCGCTATGGCACTGTTCGGTGAAAAATACGGTGACGTTGTACGCGTTGTTGCTGCCGCTGATACTTCTGTTGAACTTTGCGGTGGTACTCACGTAAGCAATACCGCTAAAATCGGTCTTTTCCATATTATCAGTGAGTCGGGAATTGCCGCAGGTGTAAGAAGAATTGAAGCCGTTACAGGAGTAAACGTGCTTGATACCCTTATTCACTATAAAGATATAATTGATAATGCCGCAGCTGCTCAGAAGTGCGCTAACTTTGAGGAACTTGCTATAAGAACTGCCGCTCTCGTCAGCGAAAGCAAGGAAAAAGATAAGAAGATTGCCGCTCTTGAGGCTAAGCTTGCAGGCGGTAAGCTTGACGATATTATGAAGAGCGCCGAAAATATCGGTGGCGTAACCGTTGTGAAGGCTGTACTTGATGGCGCTTCAAGTGAAGAAATTCGCTCTATGGCTGAAAAGGTTAAGGGCGATAATCCTTTGGCTGTTGCAGTATTTGCAGGTGTAAACGAAGGAAAACTTTCCTTTGCTGCCGCTTGTTCTGCAGATGCAGTTAAGAAGGGCACAAATGCAGGACAGATAGTTCGCGCAGTTGCAGAAATTGCAGGCGGTAAGGGTGGCGGACGTCCCGACTTTGCTATGGCCGGCGGTAAGGACGTAGCCCTTGCAGGAAAAGCAATAGACGCAGTAACCGATATCGTTAAAAATCAGATAGGAGAATAAATATGGATTGTTTGTTCTGTAAAATAGCGGCAGGCGAAATCCCCTCTACAAAGGTTTACGAGGATGAATTCGTTTATGCATTTTTGGATATTGAACCGCAGGCTCCCTTTCACGCAATAATCATTCCCCGTCAGCATATAAGCGGCGCCGATAAAATTAACGGTGAAAACAGCATTTTAATTGCTAAGGTTTTCGAAGCAGTTGCTAAAATCGCTGAAAAAGAAAACCTTGAAAAAGGCTTCAGAGTTGTTAATAACTGTGGTGAAGAGGGCGGACAGACCGTTGGTCATATTCATTTCCACCTTTTAGCGCGCAGAAATCTTGCTTGGCCTCCCGGCTGATGAAAGGATGATACAAATGGCTGAATTTTATACTATGAAAATTGCGGGTCTTGAAAGAAACTTGCAAAAATTCCCCGTTAGCGATAGCCTTGATATCGCAGGATTTATAATTTTCGGTGACGTTGAACTTACAGTTGCAGGATGCACCGAACTCTTAAAAAAGGCTCCTGAATTTGACGTAATTCTCACTCCCGAAGCAAAAAGTATTCCTATTGCCTATGAAATGGCAAGACAGTCTGGCAAACCCTACGTTGTAGCAAGAAAGGGCATTAAGGTTTATATGGGAAATCCCATTAAAGTAAGTGTTCGTTCTATTACAACTCAAAAGGAACAAACTCTTTATCTTGGTGAAGCTGACGTTGAACTTATTAAGGGTAAAAAGATTCTTATTGTAGATGACGTTATAAGCACGGGCGAATCCCTTGCTTCCGTAAGAGAACTTGTAAAAACCGCAGGTGGTATAGAAGCCGCTTCCTGTGCGTTTCTGGCTGAAGGCGATGCGGCTGATCGCGATGATATAATATTCCTTGAAAAGCTCCCGTTGTTCTTCAAATAAAATTAAAGAAATAAGCAGTAAAAGGCAGTTCCCATATTTTATCGTTACTGCCGTTTTGCTGGTAATACTATCTTTTATGCTAAAGACGGCGGGTGTGGGCTTTCTCATAATCTCTGCCGTCTTGTTTTCAATATTATCGGCATTGCTTATAATCTGTAAAAATAAGGGCGTGTTTATACTGTTTTTACTTCTTGCGCTTTTTTGCGTTCGAAGTGTGACGGTTATAAACAGTATCGAAAAAATTAATAAACTTGATGGAATTGACGACACGGTGGAGGTTACCGTTGTTTCTACCCAAACTACTCCGGAACAGGGGAACGTAAGAAACTGTACCGCAAAGGTGAAAAATTCGTTGTATCTTAATAAAAACACAACGGTTTCGCTAGTGCTTTTCGGTGCTAAAAGTTATGAAATAGGCGATAGTTTTACGGCTTTAGTATCATATCAAAAAATAGACGGCGATTTAAGGCATACCTATTTCAGTGAGGGTGTTTATATTAAAGCAGTTGTTAAAGAAGAATATGGAGAAACTAAGACGCAAAATGGTATTTACTCTCTTGCCGGAAAATTAAGGCGGCATATTACCTCGCGTATTTTAAATAACACCGATAATTCTCACGTTTTAATGGCGGTGCTGACCGGTGACAAAGCCTATATGAGCGATAAATTTTACGATACCGTAAAGTGCGCGGGTGTCAGTCATATTCTTGTAGTATCGGGAATGCATATGGCAATTATATGTGTAGGTATTGAAAGAATATTGCGCCTTATAATAAGAAATAAATTTATTGAAAGTACAATAACTCTTTTGTTGGTGTTTTTTATGTGTGTACTGTTCGGTATGTCAATGTCGGTTATACGTGCGGGTATAGTTTATCTGATAAGAGCAGTTTATAATCTTATGGGCAGAAACGTCAGTAATTTGCACAGTCTTGCTTTTGCGGCGTTAACGGTAATATTTATTCATCCGTTTGCACTTCACAGCGTGGTTTTCAGACTTTCCTATGCATCAACTCTCGGTATTCTGGTTTTGCCGCAGCTGTTTGATGAGAAATTTAAGGATTATACCAAAAAGAGCAATGTTTTAAGAGTAATTGCCAATGCGTTTTACGTTTCTGTTTCAGCGTATATTACCACACTGCCTATTTGCATATCGGTATTCGGATACGTATCGGTTGTATCGGTTCTCTGTAACGTTTTGGTAAGTCTTGCGGCAACCTATATGTTAAGTTTTACCGTATTGGCGGTGGTGTTCGGATTTATCCCCATAATAGAAAGAGCTTTTTATATTCTTGCAGATATGTTGGCAGATTATTTTGTTAAGATGGTTGAATTTTTCGGGGGTTTAAGTTTTAGTACGGTAAGCATAAGAAATCCCGAACTGCTTACCGCATTGCTACTGATAAGTTATTTGATTTTATATATAATTATTTTTAAACCGTATAAATTTTTGAAAAGGGGTGAGGTAATTGCCGATAGGTAATGAATATCACGTAAAAAACGATATAAAAGATGGAAATATTGCGCCGTGTTATCTTATTTTTGGTAACGATAATTACCTTAAAAAGCAAAATGCCGAAAGTATTATTGCGGCAGTAACTCCTCCCGACGACGTATTTAATTTTCAAAAATTTTCGGGCGAGGTCGATTTGCAGGAAGTATTCGATGCTAAAGAGCAGCTTCCTTTGATGGCAGACCGAAAGTGCGTCGTTTTAAAAGACTATGAGTTCGAAGAAGTTGGAAAAAACGATTTCGACAGACTTGTAAGTATGGTTGAAGAAAGAACCGAAGAAACGGTGTTTATACTTTGGTTTGAACGTATAGAATTTGATGAAAAGCACAGCGAAAAGGCAAAAAGGCTTATTGCCGCAGTAGATAAATGCGGTGGTAGAAATATTCTCATAAACCATCGCCAAACGGGAGAACTCGTTAAAATGATTATCTCTGCCGTAGCAAAGCGTGGCGCCACCATACAAAACGACGTTGCTCGTTATCTTATTGAATACGTTTCCGAAGATATTGAAACTCTGCAAAATGAAATAGAAAAGCTTTGCGCCTTTAAAAAAGGTGGAGTTATTGATAAAGAAACGGTAAATAAGGTATGCGTTAAAAATATCGAGCAGTCGGTATATGAACTCGGTGCTGAAATTCTTAAAAGTAACGTAGGGGGCGCACTAAAAATCCTTGACGAACTTTTATTTTTAAGAATAAAGCCTATTGCAATACTTTCGACCATAACAAGTGTTTATACCGATATGTTCAGAATGTACGCGGCTAAAAACGCTTCCGTTTCCATAAACGACATTGCAAAAACCTTTTCTTACGGTAACAGAACCTTTTTGCTTGAAAAGGCAGGCAAGAACCTCGGTTTTGTTTCGGGAAAACAACTTAGACTTAGTCTTTCTGAACTTAAACGCGCAGATATGGCGCTGAAAAGTTTTTCGGGAAGCGACCGAATCGTTTTAGAGGAACTTATCGTTCGTCTTTCATACATTATTATAAAGGGTGAATCGGTTGATAAAGCTTAAACAGGCTGTGCTCGTTGAGGGCAAGTACGATAAAATTAATATCGAAAATTTTATTGATGCTTATATACTCTGTCTTGACGGCTTTCGTATATTTAAAAATAAGGAAAAAAGAGAACTTATAAAGACTCTTGCGAAAAAAGACGGAATAATTATTATGACCGATAGCGACAGCGCAGGTATGGTTATACGCAATCACCTTAAAGGTGTTATAGACGAGGGTGAAATTATTCAGGTTTACCTGCCACAGATAATCGGCAAGGAAAAGCGCAAGGAAAAAGGTAGTGCCGAGGGCTTTTTAGGAGTAGAGGGACTGAGTGAAGCGGTTATTATGTCTGCTTTAAGTAAAGCGGGAGTAATAGGAGAAAAAAGGGAAAAACGAAGCGAAAAAAGTATTACAAAAGCCCTTTTTTATGAACTTGGTCTGACGGGTAGCACCGCTTCCAAATCCAAAAGAGAAAATCTGCTTTCGTTTTTAAATCTCCCAAAAGATATGTCGGCAAACGCTATGCTTGATTATTTCGGCAGAATAATGAGCGAAGAAGAATTTATAGAGGTGTATAAAGAATGCCTAAGTCAAAAGGACAGCAATTAAAAGAAATTGCAATACTTGATATTTTAAAAACCTATTCCGACGAAGAAAATCCCGTAAGCGCAGGTACTATTATTGAAAAACTGGCTGAAAAGGGAATAGAAGTAGAGCGCAAAGCCGTTTACAGAGGTATTGACGCTCTCATTGACTATGGCTCCGATATACTTTTTACCCGTACTCCAAAAGCGGGTTATTACCTTTTGGATAAACTTTTTGAACTTCCCGAAATCTATCTTCTAACCGATGCGGTTCAGGCGGCAAGCTTTATAACCGTTAAAAAAACCAGAGATTTGGTTAAAAAACTTGACAGTATGTTAAGTGAGGGCGAAAGACGTAAAAGGGAAAAGGGCCTTTATATTGATAACGGACATAAATGTGAAAACGAAGAAATTTTTTATAATATAGATATTCTTTCCCGCGCCATAAACGAAAATAAAAAGGTTTGTCTTACTTATACCGTGAGAAAAATATCAAAAGACAGAAAAATAATTAATGAAAACAGGGAATATAAAATATCTCCCTATGCGCTTATATGGCAAAACGAGCATTATTATCTGGTCGCTAATAACGAAAAATACGATAACCTTATGCATATTCGCCTTGATAGAGCAAGAAAAATTAATATCATCAAAGAAAATGTGCGTCATTTCAGCGAGGTAAGTATTTATAAGGATAAATTTGATGTTGCCGATTACGCCGCAAAAAGTTTTCAGATGTATTCGGGAAAATCCACAAAAATCGAGCTTAAGTGTAAAGAAGAAATACTTGAACAGGTCGTTGACCGCTTTTCCGATAAAATATTTATCAGAAATCTTGAGGACGGTTGGTTTACTTTTTCCACCAACGTAAACTTAAGCGCAGGGCTTGTGAACTGGATAATGCAGTTCGCTGACAGTATTGTGGTAAAATCTCCTGAGGAACTTACTGATATGCTTAAAGCAAGAACAGAAGCAATAAGAAGTATGTATGAGTAAAGTGAGAGAAATAAAAAACTCTTGACTTTTTAAAAGGTTTATTATATAATCATAAAGTCGCAGCCAATCGATACGCAGAGATGGCTGAGTTGGTCTAAGGCGCACGACTGGAAATCGTGTAACGGCTTAAACCCGTTCGGGGGTTCGAATCCCCCTCTCTGCGCCAAAACGAAAATCCTGTCGATTCTTGTCGGCAGGATTTTCGTTTTGTATTATTCATTTTTCATTATTCAATATTCATTATTCATTAAAACGGATTTTCGTAATGAATAATGAAGTCGCTAACGCTGATGAATAATGAATAATTTCGGTGTCGGCTTTGCCGACGAATTATAAATAATATGTAGGGGTTCAAACCCATAACCCAAAAATTCAAAGGGCATCGAATTTATGCTACCTTTCATCTGCGAAGCAGATTTCATCCGAGCGGAGTGAGGATTTCATCGCGCTTGCGCGATTTCATTGAAAAGTTTGCAAATGTGTGGTACAATCGGAGTAAATGAGGTGATAGTATGGCTGAAAACAAAATTGCTGATATGTCAACAGATTTTGCGATTCAAATCTTTAAACTGACAGAAAACATAAAAGGACATTATTCTCTGTCAAATCAGCTTGAACGAAGCGGATCGATTCGCAGAATGCTCATTTCTTCCATCAACACCGCAAAGGAGAATGTGATATGAAAAGATTATTGTGTGTGATAGTAATTTGTTTTCTCCTCTTTTCTTTGTCCGCTTGTGGTGGAATGTCTATATCCAACAAAATGTATAATGAGATTTCAGATTATGTAACAGAAAATATGGATTCATTTTCTCCGGAAGAAGAAAACGAATTCTATGATTACAAAGCAACGGGACTTAGTATTGGTGGTGTATATTACGGATATTATTACTCTGCTGAAAATGAAATTTTACTACCGGATTTTTATAGCGGCAATGACTTAGAAAAAATTCAAAATGATATGTATGATGTCGATGGAGGAGTGCGTTTTGGAAAGCCAAACAACGGCACGGATTGGTGCTTTATAAAAAAGATTTCTGACAACTGGTATTATTATGAATTACATTGGGCTTAAATTAAACATTTGTCATACTTTTAGGCTTTTTTACATAGTTTTATACTAATTTTGGTCAGTTTTTCTCAAAGAAGTAACTTTTGTCTACCAAAAGTTACTTCTTTTTTTTGCAAAAGTTATGATATAGAGGGCTACGCCTTGATTTGTTTTTAGAAAAGTAGTATAATCGGTTCTACGAATAAGAATTTTTCGAACATCAATCTATATTAAAAAAAGTATTGACTCTAACGCTCCGTCATAGTGTATGCTTTTGTTGAGAGGTGATAAAATTGAAAATGCAGATTAAAGAATTTGCCGATTTTACGGGTGTAAGTGTGCGCACACTGCATTATTACGATGAAATAGGATTGTTGGTGCCGGCCTTTGTTGACAAAACTACAGGCTATCGCTTTTATGACGAAAACTCTTTTCTTCGTATGCAAGAGATTCTTTTTTACCGTGAACTTGACTTTTCCTTAAAGCGCATTGAAGAGATTTTGTCATCCCCGAATTATGATAAAAGCAAGGCACTGAACGAGCAAAAACAACTTCTCATACTCAAAAAAGAACGGTTAGAGCGGTTAATTTCTGCTATTGACGATGCCGTGAAAGGAGAAAACGTTATGACAGCATTCGATAACAGCGAATATGAAAAATATAAGGCTGAAGCCGGAGAAAAATGGGGCGAAACGGATGCATACAAGGAACATGCTCAGCGGACTAAGAACTACTCCAAACAGAAGTGGAATGAACTTGCCGAGGGAATGGATCATATTATGGAAGAGTTTGCTCTCTGTATGAGAAAGGACGAAAGTCCTGATTCCACTGAAGCACAAAACCTTGTAAAAATGCTGCAGAACCATATTAGTGAAAATTACTATCTTTGTACAAACGAAATACTGGCAGGTCTGGGTCAGATGTACGTAGCGGACGAGCGCTTCAAAAACAACATTGATAAGCGCGCTGACGGTACTGCTGAGTTTATCTGCGAAGCAATTGCGGCGTATTGCAGTAAGTAAATTCCGACTAAATTCTGTTATGTCAAATATTCCATTGTTTCTTATTTTTGCATTGACAATTATTGTATAAGATGTTATAAAAAACAAAGCACTTCAGAATGAGGAGATTTAATATGAGCACTTTAGCAGAGCAGGCATTAAAGGAATACTCAAGTGAAGCGACAACGGCGCATCACGGCGGTGCGCAGGGCAGACCTTTCTGGAACGTTCACGCTTCGCAGTTTATGTACGTTCCTAATTTTAATTTTAACCATATCCCCGGTTGCAGACGTTATCTTTTTACGGCAACCGACTGTAATAAAAAGGTGCATACATTTGAGGCTGAGGAATCTTCGGCGTTGCTTACTCCTATATGGGCTGATATTCCCGAAGGACTTGTAGAACTTAAGGTTGAAGCACTTGATGAAAACGGAAAGCCTCAGTATCTGGCCGGTGCGCGTACCTTCTTTCGCGTAGCGCCCTTTAAAGGAACGGACTACTATCCCGAAAAGGCAAAAGATTATAGAGAGTGCGCTATGATGGCGTACCGTTACGTTTTTAATCTTTCTTTTATTCAGTATTGGAGATTGCACGGTACTCCCGACCCCGATTTTGACTTTAACGTATATCCCAATAAAACCATTTCCCGCGTTGTAACGGGAATGTTGGATTATGCAAAATTAGATCCTGAAAATGCCGATAAGGCAATGGAAATAGCTGTTAAGGCTGCAGATTTTCTTATTTCCATTACCTTCCCCGAGGGTACGGCGCTTGAAGGACTTCCTCCTACCTATTATACCGATTTCAGAAAAGATTTAAGTAAATACAATAATGAGTCTGCAATTATAAGAGGCAAAAACGTTATGATGATTTATCCTGCGCAGGCAGGCAGGATGTATTTACGACTTGAAAAGGAAACGGGAGATATTCGTTACTTTGAAGCGGCTAAGAAGATAGCCGATTATTACCGTACTCACGTTTTGGAAAACGGAAGTTGGTATTTGTTCGTTTCGGTAGAAACGGGAGAAAATACAGCGCATAACTATTGCTTGCCCGATGAAATTATGCTCTTTATGAATGAAATGTATAAGCGTACGGGTGAAGAAGTTTGGGCAAAGCTTGAAAAGGGTTGTTACGATTATCTTATTAAAACCTGTGTTGATAACTACAACTGGGAAGGACAGTTTGAAGACTCTTCGTTCTCTACCCTTTATTCTAATTTAACCCATTTTCCTGCCGACAGAATGATTAATTATATCGCTAATAATTTGGCGGATGATGAAAAATGGTTGGCAGAGGCTGAGGATTTGATTCGTTTTGTTGAAGACCAGTTTGTAATCTGGGAGAATTTTGCTCCGTATAACGACCGTTATAGCGAAAGACACGGTATGGATATAAACGAATGGTTTTCTCCTGCAGGTCTTGAACAGTACAAGTGGTATATGCCTATAGATTCCAGTACCGCTCTAATTATGAGAGCTTTCCTCGATATGTATAACGTTAAGAAAAATCCTATTTATCTTGAAAAAGCTAAAACTCTCGGTAATTCTATTACCCGTATGCAAAATGCAAAATCGGGTCTTATTCCTACCCATTGGATGAGAAAAACCTGCATTGAGGACGGCGGAAATTTGTGGATTAACTGTCTTATTTCCACCGCCGCTGAAATGATGCATTTGGCGGATGTTGTTGAAGCAGAAGAGCAATAAAAGAAAAATGGAAGACGCTTTATAGTAAGCCGTCTTCCATATTTTTTTGCAGAAAAGATTTTGCAGTAAAATTTTCCTTGAAGTAATCGGGAATATTAAGTATAATATTTATATAAACCTAAAAGGTGGTGGAGTATGGGATTTCTTGGCTTTTTAAAGACAGAAAGAAAAACGCAAGAAAATAATTTTATCCGTAACAAGTATGCGAATATTGCTCATATTTTGATTTTTCTTTGCGCTTTTTCCTGTTTTACCTATTATAATTTAGCCAGAGCTTTAATTTATGCTACTGCTCTTATTTTTATAATTCTCCCCGGAACAAGAGATAAGGTTTTTATTCATAAGGGAAGTCTTATAATAGACGTTTTTATTCTGATTACCTTTATTGTAGCCTTAGTTAATAAAAATTATCTTGGTGCTTTGTGTGCGCTTTCCTTTTTTGCAATGACTGTTGTGGCTTTTGTTTCGCGAGGTATTGCAACCAAAAGATTTTACGAAAAACTTTTAGACGTTATCATTCTTGGCGGATGTACTGCAACGCTTATCGGTATTGTAGAAAAACTTATAAATTTCAATATCCCGTCCTACCGTTGCACAGGCTTTTATCCTAATCCTAACTTCTTTGGCTTGGGCGCTACATTAACAATACTTATATGCGCTTATAAGGCGGTAAATAAAACGAAAAGAGTATATCTATACTATCTTGCCGCCATATTTAATGCGGTTGGTATTGCGCTTTGCGGAAGTATGAGCTTGTGGCTTGTGGCGGCGCTTGGTATAGTGATACTTCTTACTATAAGCCACGAATATAAGCTTCTTGCCGTTTTTGCATTAATTTGTGTGACGGTACTTGTTATTATAGTTCTCGTTCCGCAGTTTTTACCGCGTATCGACGAAATGGGCGCAACTACAGATAACCGAGTGCTTATTTGGAATTTTGCCATAAAACATATAAAAGAAAAACCTGTTTTCGGTCACGGCTTTTTCGGATATAAGCATCTTTACGATATTTTTTCGCAACCCGACCCCACTATTTATAAAGCCAGTCTTTGCCATAATATTATAATAGATTCGCTTCTTTGTCACGGTATTTTGGGAACTGTTTTAATAATTGCTTTTACGGTAAGATATATAGGCGATTTGTTCTATTGCCATACCCGTCTTAAAAACCAAAAAGAAAAATATACTATTATAAAGTTTATTGTAGCGGTGTTGGCTTCAATCTTTTGTTACGGAATGATTGATACCACTATGATTTGGGTACAAACGGGAATGATAATTTTGTTTATTGCTTCGGGCATAGGCGTTGAAGAAAGAAAAATAAAGCATTTAAGAAAGTAAAAAAAGCTTCTCGAAAAAATTCGAGAAGTTTTTTCTTATATAAGACTGAATATGTAAAGACAAAGGGGAATTGTGCCTACCGAAAGAATACTTGAAATAAGAGCAAGAGCGGCGCCTGTACTGCAGTCTTCACCGACAAGCTTCGGGAAAACAATGGTATTAAGTCCGCAGGGAATTGCATAAACCATAAGCGCTACCCGAGCAATATCGGGGCGGTGGAAGATATTCACCAAAATAAATCCGACGGTAAGGGGAACAATAAGCACCTTCCAGATTGCTACAAAGTAGTTAGCCTTATAACGTAGTAATTCGCTGAATTTGTATTCCGAAACGGTGATACCTGCAAGAAGCATTGCAACTACGCCCATAGGCGCGGAGGCGGTGCTTAAAAAGTCGTTTACCACCGTTGGCATTTTAAGACCCGAAAGACCGTACAGCATACCGAAGAAAATAGCAACCATAGACGGATTTATAAGTTTTTTAAGGTTTAATCCGGTGTTTGTCAGTCGGCAAAATCCGTAGGTGAAGATGTAAACCGAAAGAGGAAGAGCAAACATCATAACGTTGAGTAAAACCTGTTCGCCGAAAAGCACCTTGGTTAAGGGATAACCCATATAACCGTAGTTTGCTATTATCATTGAGTATTCATATACTTTTCTTTTATACGGGTGCTTGGTTAAAAGTTTGGGCACGAAAAGAGAAATAATGATAAGTACGGTAAGTATAGCCAAGGATACAAGCATTAAGGAATAATTTTCTTTAATGTAGGCTACGTTAAAGTTTCTCGAAAAGGTCTGAAAAAGCATTGCGGGAGAAAAAACGTAAACCAAAAGGGAAGAAAGTATTTGTCCGTACTCCGGTTTTGCAATTTTACATTTTGCAAGTACGTAGCCGATAGAAGCAAAAAGTATAAGCGTTGCTACGTTTGAAAAAACTGAACTCATTGAATCACCTTATTTTATATTTTTTAATCGTTACATATTATATATTAAACTTTTGGAAAAGTAAAGCAAAAGCATAAAAAATATTGATTTTTAGCACTTTTTGTGTTAAAACATAAATAGAAATTTTTAAGTGAGGAAAAAATATGAAAATTGCTTTAATTGCACATGATAAAAAGAAAAACGATATAATTGAGCTTGCAAAGGCTTATAAGGAAGTTCTTGACGGACACGAGCTTTATGCAACCGGTACCACGGGAACTCTTATTATGGGTGAAACGGGACTTTCAATTTGCAGAATGAAAAGCGGCCCATTGGGCGGTGACCAGCAGATAGGCGCTATGCTTGCCGACGGCAATATGGATTTGGTAATCTTTTTGAGAGATCCACTTACCGCACAGCCCCACGAACCCGATGTATCGGCACTACTTCGTCTTTGCGACGTGCAAAAAATACCTCTTGCTACTAACGAAAAAAGCGCTACCGTTATGTTAGAGGCTATGAAAAATAAAATATATTTCGACTAAGAAAAAAATCCGAGGAAGAATCCTCGGATTTTTTTGTGCCAAAATAAAAAAAGTCGGTTTTGTCTAATTTTCGTCTGAATCGACCATTGACTGAGAAGCAACTATAATGTTTAATTGAAGTGGTGATTATATGAAGAATTTTGCTTTTGATTTAGAATATACGCTAAAGGTTTCGGTTATAGGAATCGAACATATTATTCCGCCCAGACTTCATAGGGAAAGGACTACGGGATGTTATATCCTTTACTTTGTTACCGAGGGAAACTTGGAGCTCAGCGTTGACGGAGAAAGGGTAGTTCTGAATGCCGGTGACGTATATATATTCCGTAAAGGCTCAATACAAAAGCCTATGAATCTTTGTGATTGTAAATACTATTTTGCACATTTTGATTCTAAAGGCATACAATTCAGCGACAGCGAAGAATATATATCTGAGGTTCGTCAGAAAAATATAGATTTCATCAAAGAAAGTCCCTACGGTTTTAAACGTTTCAACGATTTTTCAGTATCGGTGCTTCAGAGTATCCACATTAGTGATAAAAGTATTTCCGATTACCTTGAAGCTAAAATGAAAGCAACTCTGTCTCCCGCCAACGAAAGCAGTATCGAAAAGACGTTTGAAATATGCGCTAACTTTACCGATATTCTTATGCTTCTTGAAAAAATAGGAGAAAGTAATTCTTCACTCGGTAAGGTGCACCGTCAGTCTTATGATAACGTTAAAAATATAGCAGACTATATTAACGAGAATTATATGAATAAAATCGACAGCAAAATTATCGAAAAACTTTTTTCAATAAACTATGATTATGCAAATCGCATATTCAAGCAGTATTTTGGACTGAGCATCAACCGTTACCGTAATAAACGAAGAATCGACAGAGCAAAATTCTTGCTTGTGACAACCAATAAAACACTTGAGGAAATCGCTCAGGAGGTCGGTTTTGAAGATAAATATTATTTTTCAAGACTTTTTGCAAAGTATGAGGGAATATCTCCTTTGCAGTACAGAAACGGATAGGAGAAGACTATGAAAAGAATTGGAACTTTAACAAAGGTAAAAGACGGAATGATGGATGCTTATAAAAAAATCCACGATGAAATATGGGATGACGTAGTTGAAGCCTCACATAGTTGCGGAACAAGAAATTTTACAATATTCAGCATTGGTGATTATCTTTTTTCCTACTGCGAATACGTGGGAGAGGATTATGAAGCTGATATGAAAAGAAAAGCAGAACTTGAGGCGATTAAAAAATGGAAAGAGGCAACCGGCGCTATGCTTACTCCCGTAGATGATGAGCAAGCGGCAATTATATTAAAAGAAATTTTCCATCACGATTTTTAAGAGGAGAACGAGATGAAGGTTAGAAACGAATATAAAGCAAAATTTATCCCAAGTAAAAGACTTGAAAAGGTTATTGAATATAATCAGGAACTTGCATATACGGGAAAAAGAAATATTTATACTGCCGATACTACACAGCTTGTTTATCATTGGACCGATAAAAGTAACGGCGTAGTTCCGCGTACGGGTGAATGGTCACATCCACCTGAAATGAATATTTCAATGGGCGACCACGGTTGCAGAGTTGATAACGGACAGTCCTTCCCTAAATACGATGAGGTTCCTTCTCACGTGAATGGCTATGAGGCCACGGCAGAAAGTTGGGCAAAGGACTACGCTTTTCTTTTAGAAAATACACCTGCTTCTATTCATCCGTTTGAATCTATTGTAGGTGAATTTTTTTGGGAAATGAATGAAATCAGAAAGTATAACTTTGGTGAAAAGGTTCACGAAATGGGCAGAGAGGTGAGAAAACTCGGCGCAGGAGGAACAAGTCACGGACATACCTGTCCCGATTATAATATCGGTCTTACTCAGGGCTGGGGAGGTATTTTAAATAGAATTGATGAATCAATTGCTTTATACACACGTGTTGAAGAAGCCGAAAAAACAAGTTATCTTACGGGGCTTAGAATTGTTTGCGTCGCAATTATCGACTACATAAAGAAGTACGCCGCACAGGCTAAAGCTTTTGCCGAAAAGGAAACCGATGCCTCACAGAAAAAACGGTATGAGGATATTGCTAATGACTGCGAGTATATTGCAGAAAATCCGCCCAAAACCTTCCATCAGGCTGTGCAGTGGATTCATTTTGCGATTATGACAGACAGAATTGTAGGTCACGGAAACGGTTACGGAAGACTCGATTTATATCTTAATGATTTTTATCAGAATGATTTAAAAAACGGCATAATCACAAGACAAGATGCCAGAGAGTATCTTGCCGAAATGTTCCTTAAAATAAGAGGACAACATTTCTCAATAGGAGGTCGTCTTAAGGACGGAAGCGACGCTTCTAACGAAATGAGTTTTATTATTCTTGAAGCTTACGATATGATAGACGACTATAATAATCTGTTTTTGATGTGGCATAAGGATATTAACGACGACCTTATGAATTATGCATGCGATGTTCTTGCGCGTCACGGCGCGAGCGTGCCTTCTATGGCTAACTATGACCTGCTTGTTGACTGTCAGCTTCGTTCGGGCGTTGAAAAGGATATAGCGTGGAACGTAGCGGTAAGCGGTTGTCAGTGGTTCTGTCTTCCCGGCAGAGAGTATTGTGATCAGGACGTTAACGCTCTGGTTCTTCTCGACCCTATGTGGCGCACTATCGACAGAGGAATTGAAGAAAACGTTACCGAATTTACTCGTCTTATGGAAATCTTCAAGGAGGAATTTAAACGCACTGCAGAGGCGCTTCGCATATTTAAGGATGCACAGTATGACGTACTCGATAAGGTCTGGCCTGAAATGGCTACCTCACTTAACTGCCACGGACCTATAGAAAGAGGTATTGATATGACGGGCGCAAGAGGTGTTGACTATCAGTTTACTTCTACAAATATTCTTGGTATTCCCAACGTTGCAGACTCTTTCTATGCTATCAAAAAACTTGTTTTCGAAGAAGGCGTTTATACTTTAAGTCAGGTGAAAAAAGCAACCGAAGAAAACTGGAAAGATAATGAAATTATGCGTCAACGCTTCTTAAAGCAGGATAAATTTGGCAACGATATAGATGAAGCGGATGCTATGTGCGTTGAAATTTGCGACATTATTGCCGAGGTGCTTGACGGCACTAAAAATAACCGCGGTCAACAGTACAGAGGTTCACTTTTCCAGTTCCAAGGACATACTTGTACCGACGTTTTGCCTGCAACTCCCGACGGCAGACTTGCTGAGGAACCTCTTGCACACGGATGTAATCCGACGGCAGGCAGAAACGTTAACGGACTTCTTGCTACCGCCAACTCTGTAACAAAAATCAAAAATTATAAATTTCAGGGTGGATCCTTGCAGATAGAACTTCAACCCCGTTTCTTCGACGGTAAAGAAAATATGGGTGATTACATTAAGCACTTTACCGAGTCTTTCTTTGAAAAAGGCGCTTTTCAGATTAACCTTAATATAATCGACCTTGAAAAATTAAAGGATGCTATTGAACATCCCGATAAGGAAGAATATAGAAATATTATAGTTAAGGTAACGGGTTATACTACGCGCTTTATCTGTATGGCGAAATCCTTCCAGATAGAATTTGTGGGAAGAAATAACTATGAGTCAATCTAAGGGTTTTGTTTTTGATATTTATCGTGGAACTACACACGACGGTCCGGGTATGCGAACAACTGTATTTTTTAAGGGTTGTCCTTTAAACTGTCTTTGGTGTCATAATCCCGAAAGCATTTCAATTAAAAATCAAATATGGTGGGATAAGACGCAGTGTATAGGCTGTATGGAATGCGCAAAGACCTGCAAAAATATTTCTTTTGACAAAAAAGGTTTTTTAAAGGATGAAAACTGCAGATTTTGCGGAAAATGTGTTGAAGCCTGTCCTGCTAAAGCGCTTAGCTTTATAGGAAAATATCAAGACGTCCAAACTCTTTTAAAGGAAGTTAAAAAATACGAGGTTTATTATAAAACCTATGGTGGAGGTGTTACCGTTTCGGGCGGTGAACCTCTTTTGCAAAGTGATTTCGTAAAAGAGTTTTTTGAAAAGTGTAAAGAAAATAAAATTCATACTGCCCTTGATACCTGTGGCGCGGTGCCTTTTGAATGTTTTGAAAAGGTACTGCCTTTTACCGACTGTATTCTTTATGATTTAAAGCTAATGGATAGCCAACTTCATAAAAAATATACGGGGCAGGGAAATGAAAAAATTTTAGATAATCTTTTGAAAATTTCCTATCTTATTAAGAACAAAAAAATCAATGCTGAACTTTGGATACGTACTCCTCTTATTAAAGATATAACGGCAACGAAAGAAAATATTTCGGCAGAGTTTGAGTTTTTAAAAGAAAATCTTTTGGATACGGTCAGTCGAATAGAATTTTGCACCTTTAATAAGGCGTGCGTTAATAAATATGAAAAATTAGGCGTTGAATGGAGTCTTTCTCATTATCCGCTTATAGGTTCAACCGAAATTGAGGAAATAAGAAAAATTGCGCTAAATAAAGGAATAGACGACGAAAAAATAGTGATTTCCGGCATAACTACGCAGTGAG
The DNA here is from genome assembly GCA_015065605.1 of Oscillospiraceae bacterium. GTDB lineage: Bacteria > Bacillota > Clostridia > Oscillospirales > Acutalibacteraceae > SIG607. Next base: position 9,241 of record SVPZ01000018.1, on the reverse strand, counting down.
GTGTTTTTAATGATAGAAAAACATAGTTTGGGAAAACTTAGCACGGGAGAAGAAATATTTTCCTTTAAGCTCAGCAATAAAAGCGGGGCCTATGTTAATATAACCGATTTGGGAGGCGCAGTAACAAATATAGTTTTGCCCGATAAAAACGGCGATTTCGACGATATTATCGTTGGATACGATACCGTGCAGTCTATTGAGGATTGGGGTGGCTTTTTCGGAAAACTTGTAGGAAGATATGCTAACCGAATAGGAAAAGCAGAGTTTACCCTTAACGGACAGCAGTACGTTTTAGAAAAGAATAACGGTGAAAACCATCTGCACGGCGGTAAAGACGGATTTCATAATAAAATTTGGAGAAGCGAAATAGAACAAGATAAACTGATTTTAAACCTTGAAAGCTGTGATGGTGAAGGCGGTTATCCCGGAAATTTAAAGGTAAAGGTTATTTATAGTTTTGATGAAAATAACGTTTTGAAAATAGAATACGAGGGGGTTTCCGACAAGGATACTCCGATGAACTTTACCAATCACGCTTTCTTTAACCTCGGTGGCTTTAAATGTGAAAACGTAAGAGGACACAAGATGCTTATAAACGCTGATTACATAACGAGCGTAAAGGATAAAGGCTGCATCCCCGACGGACGTCTTATGGCTGTTGAAAACACTCCTTTCGATTTCAGAGAGTTTAAAGAAATCGGAAAAGACCTATTTAAAACCGACGAATGTCAGCAACTTTCTTTCGGAAACGGTTATGACCATAATTTTGTTATAAGAAATTACGATAAAACTTTAAGGTGCGCCGCAATAACTGTTGAACCTAACTCAGGCAGAAAAATGGAAACCTATACCGATTTGCCGGGTGTTCAGTTCTACGGCGGCAACGGACTTGGCAATTATCCGCACACAAAGGGTAAAAAAGGAGTGCCCTACGTTACACATCAGGCGTTTTGCCTTGAAACGCAGTTTTTCCCCGACAGTGTAAATAATGAGGCGTTTCCGTCTTGTATTATAAAATCCGGTGAAACCTTTAAAACTGTAACTGAATACAGATTTTCTATAGATAAGGAGTCTTAATATGTTGAACTATAATGTGAAAATCGGTCTTGTCCCCGTAAGACGTGATACCACCCCTCGAAAGGGCATTTTCAACTGGGGTAAGGCAGAAGAACGAGGAAAAGCAAATATTAAATATATAAGAGAAAACTTTGAAAACGAAAAGGTGAGTTTTATCGATTTGACATATATTACCGAATCGGGGCTTCTTTTCAGCGAGGATGACGTGCCTAAGGTTGCCGAGGTGTTTAAAAAAGAAAAGGTTGACGCTATTCTTTTTATAAACGCTAATTTCGGTCCCGAGGAAACGGTTGCATTACTTGCTAAAGAAATGGGAAAACCCGTTCTTATATGGGCTCCCATTGATGACTATATTGAAGAAGACGGTACACGCTGGACAGACAGTCAATGTGGACTTTTTGCGGTCAGCCGTCAGCTTCAAAGAAGAAACGTTCCGTTTTCTTATATCGAAACCTGCAAGGTAAATGAAGAACCCTTCTTAAAAGGCTTTAAAAACTTTATTTCGGTTGCCTGTATGGTTAAGAATTTTAAGGATATGCGAGTAGGACAGATGGGTCTGCGCCCAAAGCCTTTCTGCTCGGTTATGTTTAACGATGCAGAACTTTTGCAAAAATTCGGTATTCAGATAGTTCCTATAAATAACGTGGTAATGCGCAAAAAGTTCGATGAAATTATGGCTGAAAATTCTGAGGAATTAAACGACGGCGCAAAACTTATTTTAAGCAGATATATAGCAGAAGACGATTTTGATAACGAAAAGGCGAAAAAAGTTTACGGTCTTGTGCTTGTTTATAAATGGATGTTTAAGGAATATAAGCTTGACGTTATTTGTGCTGAGTGTTGGTCGGCACTTATGGCTGACCTTGGCGGTATAGGAGTATTTCCTTGTATAGCCTATTCGATACTTGCTGATATGGGATACATTATATCCTGTGAAAGCGATATGAACGGCGTACTTACGATGGCGCTTCTTTCCTGTGCCTGTCTTGGTGAAAATCCTCCTTTCTTTGGGGAATTTACCGTAAGAGGCTTAAAGGACAGAAACAGCGAACTTATTTGGCATTGCGGTCCCTTTGCATATTCTCTTAAGAAAGAGGACTGCGAGGCGCATTGTCTTGATCAAAAACAGTGGTTTAACGTAAAGGATGGACATTACACAGTGTCACGTCTTGATCAGGAAGCGGGCAAATATAAACTGTTTATCGGTGAATTCGATACTGTCGACGGACCTTATACCACGGGCACGTACCTTTGGGCAAAACTTAACGATTTTGCCAAATGGGAAAGAAAACTTATTGAAGGACCTTATATTCACCATATGGCTGAAGTTGAGGGTGGATATGGCGAAGTATTAAAGGAATTTTGCAAGTTTATGCCCGAAATTGAGGCAGACCCCGTATAGTGAGAGGAGAAACAACTATGGCAGATGCTAAAATAGTCAGACAGCTTAAAGAACAAGCGTATGAAATGCGCTGTAACATAGCAAAACTTGCTAACAGAGCAGATATACATATCGGCGGAGATTTATCGATGGCTGATATGATTACTGCGATATATATGTATAAAATGCGCAAAGAACCCCAAAACGTAAAGTGGGAGGGCAGAGATAGATTTTTGCTTAGTAAAGGACATGCTGCCGCTTGTCTTTATATAGCAATGGCGATGGCCGGATATGACGATCTTGAGGAGATTTTTGAAACCTACGGAAAATACGGCAGTCGTTACGGCGCCCATCCCTGCAAGGTTCAAAATCCCGCCCTCGAAATGTCTTCGGGCTCTCTTGGTCACGGACTTCCTTTATCGGTAGGTCTTGCTCTTGCCGCAAAGCTTAAAGGCGAAAAGCATTACGTATTTACTATGATGGGGGATGCGGAATGTGCTGAGGGCTCGGTATGGGAAGCGGCGCTTGCGGCTTCTAATTTTAAACTCGGTAACCTTGTTGCTTTTGTTGATAGAAACAAAATGAGCCTTTCTGCTCCAACTGAAACGAGCGAAAACGGTATGAAGATGGAGCCCTTTGCAGACAAATGGAAGGCTTTTGGTTGGAACACTATTGTTATAGACGGACACAATATGGAAGAAATTGTAGATGCTCTAGACAGTCTTCCGACAGAAGACTCCGATATCCCTACGGTTATTATAGGAAATACCGTAAAGGGTAAGGGTGTTGATTTTATCGAAGATAGAGTTAACTGGCACAACGGTATGTTTAACGACGAGCAATTAAAAGAAGCCCTTGAGTCTATTAAAAATTCACGCGGTTATTAAGGAGGCAGTAAAATGATAGAAACTTATGAATTGGGCGAAGTTATAAGAAGCGGACGTCCTATAATGGATAAGGCTATAATTGAATACGCTAAGAAAAATAAAAAGTTTTGTCTTGTATCTCCCGATATGACACGCGCGGCATTTCCTGAATTTATGAATACCTGCAAGGATCAACATTTTAACGTCGGCATTGCAGAAAACTCGGCTGTTGATATTGCTTCGGGACTTGCTCTTGAGGGTTACGTTCCTTTTATCTACGGAATGTCTGCTTTTTTAAGTATGCGCTCCTTTGAAGCTATAAGAACAAACGTAGGCTATCAAAATCATAACGTAAAATTTATTGCTTGTAATACAGGTGTTTCTCTTGGTATGCTTGGCTCGACTCACTATGCTATGGAAGATTTGGCACTTATAGGTTCTATTCCCAATATGACGGTTATTTGTCCGGGTGACCCTGACCAGACCGTTAAGGCTTTCCATGCTGCCGCCCAAATGCAAGGACCCGTTTATATCCGTATGGCTAACGGCAGAAACGAATCTGCAGTTTATAAAGAGGATTATAAATTTGAGATTGGTAAGGGCATAACTATTATGGAAGGTGAAGACTGTGCTATTATTGCTACCGGTATAATGGTTTCTTATGCAGTTGACGCCGCCAAAAAACTCAGAAAAGAAGGCATTAACGTAACGGTTATCGATATGCACACAATAAAGCCTCTGGACGAGGAATTGATTCTTAAATTGGCAAATAAAATCGGCAAAATCGTTACCGTTGAAGATCATTTTAAATCCTGCGGTATGGGCACGAAGATTTGTGGTGTTGTTGCTGAATCCGGTATTCCCTGCAAGGTGAAACGTATGGGTATTCCCGACATGTATCCGGGATTTGGCACCTTTTCCGATATGCTTAAAAATCTTCATTACGGAAGTGAAGATATTGTAGCTAATGTTAAAGAAATTTTAAAGTAGTTATAAAAAAGTCTGCGCATTCGCCCACGCCCCGTAGGGCAGTATTTCCTTCCTTACGGGGCGTGGGCGTTTAAACGGTGTTGACTTTTTTAAAATATATGGTAAAATAAATTTATACATCAAATTATGACAAAAGGTGATAAAATGAAAAAGTGCTTAAGTTTAATTTTAACTATATTGTTGCTTTTGGCTACCTTGATTGTGCCGGTGACGGCTAATGCGCAGTCAACTTTCACAGGGGATACCTACTATAAATTCACCTTTGGGGAAGACGGTACTACTTATATGAATTATACTTCGGGAGCAAAGGCTACCCATAAAAATAATTCATATTATCCTTTGTGGGATACGTCAAGCGGCAAAACTACTATATCTGAGAGCAGTATAACCGATAAAGCAACAGGCGAAACAAAGGATACTATGCGAATCGAGTCAAAGAGCGGTACCTCTTGGCAGTGGACTCCTCTTAAATCGGACGGTACTCCCTTTGAAATTGCACCCAACGCTTCTTATACGGTTTCTATGAAGTTCTTTGTTGAAAGCCTTAATGCTTACGGACAGCTTCACTTTGGTATGGGCGCTTCCAATACACCCCTTCCTGCGTCAGAACTTGATTGGCAAAAGGGTTATTTTACTACATCCGGCAGTTATCAGGGTGTTCTTAACGACAGACAGAACGTCAAGTTCCTTTTCCAATCCACCAGTATGCTTTATGCAGGAAATACCGCTAAAACCCACGACGGTTTTGACAGCAGTAATAAAGCGCAGTATTATGACGGTTCCCTTAAAATAGTTACCGATAATAATGCTGTTTATGACAGTGCTAATAAGTCCTATTCATTTATTGTTGACGTTTGGAGTTCAAAGCAAAACCCGACGACAAATGCTTGGGAAAATGATAAATATATTGAAGATCGCGTTTATAATAACTATTTTACAATTAACGGCGGTGGCGGTACCTTTACCGTTGACGGCGAAACCTACAATAACGTTTGGGAAATAGTTGAAATTGAGGTTAAACTTGATCCGCCTCAAGTTAAATTTATAAACGGGAACAACGTTACAACCGGAAATTTCATTCCGGGTGAAGAGGTAAAATATCCTGCGTTAACTCCTAATCATAAGGGCGACTACGTTTGGTCTTTATCCAAGGATGAATATATCCCTGTGCCCGAAAAAATGACTGCAGGCGCACTTACCGTTTATGCTTATCAGCGTGATATTTTCGGTTTTGAAAACCATAAATCCTATGATTATACGAGTGTTTCTTCCCACGTAAAGATTACCGATGAATTTGCATACTCGGGCAATAAATCTATTCGTTACAGAAACGTAGAATACGGACTCAGCGAAAGTCAGCCTTTTAACTGGACTACCGGATATAAGGATTATCATATCTACGACAAGGCTACCGATACCTACGTTGCCGTGACAGGCACTACTGCTCCCGAGTGGAAACCCGACACATATTATATGAAACGCGGTTATTCTGCACTTGAACATAATATAGATTTATGGAAGGTAGAAAGTAATAAGGAATACAGAATAACCTTCCGTTATTACTTTACCGAAAAAAGCGCTTGCGGAATAAAGATAATTCCTATGGTTGCAGCCTCTAACTTTTGGGATGCTACAAACAGAGTAATTGCGGACAGTCAGGCAGTTACTATAAATAACGTTAAGGGAAGCTGGCGCGTAGGCGAAATTTATTTTAAAACAGGAGAAGTTAAATCGGGTTACGATAATCTTTTCCTTCGTTTCCTTAATACCGCAGGTAATGATACTACTCCCTGCGAGGCTTATTTCGACGAATTCAGAATTGAAGAAAAATCAAAAACCGATGCCGTAAATCCTATTGATTCAAATGTTTACCATTCGGGTTTTGAAAACTATCCCGAAGCTGAAATAGCGCAAAATAAGAATTATTTTCTTATGTATGATAACGGAGCAACAACGGAAGACGGCAAGGTTTACAAAAATAATACCTCTATTATTGACGGCGCATCCGTGTTCAGTGGCTATACAGGTGGCAGTGTGCTTAAGTACGACCACTTGAAAGGAAGCTACTGTTCAAACCACAAATCAAACTTAACCTATTCCTATGCGCAGTATAATGCCGTATATCCCAATACTACTATAAGAGTAATTAGCGGCGCATACTATAAGGTTACCGTATCTTATAAGGCTGAAAAGGTTGATACTCCCGTAAAACTCGGTTGGTTTATGGCAGCTTATTCTAATCAGTGGACAGGTGGCAGCGTGGCTTCTACCTTGGGTTATACTATTTCTGCTCCCACAAACGACTGGGTAGAGGCTTCTTATATCGTAAGAGCACCCGAAACCTTTGCTCAGCATAATGGAAGCGACCGCGATTTAGTTCACATGTGGCTCTATCTTGAAAAGGATGCCGACGTGCTGATTTACTTTGACGATTATATGGTAGAGGAAATTCCTTCTGCTGCAATCGTTGACGAATTTGGCAATACCACCTATGTAGCAGGCGAAATCGAGACCAAAATCACCTTGCCGAGCGTTGAAGGCTCTCGAGAAGTTTATAATGCCAACGGTACAGGTAATACAGTAAGCGGCGGCGACTGGTACTATGACGAAAATTGCACAAAACTAGTTGCCAATGCAAACAATTTGTATTTCACAAACGAGCGTGTTACTTACTTCTATCTAAAATACGGTAAAGCAATAGAATATCTTGACGATCAGCAAAGCTATTGTGGTTTTGAAAATCAGAGTACTGTGCCCACGAATGGTTATTACGACGCTACTAACAGATACGTTATAAGCCGTTATGATAGAGGCTACACCGACGAAAACGGCATTTTCCATCAGGGTGAATGGAGCCTTAATAATCTTTCGGGATTTAGCACCAAAAACTTTAAAATCGCAAATAACGGCTATATGAGTGAAAAATCGTTGCTATTTAAGCAAACAGATAATGCCGTTAGCAATAAAATAGCCGATATCGGTAACGGTGTGTTCCTTAAAGATAATACTTCCTATAGACTTACCTTTATGTATAAAGCAGAAGGACAAAGCGATAAGGATTTGACCTTTAGCTTTGTTAACGCTAAAAATATTAATGAATTTGCTGAAGTTACCGATGAAAATACCGTAACTATAAAGGCAGACGACGTAAAAAACGATTGGAATTTGGTTTCCATTGACCTTACTGCCGACTTTATTGATGAAACCTACTGTATCCCTGCAATTATTATAAATGCAAACGTAAACGATACGGCAAGAAGTGTCTATATGGACGCCTTCTCGGTATGTAAAGCGGTAGAAACCAAAGGTGTTTCGGTGCTCAAAGATGATGCCGCACAAATTGCAGGCAAACAGGCTATGCGTTTCTACTTCAGTTATAACGCTGATTCAAACGGCAAAATCTTATTTAGCGGTAATACTTTTGACGTTTTGGCGCGTGGTATTTTAATTGCCGCAGGAAACAGTGATGAAGCCCTTGTAAGAGAAAACAGCAAGATTATTAAAAACGAAAAGACCGAAAATCTTGATAACTGTTGGAATTATGAAAACGGTGTGCTCACCTTTAGTGTTTATACCACCGATTTTGGTATCAAAGACGACCGTACCGTAAAGGCAAGAGGCTACGTTGTACTTGATGACGGCAGCGTGCATTATTCCGATATCTTAACCTTCTGTATCGACGACGTAGTAGGATATAACAATCTTGAAGCGTTAAGAAAGGATTATTCTCTTAATGATTCTGCCGTTATGGAAAAGGCGCGTTTAATGGGCGCAAACGAAAAGCATAGCGCAGGTTATACTTTTGACTGGAACGGTTCTGCCCTTGTTCTTAATGCAAAGGCAGTAGGGGATATTACTGTTTATCTTGAAGCAGGAACAAATCTAGAAATTCATAAATTTACCCTCTATATTGACGGCAAATGCATTACCGATCAGCTTGAACCCGAACTTATCACTAAAGGTAAATATAAGGTTACCTTTAACGTAGGTAACTATCCAACGTTAAAAGATATCCGCTTTATCCGTCAGCGTGAAGCGTGTGAGGGCGGCGCCGCAGTAATTACGGGCTTTAATATGGCAGGTGAACTTTATAAGAGTGAAGAAGCAGAACTTCTTATAGAATATATCGGCGACTCTATCACTTCGGGTATCGGTGTTCACAGAACTCCTGACGAATGGGACGGAGACGGAACCGCTAACGGATGGGCAGCCGACGGTACAAATTCTTATGCATTCCTTTCTGCTATGAATATGGGCGTTGACTGGAGAATCCGTTCAAGAAGCGGTATCGGCGCTTATATTAACTCGGGTGGAGGAAAGGGCGTTAACTGTGATTGGTACAATTCTTACATTCTTGAAAACAGTTGGAGAAGCACTACCACACCTTATAGTGAACCTCGTCAGGCTGACGTTGTTGTTATTTATCTTGGTACAAACGATAACTGGGGCTTTAAGACTATTGACAGCGAAGCCGAGACAGCCGAACTCGCAGATGGTATGAAGGCGTTAATCGAAAGGGTTAAATCCTATAATCCTGATGCTAAAATTGTTTGGGTGTCGGGTGGTATGACCGATAAATACCGCGAATCAGCAAGCAGAGCAATAAACTCTTTCGGAGGAAGCCAAAACGGATATTTCCTTTGCGACGTACCTCTTAATATGAGTGCGGGACAAAACGGACATCCCGATGCTGCACAGCAGAGAATTATAGCAAAAGCCCTTGAAGATTTCCTTAAAGCAAACGTGATAAAATAACTTATTATAAGAAACCCCGATAAATCATCAATTTATCGGGGTTGATTTCGTATGACAACCACTGGCTCTGCCAGTGGGCAAAAGGGCTTTAGCTATGGACATAATAAAAACTCCTTGGTATATTGAAGTTGAGGTTCGCCAACCCAACAAAATATACCAAGGAGGTCCTAGC
>SVPZ01000017.1 GCA_015065605.1 Oscillospiraceae bacterium | reverse complement strand
CAAGCAGGCGGGTTCTAACCACTTTTGTACCAACTGTACTCATATATTTCATTCATTTGTTCCGCTAACTTGTTTTCCTTTCGGAAGTTTTTCGTTAGCGAACAAGTCGCACGTCCATCTTCAAAAGGCCTAATTCATCAAGGGCGGTCATGGTATATTGCGTTACAATAACGTCGTCGTTTTTTGAAAGAGGCACGTATTCATAAACCGCTCTGTCGCATATAACTACGCCTGCCGCATGGGTAGAACTGTGACGGGGCATTCCCGTAAGCTTAACGGCAGTATCAATAAGTTCTTTGACCGCTTCGTCTTCTTGGTAAAGGGCGCGAAGCTCAGGCACCTTTTTAACGGCAGAAGCCAAATCGGTATGGTATTCCCTTGGTATAAGTTTGGCAACTTTATCACATATATTATAAGGCACGTCCATAACTCTGCCCACGTCTCTTACGGCGTTTCGGGCGGCAAGAGTACCAAAGGTAACTATCTGCGCAACGCGGTCGCTACCGTATTTATTTACAACGTAATCAATAACCTCTTGTCTTCTCACAAAACAAAAGTCAATATCAAAGTCGGGCATTGAAACTCTTTCGGGATTTAAAAAGCGTTCGAAAAGAAGCCCGTATTTAAGGGGGTCTATACCTGTAATTCCCGAACAGTAGGCGGCAATACTGCCTGCGCCCGAACCTCTTCCGGGGCCTACGGGAATACCCTTGCTTTTAGCGTAAGTTACAAAATCCTGAACTATGAGATAATAATCGGTATATCCCATTTTTGAAATAACCGAAAGTTCGTATTCAAGACGTTCTTTTGCCTTTTCTTTTTCAGATTCGCCATAAAGTCTATTAAGACCCTCATAGCATTTTTCCTTTAAATAAAGGTCGTGGTTTTTATCGCCTATATCAAATAAAGGCAGTTTAATATTGCCGAATTCAAACTCAAAATTGCACATATCGGCAATTTTTACGGTGTTTTCTATAGCGCCGTCAAAGGCTGAAAAAAGCATAGCCATCTGATCGCCGCTTTTAAGATAAAACTCTTCGGTTTTAAATTCAAGTGCACCTTCTTCGCCAAGTTTCTTGCCGGTCTGAAGACAAACGAGAACCTTTTGGGTAAGGGCATCCTCTTTTTCAATGTAATGTACGTCATTGGTGGCTACAAGAGGAATGTTCGTTTCTCTTGAAAGCCTTAGTAAATCGGGTAAAATGCGCTTTTGTTCAATTATGGAATGGTCCTGAATTTCAATGTAATAGTTATCCTGACCGAAGACCGAATTGTACCAAAGGGCTGTTTCCTTAGCCTTTTCGTATTCGCCTTTCGTTAAAAGACGGGGTATTTCACCTGCAAGACAGGCAGAAAGAGCAATAAGTCCTTCGCTGTGTTTTTTTAGTAATTCTTTATCTATTCTCGGGCGCATATAAAAGCCTTCCGTAAAGGAAAGGGATACCATCTTTATTAAATTTTTATAGCCCGTTTCGTTTTTGCAAAGAAGCACTAAATGGTTGTATTCACTGTCTGCGCCCTTTTGTTTGTCGGTTCTTGAACGCGGAGCAACGTAAACCTCGCAACCGATAATTGGCTTTATACCCGCTTCTTTTGCGGCTTTAAAAAAATTCACGGCGCCATACATTACGCCGTGATCGGTTATAGCAACCGCCTTTTGTCCACGCTGCTTCACGGCATCAAAAAGAGAACCGATACGGCAACAGCCGTCCAGCAAACTAAATTCAGTGTGAAGATGAAGGTGAACAAAATCGGTCATATTATTTTTCTCCGTTTTTAAGTTCTTGAGCTATTTCCATAATTTTTTTCAGTCGGTGATTAAGTCCCGAACGGGTTATGGATTCCCCGTAAATTTTACAAAGTTCACTAAGGGAAGCGGCAGGATTTTCAATTCTTAAAAGCGCAACGGAATAAAGTTCGTCACTAAGGGTTTCAAGTTTCCCCTTTTCCCTAAGATATTCTATTGCAAGACGATGATTAAATGACGCGTCAACCTGCTTTCCTATGTTGCCCATTTCAAGATTGTTTTTACGGTTTTCACGGTTACGTATGGTTTTTGCAACCTCGATATCAATAAACTCTAAAACCTTTCTGCCCGCTCCCATAAGGGTTAATAGTTCTTCTATGGTTTCGCTTTTGTTAAAATAAATTACGGTGGTAGTTCCTCGCATACTGCGTTTTGGAGAAAGTCCTCTGCTTTGAAGAAGACTGTAAAATTCAAGTGCAACGGTAAAATCTCTTATAACAAATTCGGTGTGATAGTTTTTAAAAGGGTCGGTCATCTGACCGCAGGCAAGGAAAGCGCCTCTGATAAAACTACCAAAACAACATTCCCTTTTAAATACGTCGTGGTTTATGCTTAAAAAATCTCCTGTTTCGTAACCGAACGCCGACATAACCGCCGAACACTCTGTGGGGGAAGAAACAGATATATTATAGGTTGTTGTTGATTTTCCGCTTTTTTTAACGGCGGGAATAATAGCAAAATTTGATTTCAGATATTTTATGTAACGCTTTGAAATATTTTCATTTTCGGTAATAATGGAAATATTTTTATAGGAAAAGGTATGACCGAAAAGCATAAGACCGTAACATTCGGCGATCTTACAACATTCGGGTTGTTTTTCAATGCACAAATCGTTTTTCAGTTCACTGCAAAATGACATATTTTTGCCTTCCTTGAATTTTAAATATCTTTTCCTATGAATATGAGTTCGGGCTGTAATGAAACGCCGTCCTCTTTTAAAACCTTTTCTTTTATGATTTCCACAAGTTTTTTGACGTCACTGCAGGTAGCGTTTCCTTTGTTAATGATAAAGCCTGCATGCTTTTCACTAACCTGCGCTCCGCCTACGGAGTATCCCTTAAAGCCGTTTTTCTCGATAAGGGCGCCTGCAAAATAACCCTCGGGGCGCTTAAATACACTTCCTGCGCTTGGGTATTCAAGAGGCTGTTTTGATTTTCTTCTGCCCATATAGTCGTCCATTCGGGCAGTTATATCTTCTTTTTTATCATTAGTGAGTTTAAAATATGCGCCAAGAATAAAAAGATTTTCCTTTTTGAAAATACTGCTTCTATAAGAAAGACACATATCCTCGCCCTCGATAAGACAGATATTTAATTTTTCGTCTAAGCAAAGAGCAGAAACGACAACGTCCTTCATCTCACCGCCATAGGCCCCTGCATTCATATACATAGCGCCGCCTACACTGCCGGGTATTCCGTAAGCAAACTCCAGTCCGCTTAAACAGTTATCTCTTGCAAAGGTGCATAAAGAAGCGAGAGAAGCGCCTGCGGCGGCAAAAATATTACCGTTTTCACTAAAAGATACGCCGTTCATATTAAGGGTGCAAATAACCGCACCACTTATTCCGCCGTCACTTACTACAAGGTTACTGCCCTTTCCTATTAAGGTTACGGGAATATCGTTTTTTCTGCAGTAATCAATTACCGATATGAGCGCTTCTTCATTTTCGGGCAATACGAAAAACTCCGCATTACCGCCAATGTGAAAGGAGGTGTGACGGCTCATGGGCTCGTTTACCAAATAGGATATTTTGTTGTCATTAAGAAAGCCTTCGAAAGCCGTCATAAAGTTACCTCTTATCATAGAATTTTGTTTGCCGTTATAGTATTAGCCTTTGCCACGGCGCAGAAAAAGCGTTCAGGATGCTCCTTTGAAGTGAGCGGTGCCGTATTTTTTATACCGCCCCTCGCAAAAAAGTGCATAACGACGTTTTATAAGTATGCAAAACTTCGATTTTTGCCACGGCGCAGAAAAATTGTTCAGGATGTGCTTTTGCAGTGAGGGTGCTGTATTTTTTATACCGCCCCTCGCAAAAAAGTGCATAATGGACAATTTTTCAAGCCTGCTATATTATCTGTACAATCTATAAAGTTGAGCGGCGCCTATAATCCCTGCATCATTACCCAGTTCAGCAGGGAGAATCTCACAGGGCTTGCCCATGGTTGCGTAAACCTCTTGGTTTACGAAATCTTTGATAGGATTAATGAGGGTTTCTTTTTCGTTGGAAATACCGCCGCCGATACATATTTTTTGAGGCTGGAAGATATTGATGATGTTAGCAAGACCGATTGCTACGTACTTTTCGTAGGTGGATACAACTTCGCAAGCGGCTTTATCGCCCTTTCTCATACCGTCAAAGGCAATTCTTCCGTTGACGTTTTCAAGCTTTCCGCCTGCAAGCTCCCACATAATGCTGTCTTTATTCTTTTCCATTGCGGCTTTTGTCTGACGGATAAGAGCGGTAGCGGATGCATATGCTTCCCAGCAACCATTTCTTCCGCAGGAGCAGGGCTCACCGTCAATGTTTATTACCATATGACCAAGTTCACCGCCTGCATAGTTGGAGCCTGAGAAAAGTTTGCCGCCGATAATAATACCGCCGCCAACACCTGTTCCAAGGGTTACTGCTACACAGTCGCTTACACCTCTGCCGCTACCTGCTAAAAATTCTCCGTAAGCAGCCGCATTTGCATCGTTTTCAATATAGAAATCAACACCGGTACGTTCCTTTAACATAGCGGTTAAGGGTACGTTATTAAATTTAAGGTTATTTGCATAAACAACGGTGCCTGTTATGGGATTGATAGCGCCGGGGCTACCGATACCGCAGGCAGAAATATCATCAATTGCAATACCTGCATTTTCACAAGCGATAAAACAAGCCTTTGCCATATCATCGGCAATTTCGTTTGCAGGACGGGGACTGTTGGTTTTTACCTTGCCCTTCGCAATTACTCTTAAATTTTCATCAACCACACCGGCAACAATGTTGGTGCCGCCTAAATCTATTCCTAAAGTGTACATTTTAAATTTCCTCCAATTAAAGCTTTATTGATACGGGTCAACGTTAACCTCTTGCGTTCCGTCGTCTTCCATCATACCAAGACGCTTAAGCAAATCTTCTGCCGCGTTGTAACCCAATTTTTTCTGTCTGTTGTTCATTGAAGCAACCTCTATGATTACCGCAAGATTTCTACCGGGCTTAACAGGGATAGTAACCGAAGGAACGGTTATACCGAGAATTTCGGTGGTCTGCGCTTCAAGTCCCATTCTGTCATAAACCTTGTTTATATCCCAAGGCTCAAGATTTATTATCATATCTATTTTTTCGGTAAGTTTAACAGCGCCCACACCGAAAATACGACTTGCGTTGATTATTCCGATACCGCGAAGCTCGATAAAGTGACGGATATTATCGGGAGCACTGCCTACCAGAGATTTACTGGAAACCTTACGGATTTCAACGGCATCGTCGGCAATAAGACGGTGTCCGCGCTTAACAAGTTCAATTGCAGTTTCACTTTTACCAACACCGCTTTCACCAAGCAGTAAAATACCTTCGCCGTAAACCTCAACAAGTACACCGTGACGCGTAATACGGGGAGCAAGTTGGAGATTAAGGAAGGCAATAAGAGCCGCAGATACCTCAGAGGTAGAATCTTTACTTCTTAGCACGGGAACTTCATAGCGCTTTGCCAAATCCAATACAAATTCAGGCACCTCAAGACTTCTTGCAATAATTATTGCAGGTGGCTTTTGAGAAAGGAAGGTAGCGTAACGGGACTGCTGTTCTTCAAGGGGTAATTCTTCAAGATAGCCTTCCTCGGTTTTTCCTATTATCTGAATACGCGAATTATCAAAGTATCCGTAAAAGCCCGCAAGCTGAATACCGGGGCGGTTGATTTCGGTACTTTTTATCATAATATCTTCTGCTTTGCAGGGAAGATAAAGAGTTTCAAGAGAAAGCTCCGAAATAATTTTAGCAAGAGAAATCGTAAAATTAGTATGCATAAAGGTGTCACTCCTTTCATTATCTCCTCTATTATACTACATTATTTATGATTTTCAAAGTTTTTTTATATTTTTCTTGATAATATTTATATAAAACTATATAATGTATATGTTATCAAGCATTTTTTGGAGGAAAAAATCATGAAACTAGGTATCGTAGGACTTCCGAACGTCGGAAAATCCACTTTATTTAACGCTATTACAAATGCAGGTGCGCAGTCGGCGAACTTCCCATTTTGCACCATTGAACCAAACGTTGGTGTAGTTGCCGTTCCCGATAAGCGTCTTGACGTACTAAGAGATATGTACACCGAAGGCGCAAAGGTGCCCCCCGTTGTTCCTGCTATTATCGAATTTGTTGATATTGCAGGTCTTGTTAAGGGCGCATCAAAAGGCGAAGGTCTTGGCAACAAGTTTCTCGCAAATATAAGGGAGGTTGACGCTATCGTTCACGTAGTAAGATGTTTTGAAAATGAAAACATAATCCACGTTGAAGGCAGTATCGACCCACTTCGCGATATTGAAACCATTGACCTTGAGCTTATATTCTCGGATATGGAAATGGTTGAAAGAAGAATTGCCAAAACCACCAAGGATTTAAAGGGCAATAAATCACTTCAGAGTGAACTTGATTTTCTCAAAAAGCTTTACGCTCATTTGGAAAGCGGAAAGAGCGCAAGAAGTTTAGAAGTTAACGACGAGGAACAGGAAATTTTAAATACAATTTTCCTTCTTACCTCAAAGCCGATTATTTATGCCGCTAATTTAAGCGAAGATGATTTTTCAGGCAAGGCACCCGAAGATAACCCTCACTTCTTAAAGGTTAAAGAACTTGCAAGTAAAGAGGGCGCTGAGGTGCTTCCCATTTGCGCTCAGATGGAAGCAGATATCGCCGATATGACGGGCGAAGAAAAAGAAATGTTCCTAAGTGATCTGGGTCTTGACGCATCGGGACTTGACCGTCTTATTCAGAAAAGTTACAGCCTTTTAGGTCTTATTTCCTATCTTACCGCAGGCGAAAAGGAAGTAAGAGCATGGACTATAAAGAAGGATACAAAGGCTCCTCAGGCGGCAGGTAAAATACATTCCGACTTTGAAAGAGGCTTTATCAGAGCCCAGATTATCGCCTTTACCGATCTAAATGAATGCGGTTCTCTTGCCAATGCACGTACAAAAGGACTTGTAAGAACCGAAGGTAAAGAATATGTAATGCAGGACGGTGACGTAGTTGAATTCCTCTTTAACGTATAAAAGATTAACTAAAATTTTATGCCTTTTGGCAGTTTTGGTATTAACCGTCGGCACTCTTTGTGCCTGTTCTAAGGAAGGCGTATATAGAATTGATTCTTTCACGTGGATAAGCGGTGAAAGTATAGGCACAAAAATCGCCTACACCTATACCGAGGACTCAAAACCCGATACCGTCACGGTGGAGCATCCTTTTTCTTATGAAGAAAGTTATACCGATAAATATGAATATAACAAACGCGGAAATTTAACCACCGTCACGAGAGTCTTTAATACAGGAGCAGTTCACACCTATACCGCCGATAAAATAACCAATTATAAGTATATTCTTTATGATAAGGATAAAAAAGAGTATCTTACTATTGTTTTTGACCACAGCGGTTTTATAGTGTCGGAAAGATATGCTAACGGCTACGTTACCGAATACGGTTTTTCTTATGATGAAAACGGTAAGCCTCTTTCTATGAAACAGCTTAGCGTTACTCCGTCGGGCAGTAACAAAACCATAGACTACATTGCCCGTTTTACCGATGCAAATACCTACCGTTTATATCCCTCAGGCGAAGAAAAAACCGAAAAGGATGAATATTACGAAGTCAAATTTCAAATGATAGAAGTGAAAGGTTGATTTTATGCCACTTTACTATCCATATTATTATTACGGTTTTGATTTCAGCGACCCGCTTTATGCCTTTTCTATGGTGCTTTTAATAGTAGCAATTATAGTTACCGCCGTTGCGCAGGCAAAGGTAAAATCCACCTTTGCAAAATTCAGCAAATCGCCATCCGTTTTAACGGGCGCTCAGGCGGCTGAAAAGTTACTTGCCAGTCAAGGTGTAACAAACGTAAAAATTGAACGCGTAAGCGGAAATCTTACCGACCATTTCGACCCAAGAACAAACGTTATAAGATTAAGTGAAGACGTGTATGATAAAAATACCGTTGCCGCCGTTGGAGTTGCTTGTCACGAAGCAGGTCACGCCCTTCAGTATGCAACGGGATATTCACCCATAAAACTCAGAAATGCTATCGTACCCGTAACACGAATAGGCTCTGCTTTGGCTATGCCGCTTATACTTTTAGGCTTTTTCTTTGCTCCCTTTCTTGCTACTCTCGGCGTTGCGTTTTACGCTTTATCAACACTTTTCCAGCTAATTACTCTGCCCGTTGAATTTAACGCATCCCGAAGGGCTATTTCCATTATAAGAGATTACAGCATTTTATACGACGACTCGGAAATCAGCGGAGCAAAAAAGGTGCTTGGCGCCGCCGCAATGACATATCTTGGAGCATTACTTGCTTCTTTAGCTCAGCTTTTACGTCTTATTTCAATGGTTAATCGAAGAAGATAAAAAGAGGTTTTTTTATGGCTTTTTTGCATCGTACCTGGGCAGAAATCAGCGTTTCTGCTTTGATACATAATTTTAATACAATTAAAGAAAGTGCTAAAAACTGTTCGCTTATGGCGGTAGTAAAGGCCGATGCCTACGGTCACGGCACCGAAACAGTTATCCCCGCACTGTTAAGCGCAGGGGCTGAAAGCTTTGCCGTTTCCAACATCGACGAAGCCGAGGATTTAAGAAGACTCGGTGTAAAACACCCTATTCTGATTTTAGGCTATACTCCCCCCGAAGCCGCGGCGCGACTTAATAAAAACGATATTATTCAGACCGTTTACGATAAAGAATTTGCCGAAAAACTTTCCTTTTATGCAAAGGAAAGCGGGGTTACGGTAAAAGCCCATATTAAACTTGATACCGGTATGGGAAGACTTGGTTTTGACTGCAGAAGTGAAAAGCTTTCGGGTATAGACGACGCCCTTTACGTTCTCGACCTTGAAGGGATTTCCTACGAAGGTATTTTCACCCATTTTTCAAGCGCAGACACAAATGAAGAATATACCAAAGGTCAGTACGAGCGTTTTGTTAAGGCAAGTGATATTTTAAAAGAAAAATGCAAAAATATAAAAACGGTTCACTGTTGCAATTCTGCAGGACTTTTACTGCACAAAGATAAGCACTCTTCCCTTTGCCGTCCCGGTGTTATTCTTTACGGACTTTCTCCCGATAAGGATATGAGTTATAGCGAAGAGCTTATTCCCGTAATGACGCTAAAAAGCGTTGTTTCTATGGTTAAAACGGTGGAAAAAGATACCTTTATAAGTTACGGCAGAACCTTTAAAAGCAGTGATAAAATGAAGATAGCCACCGTTTCCGTGGGTTATGCCGACGGATATCCTCGCGCCCTTTCAAATCAAGGCGAGGTTATAATAAAGGGACAAAAAGCAAAAATCGTCGGCAGAGTATGTATGGACCAGATTACCGTTGACGTAAGCCACATTGAAAAGGTTCAGATAGGCGATGAGGTTACGCTTTTCGGTAAGGATCTTCCTGTTGACAGTTTAGCCGAAAAGGTTGATACCATTAATTACGAAATAGTATGCGGAATTTCAAAACGCGTACCCAGAATTAAGGTTGATTAAAAATCATATTTAAAGCGATGCAAATCAAAATTTGCACCGCTTTTATTTATATCTCTTTTTCTATCAAAAGCAGACGGTTATATTTAGCCACTCGATCACTTCGGCAGGGCGCTCCCGATTTAATAAACGGGGCATTTACCGCTACCGCAAGGTCAGCGATAAAGGTGTCCTCGCTTTCTCCCGAACGGTGAGAAACGATATTTTTATAACCGTATTTTTTAGCCATTTCCATAACGTCAAGGGTTTCGGAAAGTGTTCCTATCTGATTTAATTTTACAAGTATAGAATTAGCAATATTCTCCTTTATGCCCATTTTAAGACGTTTTGTATTGGTTACGAAAAGGTCGTCGCCAACAAGATTTATTTTTTTGCCGAGCCTTTCGGTAAGCTTTTTCCAGCCTTCTGTATCATCCTCGCCCAAACCGTCTTCAATTGAAATAATCGGATATTTTTCGCACAAATTCTCATAATCCTCAATAAGTTCGTCGCTTGTTTTCAAAAGATTTCGTTTAGGAAGCAGATAAGCGCCGTTTTGTGCCCATTCGCTTGATGCTACGTCAAGGGCGATTCCTACGGCGTCGGTATTATATCCCGCTTTGAAAACCGCCTCGATAATAAGTTCCAAGGCTTCTTCATCACCACTTAACGACGGAGCGTAACCACCCTCGTCACCAACCCCCGAAATCAGTCCTTTTTCCTTTAAAATTTTGCCCAAAACCGCATATATTTCGCACCCTGCTCTCATCTGCTCAGCAAAAGTTTTTATACCAAATGGCACTATCATAAACTCCTGAATATCAACGTTGTTACTCGCATGGGCGCCGCCGTTTAAAATATTCATCATGGGAACGGGAAGTTTCTTTGCGTTTTCACCGCCAAGATATTTATAAAGCGGAATTTTCTGTGAAGATGCAGCCGCCTTTGCAAAGGCAAGAGAAACAGCCAAAACAGCATTTGCGCCAAGGCATTTTTTGTTTTCACTTCCGTCAAGATTTATAAGGAAATCGTCAACCTTTCGTTGCGAAAAAATGTTTTCCTTTAAAAGATTAGGCGCTATAATCTCATTGATATTTTCTACCGCTTTGGTTACACCCTTTCCAAAAAATCGGGTATTATCCTTATCACGAAGTTCATGTGCCTCGTAAACACCGGTTGAAGCACCGCTCGGCACTATCGAAAATCCTTTTGCGCCCTTTTCGGTTGATATAAAACAGGCGACGGTGGGATTTCCTCTTGAATCTATTAATTCATAGGCTCTTATCTCTTTTATTTTATCCATTTGGGTCACTCCTTTTAGTATAGTTTTGACCTGAAAATATAAAACTATACAAATGTTAAAAAAGGTCTTTTTTTTCGTATGATATTATGTTATAATGATTATAGTTTGTCGAAACGCCCAAAAGCGCTTCGACAAGCCGATTTTATCGGCTTTGTGACCAAATCTTTGATTTGGTGTCGAAACAGTAAATGAATTTGCTGTTTCGCTAACTATAACCATTATAACACATATTGATTATATTTGGGAGATGATTTTTTCTTGGAAAAAGAAATTAATATAAATATAAAAGAAAATACTGTAGAAGATAAAGAAGAAATACAGGTTATATGCGGAAGAAACGCCGTTTTTGAAGCCATTCGTTCGGGCAGAGAAATTGACCGACTTTTAGTTGCTCATTCGGTTTCGGGCGGAAGCGTTACCGCAATTATTGCTAAATGCAAACAATCGGGAATACTTATAAAGGAAGTTTCTCCGCAGAAGCTTGATTTTTTGTGCGGCGGCGCCAATCATCAGGGCGTTGCGGTGCAGTTTGCGTCCCAAAGTTATGCTGAAGTTGAGGATATTCTTAAAAAAGCAGAAGAAAGCGGAAAGCCACCCTTTATAATCATTTGCGATGAAATAGAAGATCCCCATAATTTAGGCGCTATTATCCGTACTGCCGAATGTTGCGGCGCACACGGAATTATTATTCCCAAAAGAAGAAGCGCTTCTCTTAACGCTACCGTTGCAAAATCGGCAAGCGGTGCCCTTGAATATATGCCTGTTGCAAGGGTAACGAATATCGCAAACGAAATTGAAAAACTTAAAGAAAAAGGAATATGGGTTTTCGGCGCCGATATGGACGGCAAGGATTACACCTATTTTGATTACAGTATTCCCTGCGCCATAGTTATAGGCAACGAAGGAAAAGGAATAGGCCCGTTAGTTGCCAAAAAATGCGATGAAATGATAAGCCTTCCCATGTTTGGTCAAATAAATTCCCTTAACGCTTCGGTTGCGGCAGGCGTACTTATGTACGAGGTTGTACGCAAGAGAAACGTTAAAACGGGAGGTGCTTAAATGGGCATTTTCAAAAAGAAAAAAGTTTTTGACGATGATTTTCCCATTATTGATGATAATTTATATAAAAGCGCCAAAGAAGCTGCGCAAAAATTTCCCAAGCCCCATTCTCTTACCGAAGACGAAATAACAGGAAATGAAAAAAGTAAAACCGTATCGGAAGTTAACGTTAACCCGCTTGAAGAACTAAGACAGAAAATGCTCAAAAAAAATGAGCAAACAAAAAAAGAAGAACCCATAATTTCCTCTTTTAATATTGACGACAGTTTTTTAAGCGAAGAAACGTTAGAAGTAACCGAAGAACCCACCGAAAATTCTCCAACTGAAATCGTTATCGAAGAAGATTTAAGCACCAAGGAAACTGAAATTCAGGAAGAAAGCCTTCTTGAAAACTGTCTTCCTTTTATAATGGACGGCACTAACGGTGAATTTGTTCCCGACAGTAAACCCACCTATACTCTTGATAGTGTGGCTTCGATTTTGGGTATTGAAGAACCCGAAGAAGAAACACAACAAAGAGAAGCGGAAACACCAAAAGAAACAGATTCCACAATGGTATTTTCTGCAATAAAGGATTCTGAAAGTGTTCCCGATATTTCGGACATTGATAACTTTGCGAAAAATTCTCCCACGCAGGTTATTTCTTTTACGGGAACTATGCCCGTGGTTATCCCCGACGAAATGATAAGTTCCACAAAAGAGGTTAACGTTCCGAAGGAAATAACAGAAATGCCCAAACCGCCCGTGCTTTCCATGAGTGAGGAAACGGTTGAAGAGGAGTATGCTTCTTTCGTTCCCGAATTTGAATACAAGGAACTGCGCGATAAAAAGAAGATTAAAAGTATTCTTTTAAATAAAAGGCGCAAACGCTTTATAGGTTTTTTAGGCACGTTGTTCGCATTTCTGCTTATAGGATTTTTCGCACTTCCGTTTTTTTCGGATATGAAACTATCCTTTAGCGTTACTCTTGCCGTCTTTTCATCAATTTCATTCATTTTAGCGACGGTGCTTAACGCCGATATATTCCTTTCTTTAAAGACACTGTTTAAAAAGAGAACCTGCGCCGAAGCCGGCATTGCTCTTTCTGTTATATTTTCTTTTATACTGATACTGCTTTCCTTTATAAAAGGGATTCACGGCAGCGTATATTATTCGGCAACTCTGCTGACCACGTTATCTCTCGTGTTCCGTTCCTATTTTGCTTTTGCAAAAAGCGATTACGTTTATAAAAATTTTGTAAGAGTAAGCAGTGATATTAAAAAATACGGAATTACGCTTATTGACGACGCTCCTACAACCTTTGCCATGTCGAAAAACGCTATTGACGGCGACGTGCTTATCGCCGCCCCCCGTCCCATTAAAAACGTCACGGATTTTATTAAAAACAGCACCTTTGACGTTGATTTCGACGGCAGAGCAAAGCTTATCTTTTACATCGGTTTAATATTTGCTTTTCTTTCAGGTATAGCCTTCGGCGTTTACCGTGACGATTTTATGTCGGGTGTAATAACCCTTTGCGCATTCTCGTCAATTTTCGCGCCCCTTACCACCCTTGCCTGTTCCGTAATGCCCTTAAGCAGCGCAGAAAAGCATCTCAGCCGATACGGTGCGGTGCTTACTTCACTAAGAAGCGCAAAGCAAATAGAACAGGCTAACGCCTGCGTTATCGACTGTAATTCCCTTTTCCCGAAGGGTACCATTAAGCTTCGCGATATGAAGGTTATAAACGAAAATAACCTTGAAGAAACTATTGCCTGTGCCTGCGCAATAACCGAAACGGCAAACAGCCCGTTGGCGCCCATATTCAGAAATATAATGGAAACCAACAAAGCGGTAAAAACACCCGTTGCAGACTCCATAAAATACGAGGACCGTTTGGGTATTGCAGGTTGGGTAGGCAACAAACGTATTTATATCGGTAACCGCGCATTAATGCTTGCTCACGAAATAAAGGTTCCCGATGCCGAAAACGACAAACGGCTTATGCGTGACGGCTACTTCCCCGTTTACGTTGCAACCGATACCAAAATTTGCGCTCTGTTGGTTCTCAAATATATACCGAATCAGGATATTGCAAAGGAATTGGACAGAATAAGTGCCATGGGTCTTACCATTCTGATTAACAATTGCGACCAGAATATAAGCGAAGAAATGGTGTGCGACTACTTTGACCTTTATTCAGATTCAGTTAAGGTAATGAGTTCAAACGGCGTCCATATGTACCGAAATGCCGCAAACTATCAGGAAAATATGAATGCAGGCGCCGTTGTAAGAGGTAATGCGGCAGGTATGGCGGCAACGGTATATGCGGCAAACAAGGTCAAAAAGGCAAACGCTCTTTTGCAAATTTGCCATATGATTTCGGTTGTTCTCGGCGTCATACTTTTCTGCTATATAATTTTCGGTAATCCTACCTACGTAAATCTCGTTTACGTTGCCCTTTACCAAATTATATGCTTTTTCATAAGCGCTGTTGCTTTTTTATTTACTAAACCGTAATTTCCATAGGAGATGATGATATGAACAAGAAATTTTACATCACTACCGCTATTGCATACACCTCCCGTAAGCCACACATCGGTAACGCTTACGATATAGTTTTGGCTGATGCTATAGCAAGACACAAAAAATCTCAGGGATATGACGTATTCCTTATGACCGGTTCTGACGAGCACGGACAGAAAATTGAAGAATATGCAAAGGCAAAGGGTATTGAACCCAAAGCATACGTTGACGAGATTTCAGGAGAGATTAAAGCCGTATGGGACAGCCTTGATACACAGTATGATAAATTCATCCGTACCACCGACGCTGACCACGAGGCTGCCGTTAAAAAAATTTTCAAAAAGCTTTATGATCAGGGCGACATTTATAAGGGCTCTTACGAAGGCAAATACTGCGTTCCCTGTGAATCCTTCTTCACCGCTTCTCAGCTTAAAGACGGCAAATGTCCCGACTGTGGCAGAGATGTAATCGATTCCAAAGAAGAAGCATATTTCCTAAAACTCAGTAAATATGCAGACCGTCTTGTAAAATACTATGACGATAATCCCGACTTCTTCCAGCCCGCCTCCCGTAAAGCCGAAATGGTAAATAACTTTATAAAACCGGGACTTACCGACCTTTGTGTTTCCCGTTCCTCTTTTAAATGGGGTGTTCCCGTTGATTTTGACGATAAGCACGTTATTTACGTATGGATTGACGCGCTTAGTAACTACATTACCGGTATTGGATACGATACCGAAAATCCAAGTGAACAGTATAAAAAGCTCTGGCCTGCCGACCTTCACGTAATAGGAAAAGACATCGTTCGCTTCCATACTATTTATTGGCCCATTATCCTTATGGCACTTGGCGAGCCGTTACCAAAACAGGTACTCGGTCATCCCTGGGTGCTTTTCGGTGAGGATAAAATGAGCAAATCAAAGGGTAACGTAATTTATGCCGACGAGCTTTCCGCCCGTTTCGGAAGCGATGCCGTAAGATACTACCTTTTAAGTGAGGTTCCCTTTGCGCAGGACGGCAATATCACCTATGAAGCATTTATTGCTAAATTCAATACCGACCTTGCAAATACTCTCGGCAACCTTGTAAACAGAAGTATTGCAATGACAAATAAATACTTTGACGGCAAAGTAACTAACGGCGGACAAAAGGATGCTCTTGACGACGAACTTTTTGCAGTTACCAATGAAACCATTGAAAAATTCAATAAGCAGTTCGATTCTTATCATACCGCCGATGCCTGCGAAACCGTAATGGAACTTGCTCGCAGATGCAATAAGTACATTGACGAAACTATGCCTTGGGCACTTGCAAAGGACGAAAATCAAAAGGCGCGTCTTGAAGCAGTAATGTATAATCTTCTTGAAAATATAAGACTTTTGTCTGTGCTTTTGGAACCCATTATGCCCAAATGCGCAAAGGAAATCAGAAATCAGCTTTGCACCGATAATAAAGAACTTAAAGTAAATGCAACCGAAGGCTTTGCAGTAGGTACTCCTTCTCCCCTTTTCTCCCGTCTTGATGCCGATAAGATTATCGAAGAATTAACCAAAGAGATGGAAGAAAAAATGAAAGCCGCAAAGGCTGAAAACGATGCCGTTAATACCGTATCTCTTGCTCAGATAGGCATTGAAGATTTTATGAAGGTTGAACTCAAAACCGCCAAAATTCTTGAATGTGAACCCGTTAAAAAGGCCAAAAAACTGTTAAAACTCACCCTTGACGACGGTAGCGGAACAAACAGAACGGTTGCCAGCGGTATTGCAAAATGGTACAAGCCCGAAGATTTAATCGGTCACACCGTAATTTTGGTTTCCAACCTTAAGCCTGCAGTTCTTTGCGGTGTTGAATCTCAAGGTATGATTCTGGCTGCCGACATAGATGAGGATAACGTTAAGGTAATATTTGCCGACGATATTCCAAGAGGAAGTAAGATAAGATGATTTTCGACACACACGCTCATTATACCGACGAGCAATTTGAGGACAGAGATATTCTTTTGCCTCAAATCCATAAAGAAGGTGTCAGCGAAATCATCACCTGCGGTACCGATATAAAATCAAGCATAAAGTCTATTGAGCTTTCAAAAAAATACCCCTTTGTTTATGCGGCGGTAGGTTTTCATCCCGAAGAACTTACCCGCATAGACGTAGATATTCCCGCTCTTAAAAATCTTATAACTGAGCGTGTTGTGGCAATAGGCGAAATCGGGCTTGATTACTATTGGAATAAAGAAAACAAGGAAAAGCAAAAGGACGGCTTTATCAGACAAATTCTTTTAGCAAAAGAACTTGGTCTTCCCGTTATAGTTCACGACAGAGAAGCCCACGGCGACACTTTAGAGATACTAAAGGAATATAAACCCAAGGGTGTTCTTCACTGTTTTTCGGGAAGCACCGAAATGGCAAAGGAAATTATAAAGCTTGGTATGTATATTGGCGTTGGCGGTGTTGTAACCTTTAAAAATGCAAAAAATCTGCCTGAAGTAATAGAAAACATACCACTTGACAGAATTTTACTTGAAACCGACGCTCCTTATCTTGCCCCCGTTCCATTCCGTTCAAAACGAAACGATTCTTCTCTTATTCCTTATATTGCCGAAAAAATCGGAGATATAAAGGGTATAAGCAAGGAACAGGTTTTAAAAATCACAAAAGAAAACGCATACAGACTGTTTTTCGAAAAATGAATATCACTCCGCTTTCTGCAAAAACTATCATTGAAAGCGGGGTGATTTTTATGTCAGACAAAAACAGACAGTACGAAAACAACCAGAATAAAAATAATCAGAACAACAATCAGAATAAGAACGAACAGAATAAAAACGAACAGAATAAGAACAACCAAAACAAAAACGAGCAGAATAAAAACAACTAGTTTTAAAAACTCCGTGATACTTAAGGTATTGCGGAGTTTTTGTTTTTATTCGTATGTTGACTTTTTTTGACAAATATCTTATACTGAAAAAGGGGAAGGAGATGTTTTAAATGTTTAAAAACAGAAAACTTATAATAATTCTCAGTTCAATAACGGCATCGCTTTTATTGATTGTAGCAATACTTTTTTCTTCATTACTTATAAAAGAGGGTATTGAAAAGCGCAACAATCAAGCTGCCGCCGATAAGGTTATTGCTCACATTGAGCAACTAAGTGGTATCTACGTTACGCTTGAAAGCGAAAATATAATAATGACCGTAAAAACGGAATACGATCTGCTGACAGATAAGCAAAAGCTCCTTGTAACAAATTATCCCACGCTCCAGAAATCCATACAGGAACTACAGCATTTTAAGGATAAGAAAATAGCGGACGAGATTAACAGCGAAATCAAAAGAATAAATAAAAGCACTCTGACTGCCGATAACACCGGTGTAGCGGCGCTTCTTGATAAATACGATGCACTTACCGATTCTCAAAAAGCTTTGGTAACAGATTACAATTTATTGCTTGAACTTAAAAAAACAGTCGATAAGAAAATAGCCGAGCAGGAAACCAAGGATATGGGACTTGAACTTGCCGAAAAGTTTGCAGGCTATGACGGTAAGTGGGGCAATTTCGGTGAACACAAGAACGCTTATCAGGGTCTTATTGAAGAGGCTTTACATAGAGACGTTAACTATAAAAAATATTTTTCCACCGCTGCCAACTCTCTTAAGTTTCATATTACCCGATTTGAAAAAGACAGCACCGTATTCGGTATAGGAATAGCCTACTACGACTTTAGAGGTAAGGATAAAAATAACGGACATAACGGAACTTTTTACGGTGAAATCATCATAAGAGAAGACGGCACCGTTTACGCTACCGAAAGCGGATATTATAACGATTATTATTAATTATAAAACCGACTTAAAATTAATTATTTTACGATATTAAAAAAGGATGTACAAATTGTACATCCTTTTTTTACTGTTTTTTCATTTGCCTTAAAAAGACTAAAATTGCTATAAAAATAAGTCCTACGGCATAGCAAAGCACCCATAAAAGATGATTAAACGTACCGTCAAAGCTTCCTTTAAGCACCGACCTTTCCAGTTCTACCGCGTGAACAAAGGGAAATAGATATGAAATCTTCTTAAAGACGCCGCCCACACTGTCAAGGTCGAACCAGATTCCCGACATCCACGCAGTAAGATTAGTAAGTAGCGCCCCGCATATTCCACCCACCTGCTTATCACTTAAAAAGCTGCCAAAAAGAAGGCCCATCGCTACATAAAGAAGTGAAATGGGAATTATAAAAAGAATAGCGTAAATAATATTGATATTCACTTTAAGTCCTAAAATTATTGCGGCTATATAACAAACTACACTCTGAATAACCGAAACGGGTAAAATCGGCAAGGTATATCCAAGAATAAAATCAAACGCCGTTAACGGTGTAGTATATAAGCGCGAAAAAAAGGCACTGTTTCGGTCTTTTGAAATTAGTGTAGCCGAAAAAAGAGTCATAAACGAAAGTCCAAAAACGGTTATACCCGGAGTCAGATGTTCAACTTCGAAAAGACTTACGGGGATATTTGCCTGAATTGCGCTTAAAAGCAACAACAGTATAAGCGGAAAGCCAAGACCGAAGATTAAATTAAGAGGGTCACGAATAATTTCCTTAAGATTTCTGTTTGCAAAGGTTAAGGTTCTCATTAAATATTCCCCCTTACAATATTAATAAAAGCCTGTTCAAAATTATCATTTTTGCCAATAGCCTTTATTTCCTCGCTTGTTCCTTCACTAATAAGACTGCCATTCTTCATAATACCTATTCTGTCAGACAGCGCTTCTGCCTCTTCCATATAATGAGTTGTCAAAATTATAGTGATTTTGCCCTTTAAAGAACGGATAATATCCCATAAATCACTGCGACTGAGTACGTCAAGTCCCAAGGTCGGCTCGTCTAAGAATAAAATTTCGGGTTCACTAATAAGCGACAAGGCAATACTGAGTCTTCTTTTATAACCGCCCGAAAGTTTTCCCGCCTTTTTATTAATAACGTCACAAAGTCCCAAAAGAACGGTTAAATCGTTGATTTTCGATTTAATTTCTTCCTTTTTATACTTATAAATACCGCAAATCAGTTCTAAATTTTCCTTTACGGTAAGATTTTGCGCTATAGCAGTTTCCTGCGGTGAAAGAGAAATAATCTTTTTCACTTCATTCTTTTGCGTTTTTATGCTTTTACCGTTCAAAAAAGCATTTCCGTTTGTTGCTTCAGTCAGGCAAGAAAGCATTTTTATGGTGGTGGTTTTGCCTGCTCCGTTTACACCGAGAAGCGAAAAAAGTTCTCCCTTTTTAACCGTAAGGCAAAGATTATCTACCGCTATTATATCCTTATATTTTTTAGTTAAATTTTCAGTTTTAATTGCTATCATAATTTACTCCAATTCGTACTGCTTTTTAAGTCCTTTATAAGAGTCGGTAAGCATTTTACTGACAAGTTCCCAAGGAAGATCCAAAAACCCCGTTGCAAACATAGTGGCAATTCCGTGAACGAATGCCCACATTTCAAGATGGAAAAGTTCCATCTTCTCTCCGTCAAGGCCGGTAGTATCCTTTATTATAGATTCCATTTGATCGCTGAGTTTCTCTTCTTCCGCCATAATATCGTCTGAGCGATTTCGCATATATAAAAGTTTAAAAAGTTCTTTTTCTTCTTTTGCAAATCTTATATAAGCCATACCGCTTGCTTTATATGGCGGATACTCTCCCTTTTCCACTTCCGTTTTTATGTATTCATTACACATTGTATTTGCATTTTTTATTACCTCTTGTCTTAATTCAGACATATTTGAAAAATTAGAAAAAACGGGTTGGGTAGAGCATTTAAGAAGGTTTGCAAGTTCACGGGCATTAATAGCCTCTGCGCCGTTTTCTCTGACAATCTCCGTTGCGGCGTCTATTATATCCTCTTTGGTTATCTTTACTTTTGGCGGCATAGTGCACCTCCATAATATATCAGTTGTTATATATCACTTGTTATATTATCACATAAAACCTTTTTTGTCAATAAAAAATCTCTATTTTTTAAACCCGTTACCCTCTATTTCTCCTGCATCGCAAACTATTATAAAGGCGTTTTCATCAACCGATTTTACTGCAGAATAAAAAACCGCTATTTCCTGTCTTCTGACAGCGCACATTAAAACCTTTTTATCTTCCCCTGTGTATGCGCCGACACCTGTAAGCACCGTTACCCCTCTGTTGACCGTCTTTAAAATATTTTCACTTATTTTTTCACCCATTTTGCTTACTACAAAAATAAGTTTTCCCTTATTTCCGCCGTAGAGTACACCGTCAAGGACTATAGAAGTAATATAAATGGTAATAACAGAATAAAGCGCACCCGAAAAATCTCTGTAACAAATCACCGAAAGAGAAACGACGATTATATCGGAAATAAGAATAATTCTGCCGATGGAAACGTGAGGTTTTTTTGCGTTTATAAGCTTTGCTATTATATCTACTCCGCCCGTTGTGGCGCCTCGAAGCAATACGATACCAAGACCCAGTCCTATAAATATTCCGCCGAAAACCGCGCAGAGAATTTTATCCCCCGTAAAAGCCTTTATATATTTTTCGCTTATATCAAGAAAAAGCGATATTAAAAAGGTAACGACGGCGGTTTTTAAAATAAAAATCCGTCCTATCTTTTTATAGCCTATTAAAAAAACGGGAATATTAAATAAAAATATCAGTAAACCCGAAGGAAGCAAAAAAAGATAATTAAAAAGCAAAGCGACTCCCGTAAATCCACCGGGGCTTATATGCGCCGGTGAAATAAACATAGGAATCGCTATAGAATAAATAACACTGCCTAAAATATAATAAAGGCTATCAATTATAATATTTTTAATTTTGGATTTTATCACAAGCAACACCAATTATATTGTTGCCGAAAAATCCTCCCATATTAATGAGAAAAGTTGGTTTAAACGCTCGGTTTCTCCGCATAAATGAAGATAGCCGAAAAGCGTTTCAACACCCGTTGCAATATGATAGTCGCCGTGACTTGCATTTTTAGGACTTCTGCCGGTATGGAAATTTCTGCCGCGCTTGAATACAGCCGTTTCTTCCTCGGTAAGCATATCCTTTATAAGTTCATAAGCCTTTACCTGACCGCCTGCGCTCACAAAGGACACCGATGCCGAGTGAAGCTGACCTGACGGACGGTTGATTTCTGCAAGTCTTTCTCTGACCAGTAGTCCGAAAACCGCATCTCCCACAAAGGAAAGTGACGACGGACTTAAAAGTTTAACTTTTTCTTTACTATAATACATATTCAAACTCAAAATCGTTCACGTGAACGACGTCGCCTTCCTGAACGCCCTCGCGAATAAGCGCTTTAATAATACCGCTTGAACGGAGCACTCTTTCAAAATACTGCAGTGACTCGTAATCATCAGGGTCAACTGTATTCATAATGCGCTCAATCCAATCGCAGTTTTCAACGAAATATTCACCGTTTTCTTTTCTTACCGTAAAGGTGCGAAGTTCCTTCTTAACCGTTACGGTTTCATAAGGTTCAATTTCACTTTCATAACGCTTTACGGGAGGAAGCTTATCAAGTTCGGCGGCAATATGGTTTATAAGTTCAGCCGTACCCTCTTTAATAGGCGCCATAATGGGAAAGAAATCGTATCCCATATCTCTGAACTTTTTGCCGATTTCTTCAACCGTTTCATCATCGGTCAAATCGCATTTGTTACCAACCACTATTTGAGGTGCGTGGCTTAATTCCTCGCTGAAAACCTTAAGTTCTTTATTGATTTTATTAAAGTCGTCAATAGGATCTCTGCCTTCACTGCCTGCAATATCAACAACGTGAACGAGAAGTCTGCATCTTTCAACGTGTCTTAAAAACTCGTGACCAAGACCAATACCCTCGCCTGCGCCTTCGATAAGACCGGGAATATCAGCCATAACAAAGGAACTTCCCTCTCCCATTCTTACAACGCCTAAAACGGGAGTAAGAGTGGTAAAATGATAGTTGGCAATTTTGGGTTTAGCCTCGCTTACCACCGACACAAGAGTAGATTTTCCTACGTTTGGAAAACCGATAAGACCTACGTCAGCCAAAAGTTTTAATTCAAGGGTTACGTCAAGCTCGTCACCGGGGGCACCGGGTTTTGCAAAACGGGGTACCTGACGGGTAGCATGTCCGAAATGCTGATTGCCAAAACCTCCGTTACCGCCTCGCGCAATAATTACGGGAGCATCGTCGGAAATATCAGCAATAACCTTACCGCTTTCAGCTTCCTTAATAAGCGTACCGCGGGGCACGTTTATAATAAGGTCCTCGGCAGATTTACCGGTACAGCGCGAAGCCTTACCGTTTTCGCCGTTATCGGCACAATATTTTCTTTTATATCTAAAGTCGGCAAGGGTAGAAAGGTTATCATCAGCCTTAAAGACGATATTACCGCCTCTGCCGCCGTCCCCTCCGTCAGGTCCGCCTGCCGCTACATATTTTTCTCTGTGAAAGGAAACGCAACCGTTACCGCCGTTTCCTGCTTTAAGATGAATTTTTGCTACGTCTATAAACATAAAATCACCAATCTTTAAAATAAAAAGGCTCAGGAATCCACCTGAGCCTCAATTTGATTTACTGCTCTACAGCGTAAATGCTAACCTGCTTACGGTCACGGCCTACGCGTTCAAACTTAACCTTTCCGTCGATAAGTGCGAAAAGTGTGTCGTCAGAACCTTTGCCAACATTATTGCCTGCGTGGATATGTGTACCGCGCTGACGTACGAGGATGTTACCTGCTAATACGAACTGACCGTCGGCACGCTTAACACCAAGACGCTTAGACTCACTGTCACGGCCGTTCTTGGTAGAACCCATACCTTTTTTATGGGCGAATAACTGAATGTTAATCTTTAACATGACTACACCTCCGAAAGTATAGATATTCTGTCACTAAACTGAAGACAAAGTTGTTCCATATGAAGCTTAAAGCCTAAAAGCACAGCCTCGGTTTTATCGCTTGGATTTTTCACCCTTATATCCATAAAACCGTCATCCACCTCGGCAGATATTTTATCACCGATAATTTCGCTGATAGTATTTGCCGTCATATAACACGCGGATGATATTGCAGAACAAAGAATTTTGCCCTCTTCATCGTCACAATTCATTGAACTGTGACCGCTGACCGAAAAGCCGTACAGTCTGCTTTTGTCAGCGTAAAATTTAATCTCGGTCATAATAATTAACCGATAGCCTTGATTTCAACCTTGGTGTACGGCTGTCTGTGACCCTTTTTACGAGCACAGCCCTTCTTAGGCTTGTAGGTAAATACTGTTACCTTCTTACCCTTGCCGTTTTTGAGAACAACACCCTTAACAGCAGCACCCTCAACGTAAGGAGCGCCTACCTTAAGTTCACCGTTATTGATAGCGATAACTTTGTCAAAAACAACTTCGCTGTCAACTTCAGCTTCGAGTTTCTCAACGTAGATAACATCACCGTCTGCTACACGGTACTGTTTTCCGCCGGTTTCGATAATTGCGTACATTTTGTTGCACCTGCCTTAATTTCAGTCTCGCTACAGTAAGGCGTATGCCAAAAGGGCATAACTTAACAAGCCTTCAATATGCGGCTTAACGATTATACCACAATACCTATTACGTGTCAAGCATTATTTTTATTGAAAATTCTGACGTTTTATGTTACAATATTAAAAAAATTTAAAAGGGTGAATTTTATGATAACTGCAATTATTACGGGCGCTTCCTCAGGCCTTGGAAGAGAATTTGCTTTGGCTTTAAAAAAACGTTGTCCCGATATTGAATCCTTCTGGCTTATTGCAAGAAGAAGAGAAAAACTGGAAGAACTTGCAAAAGAACTCGGAGAGGACAAATGCTTCGTTTTACCTCTTGACCTTACAGGCGAAGAATACGTCAGCGAACTTACTCAGGTGCTGAGTGACAGCGTTCCCGAAATCAAATACCTTATTAATAACGCAGGCTACGGAAAACTTGACTATTTCGAAAATATTCCCGTAGGCGACTGCGCAAATCAGGTTACTCTTAACTGCGTATCTCTGACTACCGTAACCCGTCTTTGCCTTCCCTATATGGAAAAGGACGGCGAAATAATCAACGTAGCGTCTATCGCTTCCTTTGCCCCAAATGCGCGTATGACCGTATATAGTTCAACCAAGGCTTACGTTTTAAGTTTTAGCCGTTCACTCAGAGAAGAATTTAAAATGAGCGGTAAAAAACTTAACTGCCTTGCAGTTTGCCCCGGTCCTATGGATACCGAATTTTTACCCGTTGCAAATATCGGCAAGGGTACCTCTAAAACCTTTGATACCCTGCCCCGTACAAATCCCAAAAAGGTGGCTGAAAAGGCTCTTAAAATGTCTGCAAAGAAAAAAGCGGTTTATACCCCTAAATTCTTCTTTAAATTCTATAGAGTGCTTTCAAAAATTCTTCCCACTTCCCTTGTTATGAAGTTGGCAAAAACTTAATGGACTTGCAAAAATCCCCTCTTTCTTTCATATATATTGAAGGAAAGAGGGGTTTTTATGTTCTGGGCATTTTTAGAAAAAATTTTATCGGGATTTTTGTTTCTTGCGCTTCACGTGGCAAAAAGCGGTAATTTTCCGCCGCCGCTTTGCGCGAAAGAAGAAAAAGAACTGCTTATAAAAAGCAATCAAGGGGACTTAGCCGCCAGAAACAAGCTAATAGAACACAATTTAAGACTGGTTGCCCACATTTCAAAAAAATATTATACTAACGAAAATCAGGATGACCTTATATCCATTGGCACCATAGGTCTTATCAAAGGTGTTTCGACCTTTAACGCCGATAAGGGCAGCAGACTCGCCACCTATGCCGCAAGATGTATAGAAAACGAAATTCTTATGCATTTCAGAAGTTTAAAAAAGACTTCTCAGGACGTTTCTTTTTCGGACGCCATAGACACCGACAAAGACGGAAACGCCCTAACCCTTGGAGATATAATCGCGGTGGATAACGATATTGCCGAAGAAATAGACACTAAGTTAAAAATCAAAAGACTTGCGGAGGTTTTTCCGAAGGTGCTGGATGAAAGAGAAAAGCAAATTTTAACCCTGCGCTTTGGATTGTGCGGAGCAGAAGAACTGACCCAACAGCAAATTGCAAACAGGCTGAATATTTCCCGTTCTTACGTTTCGCGAATTGAAAAAGCGGCGCTAAAAAAATTAAGACCGTACTTTTAACGCCCACGCCCCGTAGGGAAGTATTTGTTTCTCGAACAAAATTCCCTGTATTGTTGTCAAAAGCCTCGAAAGGCGACAGCCTTTCTGCGTTTTATGGCTTAAATACAGTAAATTTTTAGTTCTTACGAAACTGCGAAGCACCTTAAAACGAAAATATTGAGTGCAAGAAAAGGCAAAAAGCCATAGTAACGCTGTCGCGTACTATGGCTTTTTAACGCATTATTGTGCCAAAATTTCGCGTTTTTAAGGAAATACTTCCCTACGGGGCGTGGGCGTACAGTCTTAGTTTTTTTATTTGCAGAATTCATACATTGCCTTATAGCACATATATACGTCGAATTTCGAAGTAGTTTCAAAGGGAGCGTGCATTGAAAGTACGGGAACGCCAAGGTCAACTACGTCAACACCAAGGTTAGCAATATACATAGCAACCGTTCCGCCGCCGCCAAGGTCAACTCTGCCAAGTTCACCCGTCTGCCAAGAAATTTCCGCCGAATCGAGCATATTTCTGATTTGAGCAACGTATTCGGCATTTGCATCGCTTGTACCGGATTTGCCGCGCGCACCCGTATATTTGGTTACGCACACACCTCTGTTTATCTGAGAGGCGTTACGTCTTTCCATTACGTCCTGGAAGGTGGGGTCAAGCGCAGCATTAACGTCGGCAGAAAGACATTTTGAATTTCTGAGGGCTACCGTTTCATCACCGCCCTGCATCTTTGCAAGGTCACCGATAACGTATTTAAGGAAAGCGGAATTAAGGCCTGTATTTCCGTCAGAACCGATTTCTTCTTTATCGGCAAGTACGCATACCGCGGTTTTTTCGGGAACTTTGGTATCGCAAATGGCTCTGAGTGCAGGATAAGCGCAAACCCTGTCATCCTGTCCGTAAGCGCCTATCATAGAACGGTCAAAACCTATATCACAAGCCTTTGCGGCAGGTACACACTCAAGCTCGGCAGACAAGAAATCCGCTTCGGTAACACCGTATTTTTCGTAAAGTATATTAAGGATATTAAGTTTAACAAGTTCGCTTGCCTTATCATCCTTAAAGGGCATACTGCCCACCAAAACGTTTAATTCTTCACCTCTTATACCGTCACTTAAGGTACGTTTGCTCTGTTCCTGAGCAAGATGAGGCAAAAGGTCGTTTACTACAAATTTCGGGTCGTTATCGTCTTCACCGATACACACCTTTATAACAGTACCGTCGGTTTTAACGAAAACACCGTGAAGTGCCATAGGCACGGCAGTCCACTGATACTTTTTAATACCACCGTAATAATGGGTTTTAAAAAGAGCCATATCAATTTCTTCGTAAAGAGGATTAGGCTTTAAATCAAGTCTGGGAGAATCAATATGCGCAGCGGTGATATTTGTTCCGTTTTCAACCTTTTCTTTACCGATTACGGCAAATGCAACGGCTTTGCCTCTGTTGTTAAAATAAACTCTGTCACCCGCTTTATAGGTTTCTCCCATAACAAAGGGCACGAAACCGTTTTCTTTAGCAATAGATAAGGAAACTTCATTTGCTTCTCTTTCGGTTTTAGCATCGTCAAGGAATTTTTTATAATCTTCGCAAAAATCGAAGGCATTTTTTATGGTTTCCTCACTTGCATCCTTTAAACCGCTCTGATGTTTTATGGTAAGCTTTTCTTTTAAAAGCTCTGCTTTACTTTTTTCGCTCATTTAACTTCCTCCAATAACATATTTAGTATTTCTTCACTTCTGTTTAAAAATTCCTCTTCGGTGGAATTATTATATATCACGTTTTTAGTTCTTTCCAAATAAAAGTCATCGCTTTTACCTGCGTTAAGTCTTACTTCTGCCTGTTCTTCGGTAAGAAAGTCGCGTTTTATTATACGCTCTTTTCTTATTTCCCTTTCACCAAGTACCGCAACGACGTCACCGCAAAACTCATCAATTCCGCTTTCATAAAGGGTGGGCGCGTCAAGAAGTACCGTCTGATTTTCGCTTTTTTCGATTTTCTCTAAAACAAGATTTAAAATAAAGGGAAAAATCGTATCTTCAAGAAGTTGTTTTTTATTTTCGTCCGAAAAGGCGCGACTTGCCAAAAGTTTTCGGTCAAGTTCGCCCTCTTTTATTATATCTTCTCCAAAAACATCAGCAAGTTTTAAAAGACACTCACTGCCCCCTTCGGTAACCTGTCTGGCAATTTTATCACAATCAATAACGTAAACGCCCTTCTTTTCGGCAAGGGCAGAAAAACTGCTTTTCCCCGAACCCGTAGGGCCCGTAAGACCTATAATATGTTTCATAAATCAATCACCCTGAAAGCGCAAGCCCTGATAAGACGGTTATAAACCGCAAGGCCTACACCCTGTTTTTTAGGAGCGTGAACGTACGCTTTTTCGATATTCTCCTTATCAAGAGTCCTGAGTACCGCAAAAAGACTTTGCGCCATAGCCTCTTCATTTTCTTCTTCGCCGTAAACGTAGGTTTTGCCCTTTATATTTTTTGCTTCTTCCTTAAAACATACGGCAACTGCGTTTTCCTTATTCACAAACTCGCAAAAAGCCTTACTGCTTGAATTTACGAGATAAAGCGCTGTTTTGGGTGCGTAATGCTTATACTTCATACCGGGAGAAGCAACCTTTTCATCCTTTTCGGGCTGACTTAATATTGCCTTATCCACCGCTATATCGGGAAAAATTTCCTTTAGCATTTCAAGGGTAACGGCGCCCGGTCTTAAAAGCCTTGCACCGTCTTTCGTCACCGAAATTACGGTAGATTCCACACCCACCCGACAGTTTTCACCCATTATAACGGCATCGATTTTTCCGTCAAGGTCGTCCAATACGTGAAAAGGCGAAGTAGGGCTGGGTGAACCCGAAGCGTTTGCCGATGGCGCAGCAAGGGGCAAACCGCTTTTTTCTATTACCGCTCTGGCAACAGAGTCAGACGGCATTCTGACAGCCACAGTGCTAAGTCCCGCAGAAACCTCACTGCAGACAAATCCGCTGCTCTCAAGCACCATAGTAAGAGGTCCGGGCCAAAATTTTTCGGCACACAAAAATGCTTTTTCTGGAATATTTACCGCTATTTTTTTTAGCATTTCAAGGCTGTCTATATGCACTATAAGCGGATTATCCTGAGGTCTGCCTTTGGCGGCAAAAACTTTTGATAACGCTTCTTTATCAAGTGCAGAAGCGGCAAGTCCGTAAACCGTTTCGGTAGGAATTGCAACTATTCCGCCACCTTTAAGAATATCGGCAGCGCAGTTTAAGCTTTCTTCATCAAGATTAAGCCTTTTTGTTTCCATTAGTTTTGTTCCTCGTTTTTAAGCATTTCTGCTCTGTAGTAGGTAATAAGCGCATCTACAACTTCATCGATATCACCGTTCATAATCTGCTCTATCTTATAAAGTGTAAGTCCTATTCTATGGTCGGTAACTCTGCCTTGGGGGAAGTTATAGGTTCTTATTCTTTCGCTTCTATCACCCGTACCAACCTGAGATTTTCTATCACTTGCGATAGCCTCTTCCTGTTCACGCTGTGCCTGTTCAAAAAGGCGTGAACGAAGAACTCTCAGCGCCTTATCCTTATTCTTGTGCTGACTTCTTTCATCCTGACACTCCACTACCATACCCGTAGGCAAATGGGTAACGCGGATAGCGGAAGAGGTTTTATTAATATGCTGACCGCCTGCGCCGCTGCTTCGGTAGGTATCTATCTTTAAATCCTTGGGGTCAAGTTCAAACTCAACCTCTTCGGCTTCGGGAAGCACCGCTACGGTAGTTGTCGAAGTATGAATACGTCCCTGAGTTTCGGTATCGGGCACACGCTGAACACGGTGAACACCGCTTTCGTATTTCATACGAGAATACGCCCCTGCGCCGTCGATACTAAAGGAAATTTCTTTGAAGCCGCCAAGTTCGGTTTCACTTTCGTTAATAACCTCGATACTCCAACCCTTCTTCTCGGCATACATAGTGTACATTCTGTAAAGAGAACCTGCAAAAAGCGCTGATTCTTCACCGCCTGCGCCCGCTCTTATTTCAACGATTACGTTTTTATCGTCGTTGGGGTCTTTGGGCAAAAGAAGTATCTTAAGTTCTTCGGAAAATATTTTAATATTCTCGTTTGCCGTTTTAAATTCCTCTTCAACAAGTTCTTTAAAATCCTTATCAAGTCCGCCTGCATCAAGAAGCTCTCTTGCCTCTTTTTCAGCGTTAACGGCAGCTCTGTATTCCCTGTATTTTTCAACAATGGGGGTCATACTGCTGTATTCCTTGCTGAGCTTTGTATACTGCGCAGCATCATTTATTATTTCGGGGCGTGTAAGCTGAACGCCTATTTCTTCATATCTTTGTTCTGCTGATTCAAGTTTTTCAAACATTAGTTTTCTTCCTCACGAATAATTTTTTTAATATTCTTTTCACAAGTGGCTCTTGGGAGCATAACTTCCCTCTGACAAGAAGTGCATTTAATACGAAAGTCCATACCTATTCTCAGCACAAGAAATTTATTATTACCGCAAGGGTGCTTTTTCTTCATTTCAAGAATATCATTAACTCTTACGTCCATACTTTTCTCCCTTTTCCATATTCTTCTTTATTATACTATATTTTAAAGAATATATCAACAAAAAATAATAACGGGATGATACTGTTCATCCCGTTATTAAATTTACTCTTATAATCCTGCCAAGGTTAACTTAAGTTGCGCCAAATCAACTGTGTCAACGTTGCCGTCGCCGTTCATATCCGCATTATTTCCGATTTCACCAAGTCCTGCAAGATAAAGTTTCAGGTTTGCAAGGTCAACGGTGTTTATTTCACCGTCGCCGTTACAATCTCCCTTTACCCCACCTACAGAGAACTCAACTTCAAACTCACTGCCAAAAGTGAAAAGCACACCATTAGCTTTACCTTTTTCAATATCTATGTCAAAATAGCATTCCAAAATGCCAAGTTCGCAATAACCTAAGAATACATTTAACCTTTTTACTTCGATGTCTTTTTCTTCGCCGTTTTCAAATACGATATGCATACCTACAGTTAATTCTTCTGTATTAAATTCCGTAACCTCAAGTTCCACCACTTCTTCTTCAATAACGTTAAATTTATTAACGTCCACAGGAATACTCAGTGTGCCACCCTCGATAACCGGTTCATCATACCTTCTATAATAAATAAGATCTTCTTCCCCGCACTCAATAAGAAGGTGCAGATAGTACGCTCCGCCCATTATTCCTATATTTTCTTGGCTTACAGTAACAATTTTACTGCTGCCGTCAACGTAAGAAATCTTTATTTCCATACCGCAAATATCGGGTAAAGCAGAATAATGATACGAAACGTTTTCGGGATATTTTATTATTTCAATATTCGCTATCTTTGAACTTACAATATCAATCGGGAAGGAAACGTCGGCGCCAAAGAATTCAAAGCTGACGTCCAACTTTCCTTTGTCTTCTGCCATCAGTTCAATTGCTACCAAATTATAAATATCCAAGAACAACTCTTCATTATCATCAAAAGCGTAAATCTCTTTTTCGCCGTCGTCTAAAGTCAAGGTTATTTCCATACCCGTAAAATCAGGAACAACCCAGTAATTGTTTTCTTCATCTATATATCCGTATTTTACGTCTCCGAAAACATACTCGGTTTTATCGGGAAGCTTTGTAACCTCTGCAGAAACCACGGGATTTTCTATAATCTCAACGGGAATAAAATCATATAACCCTGATAATTTCACGTTAACGTAATGTTCCCCGCCAATGTGCCAGTGTTCATCGCTTTGATCATCAAAAAGCCATACCTCGCCGTCGTAATAGCCCTGATTTACATTAATTTTCTTTTCGGTACCGTCTTTATAATATACGGTTAATTCAAGATCGTCGGGAATGATGTATTTATACCAATAATAATTTCCCTCCTCATTCCACACACCGCCTGCATTTTCATAGAGAGTAATCTTAAAATCATCGTCAACGTCAATTCTTTCAACAGGATTATAGGTTAACGGTAACGTAAATTCACATGAAACGTCATTTGCTAAAACAGTATATATGATTTCGGTCTCACTAACGTCCGTTGTTTCTATATAGTAGTCTATTTCCGAGTAATCCAGTAAATGATTTACGTCCTTAAAGGAACCGTCGGAAAAATTAAAACGAATTTCAAGACCGTCAAAGTCTACGTCGTCAATAGTTTCGGGATATATCGTTTGTTCATAAGGAAGGCTTAAAATCTCTATCGACGTTAAGTAAGGTTCTTCTTCAAAATAAACTATAAACTCAGCAGCATCTCCGGATATCTCCCTTAATTCCAGATAATAGGTTTTCCCCGCCTCGTAATAATAGCCCAATTTGCAGTTTAAGTTTTCGCCAACGTCGTCACTCCCGTCCAACATGTTATATTCTTCATCATAAAGGCTTACGATAGTATCATAATCACCTTCTGTATAAAGCAGATATCTACCGCTTTCTTCGGGCGTAAACTTATATGTAATTACACTGCCTGCCGGCAATTGATATTCCTTTTCAAAACCAACTTCTATTTTTTCATCGCTCTTTGCAGTTACGGTTACGGTATCGGTAAAGCCATTACATTCCACTGTGATTTCTGCGGTACCTTCGTCGGTCATAAACGTTACCACACCGTATTCATCAACTTCAGCAACCGAAGTATCAGAAGAAGTGAAGTAAACCGTACCGCGACTTGCATATAAAGGCTTGAAATTATATTCGAGCTGAACAGCCTCACCTTTCTTTCCGAAATATTCTTTTTCTACTATTTCAACGCCTTCGAAATTTACGTTATCCTTAGCAATTGCAATTTGGTCACCTGCTTTTCCGCCAATAACCTCTATTTCATAAGATTCTCCCGCCCAACATTTTACGGGAAGCTGAAGATTTATACCTATGCCTCCAACCTTAAAGCCGTCGGTGCCTGTAACTTTTACCGAAATATCATCATAATTTTTGGTAAAAAGGTAATATGCTTCAACCTCTTCTACGCTTGGGGTAAATATAAAAAGGCAGTATGCCTCGTCCGCCTCAGTCAAGGTGTAGGTAGTTGCTTCGTTCAGT
Organism: Oscillospiraceae bacterium; assembly: GCA_015065605.1. Lineage (GTDB taxonomy): Bacteria > Bacillota > Clostridia > Oscillospirales > Acutalibacteraceae > SIG607. Next base: position 18,462 of record SVPZ01000017.1, on the reverse strand, counting down.
GCTATAGCAGTCGGTTTATTAACGGTTACGTTAAAGCTTTTGGATATACCGTTTACGGTAGATACAGTAACCTTGGTTGTACCCGGCTTATACGCGTAAATTTCAAAACCAGTATCCTTATAGAGTATATTAACAATATCTTCTTCGGTTTCTACCGTATATTTCTGTGTTGCATTGCTTGGATTAATAGACACTTCTATTTCATAACTTTCTTCGATATCGAGCACAATATTACCTTCAACACTAATAGAAATACTATCAGGATCAACAGCTTCTTCAAGAGCAACTTGGAATGAGCCTGTATCCGTTTCTGCCTCGTGTAAAGTAACGCGGAAATAATAAACCGTATCCGCTTCCATTTCATAAAAGAGGCTGAAATTTAAACCTTCAAAATCATCGTTTGCGTCAAGTTCATTTTTTTCTTCATCATACAGACCGCAAACAGTATCAAACTCCCCTGTTGAATAAAATCGGTACCAACCGTCTTTATCAGGCACGAATTTAAACCACGTTTCATCTTGATTATCAAGAAGTGTTATTGTTTCAACTTCACCAACGTTGATCTCAACTTCTTCTTGAGCGCAAACAGTTAAAGAAAACGCAGAAAGACATATAACTATACAAAGGATTACGGATAATATTTTTTTCATAATTTACCTCCCGATATTTTTCTTATATTAATAATACCAAAAAATCTTTAAAAAATCAAATTACAATTTTGAAATTACTAATTGCCTTTATATAAGATTAATAGTATAATAAATATATTAACTTATAGGAGAGGTTTTTATGAACACAATCCGTATTCTTCATACCGCCGACTTACATATCGGCGCCGAATGTTCCTATCTTGGAGCAAATGCCCCAAAAAGACAGTTTGAAGTGCTTTTAACAATGGAAAAAATAATTTCAATGTGTAATGAAAACAAGATAGATTTATTGCTTATTGCAGGTGATCTTCTTGACAACAACCATATAGACCCTGCTCTTTTGGAAGGCGTTTTCAATGCTTTCGAAAATTTAGGAGAAACCCGCGCAGTTATTGCCCTTGGCAACCACGACCCATTTACTGCCGATTCCCCCTTTAAAAACCGTGATTTACCCGAAAACGTTTACGTTTTACCTACCGAAGACTCCGTAATAAACTTTGACGATTTGCGCACTCGAGTATATGGTGCTTCTTTTGACGGAGTATATAATAGCGGCAAGCCCCGTTTTGAACTTAGCGCGCCGCAAGACGATTATTTCAATTTATGCGTTATACACGGTGAAACCCGTAGCGATTTAAGCGGCAATTACCGTCCCATTACCCCCGAATTCGTTAAAAACAGCGGTATGGATTATATAGCGCTTGGCCACGTTCATTCAAAAAGTCAGATTCAGTACGTAGGTACAACTGCCCTTGCCTACTGCGGATGTCCCGAAGGACAGGGCTTTGATGAAAGCGGTGAAAAAGGCGTTTATATGGGAGAGGTTTCAAAGGGGAACATTAACCTTGAATTTGTACCTACCGCACTGCGCACACACATAAGACTTGACGTTGATATTACCGATAAGGATGATATTTTTGAAGAAATAGTTTCTGCTATCAAAGAAAATGAAAATTACGAAAACCATTATTTCAGAATAACCCTTAAAGGCAAAAGAAAAAATGAACACACAGTTGATATAAATTCACTTACTGCACGCATTTCGCCCCTTGTTTCTTTCGTTAAAATAAAGGACAAGACCGTATTAGGCGCAGATTTATTAGAACTTGCCGGCGAAAAAAATCTTAAAGGCTATTTTACTTCCATAATGCTTTCTAAAATAGAAAATGCAGATGAAAGCGAAAAAGAAAAATACCTTTACGCTTTGGAAATGGGACTTAAAGCCTTTAACGAGGAGGTTGATTTCAGTGAAGATTAATTCGGTTTATATTTCCGCATTTGGCAAATTTGAGGATAAAACCTTTGATTTTTCCGACGGGCTCAACGTTATCTTCGGTGAAAACGAGGACGGCAAAACCACCCTTATGACCTTTATCCGTATGATGTTTTACGGAAGTTCAGTAAAAAGCAACGAGGAACTTATTAAAAATCCGCGCAAGAAATACGCGCCCAGAAACGATAAGCCGATGGCAGGCAGAATCGACTTTGAAATCGACGGCAAAAAGTTCAGAATTGAACGCATTTTTAAAACCAGCAATGCTACCGACAAAATTGCCGTTACAAATCTTTTAAGCGGTGAAAGAGAAACCTTTACGGGTAAAGAAGATTTAGGCAAACGCTTTTTAGGGCTCTCCCTTGACGCCGCCGAAAAGAGTGTGTTCTTAAGCGACCAAACAACATTCAGCAAAAATTCCGCCGACGGCGAACTTAATTCCAGACTTTCTAACCTTGCGGGAACCGGTGAAGAAGACGTTTCTGCAGACGAAATTTTAGGGAAAATTGAAAAGGCAAGAAATGCGCTTTTAACCAAAACGGGTCGCGGTGGAAGGATAACCAAAGATAACGAAGAACTCGAATCGTTAAAACTAAAACTTAATTCTGCACGACGTACAGAACAGGCAAGAAAAGAATGTAATTTAAGACTTGAAAACGAACAACTTCGACTCAGTTCCATAAAAACAGAAATTGATAAGCTTACCGCTCATATAAAATCTGCAGAAGGCGGAAAACGTTTCGCAAAATTAAAGGAATACTGTGACAGCGTAACAGTTCTTAATTCTGTAAACAAAAAGCTTATTAACGAAAAGGGCTCTCCCATTACCGTATCTCTTCTTAGTGACGGTGAAAATGCGCTGAGCGAATATAAGCTTTTATCCGAACGACTTCCTTCTCTTAATGAAAAAGAAGCTCTTTATAAGCAACAGGCAGACCAAGCAAAAGCAAAACTCGATTTAGAGGAATCGTCCGAAGAAATAGGTTTAAGGCTTAAAGAAAAACAGACTACTTTTGATAACGTTTCAAGGGAAATCGAACTTTTTACCAAAGAAGCCGAAACCTTAAACAAAAAGGCATATGAAGCAGAACACCAAAAAAAGAAAATACGTCCCGTATTTTTAATTCTTGCAATTTTGGGTATTGTTGCTCTCGCTCTTTCCTTTGTGCTGACCTCTTATAAAAATATACTTTTGCTAGGTGGAGGCGCACTTGCATTAATAGGATTAATTCTCACCCTTACCGTTCGTAAAAAGAACCCCGTTAACGTTAAAGAATTAAAGGAACAAGAGGCAATTTTAAGACAAAAGGTTGCCGATAATCAGGCTATATATAATGAACTGATAAGTGTTATAAGCAACCTTACTGCAAAGGAAGCGGTAGCAAAGCAGAAAGAACTCACGTTAGGTGAAGCCTTTACTCAAAAGTTCGAGCTTTTAAAGGGTGTCAGGGAAGAAATAGAAAAAATAAACGCAAGACTTGACAGCGCAAAGGCACTACTCTTAAGCCTTACCACCTCTAATATGAAAGAATTTTCACCAAAGGGAATGGAAATAATTCTTTATTCACACAAAACAAATCTTCAAAAGAAAGAAAATCTTGAAGTCAAGGTTGCTCTTCTTAAAAAAGATTTGGATAATATTTCGTTTGAAGATGCCGAAAAAGAACTTTCGGTTATCCCCGAGGGCGCAATTTCGGTAGGTGACCTTGACGACCTTAACGAGCGTCTTATATTTAAGAAAAAGGAACTTGAAACACTCCGTCAGAATATTGCCGACGATTTGGCAAGCGCTAAAAACGATTTCCGTTTTGCAGTTCATCCAACGGTGCTTGAACAAAAAATCAAAGAAAAGGAAGAGCTTCTTGCTAAAGAATACCGTTTCTGCGAAGCCGCCGATATTGCCTATGAAGCGCTAAGCGATGCATTTTTAAAGGTCAGAGAAACCTTTGGCAGTGTTTTAGGAGAAAGAACCAGTGAAATTTTCTCTGCTCTCACAAGCGGAAAATATTCTTCTGTCAGCGTATCGAAAAACTTTGATATTGCGGTTGAAGAAACCGATATTTTCGGTACAAACGATTGGCAGACACTTTCAAGCGGAACTATCGACCAAGCATATTTCGCTTTAAGACTAACTGTCAGCGAACTTTTATCAAACGACGGACAAAAGCTTCCTCTTATTTTAGACGACCCCTTTGACCGCTATGACGATAAACGAAGTGAGAAGGCAATGCAGTTCTTGGAGGACTACTCAAAAGACAGCCAGACCCTTCTTTTCACCTGCCATAAGCAGTTCACCGAAAACAGAAATTATATGACTCTTAAATAAAGGAAAGTAAAATAATGAATAATTACAATTTGATTTTAAATTACGCTAAAGCAAACTATAAAAAAATGTTTCGTGAACCCGACGGAATTTTAAGTCATAAATTCATAGTGCCGGGCGCCACCTATTCAAACAGCCTTTGGGACTGGGATTGTTGGCTTACCAACATAGCCCTTCGCAGTTTTACAGAAGAAGATATTTCGGAATACGAAAAGGGATGTGTTATAAACTTTTTAGAACATATGGACGAAGACGGCAAAATTCCGATATACATTACTCCCACTATGGAGTGGTATAACTTTGACGGCAGTTTTCCCTCCAACATTCACAAGCCCTGTCTTGCGCAACACGCTGAATTTATTGTAAAAACAAACAACGACGATGTTGAATGGCTTCGTCCGTATTTTGATAAAATACTTAAATTCATAGATTATTACTACAATAATCAGCGTCATTCAAGCGGACTTTATTATTGGATAAACGACTGTGCAATAGGTGTTGACAACGACCCCTCCACCTACTACCGCCCCGAAAACAGTTCGGCTTCCATTTATCTTAACTGCCTTATGTATAAAGAGTTAACCGCTGTTTGTTACCTCGGTAATCTTTTAAATATTGACGTTAGTTTTTATGAAAAAGAGGCTGAAAATCTTTTAAAAACCGTACGGGACCTTTGCTTTGACGAAAAAGACGGTATGTATTATAGCGCCGACCTTAATTTACTGCCCGTTGATCCTGACAGCAAACTTCATTCGGGAGCGCCGCGCCATTGGGATACCCTTATTCAGCGTATAGGTTGTTGGTCAGGCTTTATGGCTATGTGGGCAGGAATTGCCACACCGGAGCAGGCTCAGCGTATGGTAAAGGAAAATTTACTTGATGAAAAAGGTTTTTGGGCGCCATACGGAGTACGTACTCTTTCTAAATATGAAAAAATGTATCGCATAGTTAAATCGGGCAACCCGTCCTGCTGGTTAGGTCCGATTTGGGGCATTTCTAACTATATGGTATTTGACGGACTTTTAAAGTACGGCTTTATAGAGGAAGCAAAGGAACTTGCCGAAAAGAGCGTTAGGTTATTTGCTCAGGATATTGAAAAAACAGGCGAATTACACGAATACTACGACCCCGAAAGCGGTGAGCCTATAAACAACCCCGGTTTCCAAAACTGGAATTTATTATCAATAAAAATGGGAATTTGGCTTAATAATCAGCAATAAAAAATCAAAACAGGAGATACTTCGCAAAGAAGTATCTCCTGTTTTTTAGTAAAAAATACTAATCTTTAAGTATTTCTGATTTAGTAAATATCAACCAAATGGCAAGGCTTAGTCCAAAACCTATTAGGTTTACAAAAGTGCTCACTATAAAATAAATAGTATAAGCGTCAACACTCGGACGCAAAATAGAGGAAAATGACTGAAATATTGATATTTCACGCAAAATAAAGGTAAAAATAAAATAGGAAAAGGATATAACGGTTAACGCAGTTTTGCTTCTTGTCACTCTTAAAAGATATAAAATAAGCAAAGTAAATACTGCAATACCGCCCAAATCAATAATAAGGTCGTCAAAGTAAACCTTTATAAACTGACCTAAAGCGCCGTTTTTAAGGTACTGAGTGAAATTACCAAATAATCTTGCAAAACTGCCCAAAAAAGAAGCCGCCTTATAGGAAAGGAGAGCAATTAGTATCGTCTTTCCTATATGATTATTACAAAACGCAAAACAGTAAAGCAAAATCAAAACAAAGGGAATAAGTGAACCTAAATAATTGATAACAGGCCAGATATTAAAATACCCTCTGTTATTTATAACCTCGTATATAATTACTCCGAAGGTAGCTATAAAAGAAATGGACAAATAAGCGATGGTAAGTATAGATACCGAAACTTTTGCTTTATTCATATTATTCCTCCAAAAAACAAACGGAGAGCAAATGCTCTCCGTCAGAGTTTAATTATTCAGCGGTTTCCTCTGCGGGAGCCTCTTCTACTGCTTCTTCAGCAGGAGCAGCTTCCTCTTCGGGAAGAAGAGCGCGGATAGAAAGGCTAACACGCTTTTTCTCGTAGTCAACAGCAATAATCTTTGCTTCAACTTCCTGACCAACGGTAAGTTCGTCCTGAGGTTTAGCAACGTGCTTGTTGGCAATCTGAGAAATATGGATAAGACCGTCAATACCGGGGATAATACGAGCAAATGCGCCGTAGGTAGTCATACTAACAACGGTAACCTTAACAGTTTCGTCAACTGCAAAGTTCTTTTCGAAAATTACCCACGGATTTTCTTCGGGCTTCTTAAAGCCTAAGGAAATCTTCTTCTTTTCAGTATCAATTGCCTTAACGTAAACTTCGATTTCATCGCCTACGAGAACAACCTCGCTGGGATTCTTGATTCTCTGCCAAGAGAGTTCAGAAATGTGAACCATTCCGTCCACACCGCCGATATCAACGAATGCGCCGTAGCTGGTTAAAGACTTAACCTTACCTGTGAAGCGTTCGCCAACAGCGATATTCTCCCAAAGCTGAGCAGCAGCGGCTTTCTTTTCTTCACGAAGAACGCTGCGGATAGAACCGATTGCTCTTCTGCCTCTGCCGATTTCGATGATACGGAAACGTACCTCTTTGCCCTTTAAGTCTTCGATGGGCTCACTCTTGGTAAGCGTTGCCTGAGAAGCAGGAATGAAAATGCGAATACCGTAAGCAAATACGGTAACACCGCCCTTAATGATATCTTTAACGACACCGGTAAGAATCTCGCCGCTGTCCTTGGCTGCAACAACATTGTCCCAACCGGCAATAGCATCGAAACGACGCTTAGAGAGCATTACGGTTCCTTCCTGATCATTTGTGCGCATAATGATAAGATTCATAGTATCTCCTACGCTTACTTCCTTTAAGATATCAGCGTTAGGATCTGCAGAGTATTCCTCCTTAGTAATGTAGCCGGCAAGACCTCTGCCAATGTCCACCTGAATCTCGTTCTCACTTACTGCAAGAACAGTACCGATTACCTTCTGGTCTCCGGTTAATGCGCTGAGGGATGCCTCGAATGCTTCTTCATCAGTCATTTCCTCAAAGCTTTTTTGAACAGCATCTTCTACCTGTTCAACCGATTGTAAATTTTCCGACATGGTTTTAATAACCTCCTTAATGATATGCGCCGGCGTAGATGCTCCGGCGACAACTCCGACGTTCTTTTTGCCCTCGTACCAAGCGGGATTTAATTCCTCTGCGGTAGAAACCAAATAAGTATGCAAACAGTTGGCTGAGCAAACGTCTTTTAACTTTGCTGTGTTTGAACTGTGCCGTCCTCCGACAACAATCATAAGATCGCTGACCTTGGAAAGTTTCTCAGCTTCCTGCTGGCGCATCGCAGTCGCATTACATATTGTATCAAAAATAAAAGCATTTGTATAGCCTTTTTTTAAATTTTTTTGACATTTCCGCCAAATTTCTGTATTAAAAGTCGTCTGCGACACCGCCGTGACCTCTTTTTCAAGAATTTCGGGGTGATTTTTCATTATTTTTTCAAGTTCTTCCTCGTTTGAGAAGATGAAAACTTCTGCATTTTCTGCATTTCCGCAAATTCCCTTAACCTCGGAATGTTCGCTGTCCCCCGCAATTAAAATCACGTGTCCTTTCTCTGCGGCATCTCTGACAATAGCGTGAATTTTTGAAACAAAGGGACAGGTGGCGTCAACCACCGCAGCGCCCGTTTGTTCACTTCGTCTGAAAATTTCGGCAGGTACGCCGTGGGAACGTATAACAAGGGTATCGCCCTTTTGGGCTTCTTCGGGAACGTTTATTACCCTTACACCCTTTTCACTCAGTTCTCTTACAAGTTCTTCGTTATGTATGATAGGGCCTAAAGTACAAACCCTTTTACCCTCTTGAGCCAGTTGTTCCACCATGCTTACGGCTCTGTTTACACCAAAACAAAACCCCGCCGTTTTAGCTAACGTTATATTCAATGCTTCATCTCCCAAAGCTCTGTGATTTTCTCGGTAATAAGCGTACTAACCCTTCTTATTGCAGTTTTCCCTTCATCCTCGCCCGCATATTCTTCATAATAAATAGGCGCACCGAAGCGGAAGGTAGCCTTTTGGAAAAGTTTCACCTTTCCTGTTTCTCTATATACGGCGCAGGGTAAAATAGGAGCCTTTGTGGCAAGGGCAAGCATAGCCGTTCCGGGTTTTGCTTTTCTGGGGGCGGCGCCGTCGGTATAACGCGTACCTTCGGGGAAAATACCAAGGATTTTGCCTTCGTTTAAAAGTTCTTCCGCTTTGTTTATGGCACCTTTATCGCCTGTTCGTCTGTTAACCGAAAAACTGCCTAATTTTCTAAAGAAAAAAGCAAGTATTTTATTTTTGAAAAGTTCATCCTTACCCATAAAATAAATCTGTCTTGGGCAAAGAATACCCATAAATAGAATATCGCTTATAGAGGTATGATTACAGCAAAGTATAACCGGACCCTCTTTTGGAATATTATGTACTCCGTATTTTTTAATACGGAAGAAAAGATGGGTAAAAAACGAAGCAATTGCCCTCATTATTCTATAAAAACAGGTCATTTGATATTCTCCTTAATTATATCTAAAAGCATAACCAAAGACTCTTCTACGTTTTTTCCCGTAGTGTCGGCAATAACTGCGTCTTCAGCAGGTTTTAGCGGTGCAATAGCGCGGTGTGAATCGTTATAATCACGCTGACGCATATCACTAAGCACCTCTTCAAAGGTAGAGGTATCGCCCTTTTCCTTAAGTTCCTTATAACGTCGCATAGCTCGTTCTTCATCACTTGCAGTAAGAAAAATTTTAAGGTCGGCGTCCGGAAGTACCACGGTACCTATATCTCTGCCGTCCATAATGCAGTTATATTTTTTAGCAAAATCCCTTTGCATATCAAGAAGCTTTGCTCTCACTTCACCCTTAGCGGAAACAGCGGAAGCCATCATTGAGGCAACGGGAGTTCTGATTTCCTCGCTTACGTCGGTTTCTCCTAAAAATACGTGCTGAACGCCGTCAATAAAACGTATATCCACGTTAATATTTTTAAGTTCATCTGCGATATCACAATTTAAAGAAGTATCAAAACCTCTTTTAGAAAAAGCAAGACCGATAGCTCTGTAGAGAGCGCCCGTATCCACGTAAATAAAATCGAGCTTTTTAGCAAGTGCCTTTGCCAAGGAACTTTTTCCCGCACCTGCAGGGCCGTCGATTGCTATTGCTTTAGTTTTCGTTTCCATTTTCTTCATCCTCATTTATTTCCTGCAAGAAAGCCGGTTGAAAAGGCTATCTGCAAATTAAATCCACCCGTATAAGCGTCAACGTCAATAATTTCTCCCGCAAAATAAAGTCCTTCTATAAGTTTTGACTCCATGGTAGCGCTGTTTATTTCCTTAACGTTAATTCCGCCTGAAGTGATTACCGCTTCCTCTATGGGACGAAGGCAATCCACCGTCATTTTAAGCCCCTTAAGAAGCCTTACAAATTCCATTCGTTTTTCTTTACTTATCTGATTAACCTTTGTTTCGGCAGGAATATTTGAAAGTCCTACGATAATGGGAATAAGCATACGCGGAAGCAGACTGTCAAGAGAATTTCTGAAGTTTTTATTGTTGTTTTCGGCAAAATCCCTTAAAAGTCTTTTATCAAGCTGATTTTCGTCCATACCGGGTTTTAAGTCTATTTCGCAAAAATATTCCGTTTTGCCTATTTCCTTTAAATGAGCCGAAGCGCTAAGCGCCAAAGGACCGCTGATTCCGAAATGGGTAAACAGCATCTCTCCAAGCTCACTGAATATAGGTTTTTTCTTATTTTTATCGTAAACCGTAAGGGTAACGTTTTTTAAGGAAAGCCCCATTAGTTTTGACACAAAACCTTCTTTTATGCAAATGGGAACAAGGGATGCTCTCAGCGGTGTTACGGTATGGCCTAATTTTTCAGCCATTTTATATCCGTCCCCCGTTGAACCCGTAAGAGGATAGGAAAGACCGCCCGTACAAAGTATTATCTTTTCGGCAAAAACTTCTTCTCCGTCATAAAGTCTTACTCCCGTAACCGCAGAATTTTCGGTTAATATATCGGTTACTTCACCCGTTTTAAAGGAAACTCCGCTTTTTTTTGCAGCAAATACCAAACCGTCGGCAATATCCATAGCCTTATCGGATACGGGGAAAACTCTGTTGCCCCTTTCGGTTTTTAAAGGCACCTTATGGTTCTCAAAAAAATCCATTGTATCCTGACTGCCAAACGCATTAAAAGCGGAATATAAAAATCTTCCGTTTGTAGTAACGTTTGACATAAGCTCTTCAATACTGCAGTTATTGGTTACGTTACATCTTCCCTTGCCCGTAACAAGAATTTTTCTTGCAGGTCGGGGATTTTTTTCTATTACGGTAACGCTGTGTCCGTTAGTTGCCGCGCTGTAAGCCGCCATAAGTCCTGCGGCGCCGCCGCCGATTACAATTACTTTCAAACCTTTTCCCCACTTAAAATTTTAAAATCTTTTTCACCTTTTCGTGAAGTCTTAACATATAAAAAGTACAAAGTCTTGATAAACATATATCGTAAAGTATAAAAGCAAAATTACCCAGTACGTAAAGAATTAAAGTTGAATATTTACCGAAATCGCCAAGTCCTTCAACCTCTATCATAAATAGTTCCGCGAAAAATGCATAAACAAGCGTAACGGCGCCGTTAAATACAACAAGTTTTAATAAGTATTCTAAAACACGCGACTTTGGTTTTTCAAAAATAGCCTTAATTATAGGATAAAACCCAAAAAAGCATACGTACATAAGTTTAGCTTCAGGCTCAGCAAAAAGAATTACCAGAACTGCTGATACTATATAAGTTGCAAAGGCGTAACCCTTGCCCGATTCCACCAAAGGAATTATAACCAGCGTTCCTGCAACGGCGGGGACGGCATAGGTTAAAAAAGGAAAATAAGAAGCCAACATAACCGCCGTAATAAGTGATGCAGTTATTGCGCTTAGTGTCAAATAAGAAGTTTGTTTTTTCATATTAGCAACATCTGATTAGGTCGCCGCCCATACATTCACAGCAACAGTCGGCGCAGATAAGACCCTGACAGCAGTCGCAGGCGTCGCAACCGCCCATATTACCGCTTGTTCTGTAGGGATTGCCTCCAAATCCACCTTTTGTTTTACGCTGAATGTTACTAAAAGCCTGAGCATATTCGGGATTATTCGGATCCATTCTGCAGGCAGTTGCAAAGGCGGAATAAGCCGTATCGTATCTGCCCCGTCTTAATTGGACCATACCGCTTAAGAAATACCACTCGGCATTTCTTTTATTAAGCGGCACTCCGTCAAGCACCACCATAGCCTGTTCGATTTGTCCTTTATTTATCATATCGCGGACGTCTTTAAAATCACTTGGCGCAGAATAGGCGTTAGAACTGCCCGAGGCGCCTGCGCGACGCTCGTTCATAATAGCGTCGTAAGCCTCGTTGATTTCCTTCATTTTTTCTGCTGCCAAATCACTTAACGGATTGTCGGTATAATGGTCGGGATGATATTTTCTGGCAAGTTCTCTATACGCCTTTTTAATTTCTTCATCGGTTGCGTTTTTGCTAACGCCTAAAATGGAATACGGATCGTTCATTATTTTTTCTCCAGTCGTTCGATTTCGTAAAGCATAGTATCCTCAAGCCCTACGTAAATTATATTGCCTAAAATATTTTTAAATCGCTTTATATCCAGTAATTCAAAAGCATTTTTCGCTTCGTTTATAACTATATATAACTGCGACTTTATCTTTTCCTTTGCTTCTTGCTTTTCAAGATTACTCAAGGGATTAAAAGCGCCTTTTTTTATATCCTTTTCTCTGTCAACAAGGCAGTCGAGCAAATATATGTATCTGCCTATAAGTCTGCCCAAAAAGGATAGCACCCTTTTATCATTTTCATTCTTTGCACAAAGAGGCAAAAGTTTTGACAGCATAACACTGCTGGGTTCTGCCGCGTCGTCAAGGGTTGCGTTTTTGCTTTCCGCCTTTTCCTGATTTAAAAAATATTCCTTTGATATATTTTCTATTTCGGGAAATTTTCGACCGGCCTTTTTGAAAGGACGTTTAAAAAGCAATTTTTTAAATTTAGCCGTCAACCTTTTAAAGCCCTTTTCATCCTTTAAATCATCTTTAATTTTATAATACCCTAAAATAATCAGGGCGGCAGAGGAAAGAGCGAAAGGTTCGTCGTTTATACAGTAGGTGCATTTTTTAAGAGGATTAAAGGTACAGCATTTACGCTTTGTTCCGCAAAAGCCGTCGGATAAAGCCAATTCCATTAAAGCGGTAAATGTAAAATCATAACTTAAGGCAAAGCGGGAAAAAATACCGTAATCCTTACCCAGTCTTTTACAAAGACTGCAATAAACCGCCTTATACATTTCGTATTCCTTTATTTTAAGTTCAGGCTTTCCTACCCGTATATAACCGAACACTCTTTACACTCCTTTCCCATATATTAACAAATTTAAAATAAAAGTTAGTTAAAAAACTGTGAACTAAAGCATTTTCATAAGATATTTTCCCGTAAAGGAGGCTTCATTTTTGCTCACGTTTTCGGGAGTACCGGTAGCAACCACGTTTCCGCCGCCGATACCGCCTTCAGGTCCTAAATCTATAATATAATCAGCCGTTTTGATAACGTCAAGATTATGCTCGATAACAAGCACGGTATTTCCTGCATCTACAAGTCTTGATAAAACCTCTAAAAGACGGTGTACGTCTGCGGTATGAAGTCCCGTCGTCGGCTCATCGAGTATATAAATGGTTTTTCCCGTACTGCGTTTTGAAAGTTCGGTAGCAAGTTTTACGCGTTGCGCTTCACCGCCCGAAAGGGTGGTTGCAGGCTGACCGAGTTTAACGTAGCCAAGACCGACTTCGTAAAGGGTTTTAATCTTTCGGTAAATTTTCGGAATACTTTCGAAGAAATACATCGCTTCTTCTACCGTCATCTCAAGCACTTCGTAAATATTTTTGCCCTTATATTTTACCGACAGAGTTTCCTCGTTATAACGGGTTCCTGAGCAAACCTCACAGGGTACGTAAACGTCGGGTAAAAACTGCATTTCTATCTTTATGATACCGTCACCCTGACAGGCTTCACATCTTCCACCCTTAACGTTAAAGGAAAATCTTCCGGGTGCAAAGCCCTTCATTTTTGCATCCTTGGTAACGGCGAACAAATCGCGTATATCGTTAAATACACCCGTATAGGTTGCAGGGTTTGAACGTGGGGTTCTGCCTATGGGAGATTGGTCGATATCAATAACCTTATCTAAATTTTCAAGTCCGTCAACACCTGAATATTTACCGGGTATCATTTTGGCTTTATTAAGTTTTGTGGCAAGAAGCTTATAAATAACGTCGTTTACAAGAGAGGATTTTCCCGAACCCGAAACACCCGTCACACAGGTAAAGGTGCCAAGTGGAACTTTTGCCGTAATATTCTTAAGATTATTTTCAGCCGCGCCCTTAACGGTCAAAAAATTGCCGTTGCCTTTTCTGCGAACCTTGGGAACGGGAATAGTTTTTCTTCCCGTAAGATAATCGCTTGTAATAGAATTTTCACACTTATAAAGCCCCTCAAGGTCACCCGAATAGATAACCTCGCCGCCGTGAATACCTGCACCTGGGCCTATATCAACGATATAATCAGCCTCACGCATTGTATCCTCATCATGTTCAACGACGATAAGAGTATTTCCCAAATCACGAAGACGTTTAAGAGCTTCAATAAGTCGGTCGTTATCCCTTTGGTGAAGACCGATACTTGGCTCGTCAAGAATATAAAGAACGCCCGTCAGTCCCGAACCTATCTGGGTTGCAAGTCTTATTCTCTGACTTTCTCCGCCCGAAAGGGTACCCGAAGAACGCGCCAAGTCAAGATAACTGAGTCCCACGCCGTTAAGGAAGGAAAGTCGCTCCTTTATCTCCTTTAAAATAGGACGGGCTATAGTTTCATTTTGTTTTGAAAAAGTAAGGGTATCAAGGAAAGAAAGTTCCTCGGTAATAGGCATTCGGGAGAATTCTTCTATATTTTTGCCGCCTACCGTAACCGCCAAGGGTTCAGGCTTTAAACGTGCGCCGTTACAAACGGGGCATATGCTTTCACTCATATAGCCCTCTATTTCATTTTTCGTATAGTCGGAATCGCTTTCCTTATATCTTCTTTCAAGATTATTTACAACGCCCTCAAAGACGGATTTATATATTCCTCCGCCCCATTCGGGAAGCTTTATAAAATCAATAATTTCGTCCTTTGTTCCGTAAAAGATTATATCCTTAACTTCATCTGAAAGTTCCTTAAAAGGAACGTCAAGAGAAAAACCGTAACGACGGGAAAGTCCTTCAAAATACATTCTGGCAAAACTGCCTCTAAAACTTCCCTTAATATTCCAGCCCGAGCAACGAAAAGCGCCTTCATTGAGGCTTAAATCCTCCTCCACCAAAAGAGACGGATTGACCTTTGAAAACTTTCCGATACCGCTACAGGCAGGACATGCGCCCAACGGGTTATTAAAGGAAAAAAGAGTGGGGGTCAGTTCAGGCAGACTTACTCCGTGTTCATCACAGGCATAGTTTTGAGAAAAATGCAGTTCTTCACCGCCGATAACGTCGATATAAACTATTCCGTTTGCCGCCTTTGCCGCCGTTTCAATACTGTCGTTAAGTCTGCTTTTAACGTCCTCTTTTATAACAAGACGGTCTATAATTATTTCAATATGATGCTTTATATTTTTGTCAAGGGTAATTTCTTCGCTTAAATCGTAAATATTACCATCAATTCGCACCCTTACAAAACCCGATTTTTTAGCAGCTTCGAGTTCCTTTTCGTGCCTACCCTTTCTGCCTCTTACAGTTGGGGCGAGTACCTGAATTTTGGTGCCCTCGGGAAGCATCATAACCTTTTTAACTATCTGGTCGGTGGTCTGCTGACTTATTTCCTTTTTACAAATCGGACAGTGAGGCACACCCGTACGGGCATAAAGAAGTCTTAAATAATCGTGAATTTCGGTAACCGTTCCAACTGTAGAACGGGGATTTTTAGAGGTGGTTTTCTGGTCGATAGAAATTGCGGGAGAAAGTCCTTCAATATAGTCAACGTCAGGCTTATCCATTTGACCGAGAAACATACGGGCGTAGGAAGACAAAGACTCTACGTATCTGCGCTGACCCTCGGCATAAATAGTATCAAAAGCAAGGGAGGATTTACCCGAACCCGAAAGTCCCGTAAAAACGATAAGCTTATCCCTTGGAATTTCTACGTCTAAATTTTTAAGATTATGCGCTCTTGCGCCCTTTACAATAAGTTTTTCTAAAGCCATATTTTACCTTCTTTAAAAAAGTTGAGAACAAAATTCGGGAACAGCGTCAAAATCGGTTCTTCTGTATTTTACTATACGTTCCATAAGATTTGTTTCTCTATATGCATAATTTATTCCGTCGTTATGCTCCATACCATCAAGAATAATCAGTTCTGCCGTTCCGCCGTTTCTGTTGACGCCGTCAACACAAAGTTGACTGTAAACGGGAGGCACTACGCTGTCGCTTCCGCCGTGATAGGCAATAACGGGAGTGGTTTTAAGATTAGTGGTTCTCCAGGACATACCACCACCTGCAACGGGCACGATAACCGAAAAGAAATTCGGATAGGTCATACCCATCATCCAGGTACCAAAGCCACCCATACTTGACCCCGTAAGAGCAATTCTGTCTGCTTTTATTTCATACTGTAAAGCGACCTTGTCTATAATTTCTTTAAGTTCGCTTACCACGTTATCCCACACTCTGTCGGCAGGACATTGGGGAGTAAGAATAACCGCAGGATATTCCTTTCCGTCGCTGAGCAATTTACTGACTCCGTGACGGTCAAGATGGGTTATATCAGTTCCTCTTTCCCCTGCGCCGTGAAGATAAATCACAAGGGGTAAATCTTTATAATTTTCAGGAGTATATACGGCATAATTCATTTTAGTTTTGCCGTTATCATAATTAAAAAGTTCCTTTTTCATTAAATTTCATCCTTTAACTTCTTAATCTTATCTCTCAGCATTGCGGCGTGTTCAAATTCAAGAAGCTTTGCCGCTTCCTTCATTTGTTTTGTTAAAATCTCTATTTCCTTTTCTTTTTCGGCTTTGCTAAGCTTTCTCTTTCTTATATCGCCCACACTCTTGCCCGAAATTTCAAGAATTTCACGCACGTCTTTAATAATAGTCTGCGGAACGATTCCGTTTTTCTCGTTATAGGCCTTTTGTATTTCGCGTCGGCGTTCGGTTTCACTTATTGCCGCTTCCATACTTCTTGTTACGCTGTCGGCATACATAATAACCTTACCTTTAGCGTTACGCGCCGCTCTGCCTATGGTCTGTATAAGGGAAGATTCACTTCTTAAAAAGCCTTCTTTATCGGCATCAAGTATGGCGACCAAGCTTACCTCGGGAATATCAAGACCTTCTCTTAAAAGGTTAATTCCAACAAGCACGTCAAATTCGCCTTTACGCAAATCTCTTATAATTTCCATACGCTCGATAGTATCAATATCGTGGTGCATATAGCGTACCTTTATTGAAACCCCTTCCAGATAATCGGTTAAATCCTCCGCCATTTTTTTGGTAAGGGTAGTAACAAGAACTCTTTCCTTAGCCGCTACCCTTTCGTTTATTTCACCTATAAGGTCATCAATTTGTCCTTCGCTTGGGCGAACGGAAATTTCGGGGTCAATAAGTCCCGTAGGACGAATAACCTGTTCAACGGTTTGCTCACTATGGCTCTTTTCAAATTCACCGGGGGTTGCCGACACAAAAACTGCCTGATTTATGTGTGAATAAAATTCATTAAAATCAAGAGGTCTGTTATCAAAGGCGGAAGGAAGACGGAAACCGTATTCGACGAGATTGGATTTTCTCGCCTTATCTCCACCGTGCATACCTCTTACCTGCGGAAGAGTAACGTGGGACTCGTCCACAAAAATTACAAAATCTTCGGGGAAATAGTCAAGAAGGGTTGTGGGGGTACTGCCTCTTGGTCTGCCCGAAAGCACACCCGAATAGTTTTCTATTCCCTTACAGACGCCCACCTCTCTGAGCATTTCCATATCGTATTCGGTGCGCTGACGAATTCGCTGAGCCTCAATAAGTTTATTTTCATCCTCAAAAAACTGCACACGCTCTTCCATTTCGGCTAAAATCCGTTTTATACCGTCATCCATTTTTTCGTCGCTGATAATATAGTGAGATGCAGGATAAATTGCAACGTGGCTTAATGTATTTTTTATTTCACCCGTCAGGGTATTTATTTCAGAAATTCTGTCAATTTCGTCACCGAAAAACTCTACGCGAATTGCGTTTTCATAGGAATAGGCGGGATAAATGTCAACGGTATCGCCGCGTACTCTGAATTTATTTCTTACAAAATTTATATCGTTTCGCTCATACTGTAAAGTAATAAGACGTCTTATAAGAGTATCTCTTTCCATAGTATTTCCTTGACGGAGCGAAATTACCATTTCACGATAGTCAATAGGGTCACCGAGAGTATAAATACAGGAAACCGAAGCAACTATTATAACGTCCCTGCGTTCAGATAAGGCGCAGGTAGCGCTGTGACGAAGTTTGTCTATTTCATCATTTATGGCAGAGTCTTTTTCTATATAAGTATCAGTCCCCGGAAGATACGCTTCGGGCTGATAGTAATCGTAATAGGATACGAAGTATTCCACCGCATTTTCGGGAAACAGTTCGCGAAATTCACTGCAAAGCTGAGCAGCTAAAGTTTTATTGTGAGCGAGAACTAAGGTCGGACGGTTTACTTTCTCGATAATATTTGCCATTGTAAAGGTTTTACCCGAACCGGTAACGCCGAGTAGTACCTGCTCTTTAAGACCACTATTTAAACCGTTTACCAACTTTTCAATAGCCTCTGGCTGATCGCCCGTCGGCTTAAATTTTGAGTGTAAAATAAACTTATCCGGCACGTTCTCACTCCTTTTTTCTTATATTAAAACGTATAACTTCCCGCATCAACGGTATAGTATTTTCCCTCAATTACAACGTCCGCTTTTACAGGGGTGGTTATTTCATAAACCGTCTTTCCTTTTTTATGACTCCAAGCAGATTTAATAACTCCATATTTCGTTTTAAGTTCAACCTTGATCCAATCAATTCTACTGTCTGAAATAGGAG